>JAGRPN010000416.1 GCA_019449555.1 Ramlibacter sp.
GCCGACTTCGGACTGGCGCTGGGGGCCTTCGGCTTGCTCGTGTACGGCCGCCAGCCTCCGGTCCTCGTGGTGGCGCTCACCGCGATGGCGGGTTGGCTGTTGGCACGTTGACAAAAAAAAGCAGGACCCAGACAAGCCGCACAAGGAAAAGCCCCGCAACCATCCATCGGATGGCGCGGGGCCTTTGAATTGCCGGCGAAAAACGCGCGGCCAGCGCTGGCCGACGGGACACGGCGTGCCGTGCCCCGTTCGGCGGCTACCTGTTGTGGGCGATCGCCGGGTCCTCGCTCCTCCCGGCACCGTGGCAAGTCGCGCAGGATTCGCTGCCCACCAGGCCGGCGGTGCTGCGATTGACCTGCAGCTGCCCGCCTTGCAGCTTGATGTGCGCTTTCGAAGCAGCCGAGTCGTGGCAGCTCACGCAGGCCCCGGCAAACGGCGTCGTCACACGGTCGGTGCCGTTGGCCGTGGTCGTCGACAAGGCGCCCTTTGCCAGTGCCGTCGTCGCGGTTCCGGTGGCGATGGCCGCGTCGTACGCCGCGTCGACGGTTTCGTACGTCGAAGGCAGCGCATTGAGCGGCACTGCGCTGTACGTGCCGGCGATATGGCAGGTCTCGCAGTTGTTCAACTGACCGGGGAAATCCATCCGGGCGAAGTCCAGCAGCGTGATTTCGCCTCGGGACGTCGAGTCTCTCGCATCCCGGAACGGATTGACGCGCTCCCTGCCGGCGTGGATACCGTGGATCATGTCCTTGAAGTTGTTCGTCGTGACCGGCAACGCCAATGCGGCATTGGGCACGGTCTTGTCGAACTTCCAGAAGTCCACGATTTTCTGCAGCTCAGCCGAGAAGCTCCACGTATTCATCGTCGAGTCGGCAATCTGCCGCCCACTGGACGCCAGGCCGGGCACGTGACACATCACGCACACCTGCGTCTGGTACACCCGGTTGCCGCCGTGGCCTTCGAACCACTCGTGGCAGTTGGCGCACTTCTCGGGATCGACGACTTTGCGGCGCAACGCGTCCCCGGTGACTTCCTTGACGACCGAGATCGCATGGCGCGCGGCAGCCGGGCTGAGCTGCGTGAAATAGCCTTGCAAGGCGACGGCACGCATCGTCGCTCCGACCGGGAACTTCTTGGTGCCCGTCCCCAGCAGCGTCGCCGTGTAATACCCGTTCCCGTCGGGCGTCGGGGACAGCGAACCGTCGGCGGCCTTCCCGGGATCGAGCAGGGCCGCGATCGAAACACTGATGGCCTGGGCCTGCTTGTTCCCCGCGTTGTTGTAGTCGGCGGGCGCCTTGATGCCGTCGGTGGCCGTCGCATCCATCGTGTACGCGAGCAGGAAGCTCGGAGCTCCGCTGAACCCGTCGAGCGGGTTTGCCATGCCCGCGGCAGGGGCCTTGAACGTTGCCGGAGTGCCGTCGACCAGCACCCTGAACACCACGGTCGCCTTGTTCGTCGCCGCGTCAACGGCTGCGGACTTGATCTCGTAGCTGATGTTCTTCAGCCCGGCCGGCACGGTGGGGTTGTGCTTGGTCAGGTTGTTGGTCTGGTGGTTCCAGACGATCAGCTCCGCGCGGTGGCAGATGGCGCAGGCCGAGTCGTCGGCTTGCGCGCTGCCGACGTGACCGGATGCCTTTCCGAGGCCTGCGGCCTTGTCGGCCAGGGTGGTTCCGGTGCCGGTCGTCCAGTTGATGCCGTCATGGCATGCACCGCAGGCCACCCGGCTGGGCTTGGTTTTCCAGTTGTCGGCCTGCGCCGCCTTGGTGTTGTCGTGGCACTTGGTGCACATGCGCTGGCCGCCGTCCAGCATCGAGAAGCCCTTGTTGTTGAACGCGACGTTCGCGAAGTTGTAGTTTTGCTTGACGAGGTCTTTGCCCTGGTGGATCTTGTGGACCAGGATCGGGAAGTTCCCGACGACTTCGCCGTCCGCGATATTGGTTGCCGGCGAATACCGGTAGGTCGTGATGCCGGTCGCGCCGTTCACCGTCGCGGTTTCCTGGAGCGCCGGGAACTTGCCGGCCGTGGACGCCACGTTGGTGTTGCCGTACTTCAATTGGTCGGTGTGGCAAACGACGCAATAGCGGGTATCCACCCGATTGCCGCCGTGCAGCGCCAGCTTGCCATGGCATTCGTTGCAGTTGGCTATTGCGACGACTTCACGCTGGTTCGCGTCGGTGGCGGTGGCCACCTTGCCGGTGGCCGGGTACCAGTCGAGCACGATGTTCACCGGCGCGCCCATGGGCACGGCCGTGACGCCGGATGCGGCGCCCGTCGCGGTGTTGGTCCCGGTGCCGCGCGCGTTGCCGCCGACCTGGATCACCAGTCGATGCAGTTTCGTGGCGTCGTAGGAGAGATCGCCCAGGTCTGCCGCAACGTTCGGGGCGGCCAGAGTAGCCGCCGCGACGGCGTCCTTGACTTTCGTGATGTCCCGGTAGAACGTGTATTTGTAAGTGCCGTCGCCGTTGTCGACCAGGGTGCCGATGTTGTCCGAGGTGGGCGCTCGCGGGGTCTCGCCGGATGTCGTGGTCGGATTGGCGGTCACGATATAGCTCACCCATTTGCTTGGAGCGCCGTTGGTGGCCGGCACCAGTTTCGCCAAGGCAAACGCGATGTTGCTCAGGCCGGGGCGAGTCGCCGTCGAGGCCTGGCTGGTAAATCCGAGCCCCTTGATGCCTCTGTTGCCGGCATCGGTCAATTGGAACGTCACCACGGGCGGGCTCTGGATGGAAACGCTGGTCACTGCGCCCGTGGGCGCAAGGGCTGCGAATTGCGCCGGCGTCATGGCAGCGGCGTCGATCGGCGTGCCGGTCGGCGGCGAAACGCTCACCGTAACGGCGGAGCCCGCCGCCGGCGGACTCGCCGCTGTATCACCGGATCCACCCCCGCCGCCGCATCCAGCCAGAGTGAGGGCGAGCAAACCCGCCCCTCCGAAGCCGATCCAGCGGTTCCTCATCAATAGGTCAAATAGCGCCACGTGGGCCCCCATGAAAGAAACGTTCAAGAGATTGGGCGCCGGGACAGCAGTGGCGTCCTCCTAGCAGAAGTGACCTGACCACCACCTGACCTACTTCCGTGGAAATAGGCAAAAACCTTAGGAGTTTTCGAGTATTGACATTTCCGCCGCGTTGGATTCTGAACTCAAAAGACCATTGCGACAATGGGGTTGCATTCACATAAGGAATAAATGATTCGCGACTCACCGATTCGCCATCTGCTCGATGTACCGGGAAGTTATGACTGAGCTGTGGCGAGAAGTCTTTTGGCTGATCGGGCAGCGTGGCCGCCGGAACGCCGCTGTGGGACCCACCGACCGCAAGACATATCGGCCGTCGGCGCGGGCGGGCGCTTCATTCATGAACCGCGTTCATCAGTTCAGCTAAATAATTAAATTGTCGGGTGAATGCAGCTGTGCGACTCTCCCTGCATCCGCGCGAATGCGCCGGGGCAAACACCCAGGAGACATCATGAAGCGAAGACACGCCCTGACCCGAATCGTCGGCGGCCTCGCCACCGCGCGGTGAATTCCGCAGCACCGAGCCGGCGTCGAACCTTCTGGGTCGGCGTCGTTTGCGCCGCCGGCGTGCTGGCGATCTGGACGTCGTTCATCCTGATCGCCCGTGTCAGCGCCAAGGGGCATTTGAGCCCATTCGATATTTCGTTCGTGCGCTTCGCGTTTTCCGGGCTGCTCGCGCTGCCGGTGCTGTTCTGGCGCGGCCGCTGGCTGCTTGGCCAGCTCGCGCCGCATCCGCGCCAGGCGTTCCAGCGCGCAGCGGCGCTGGCTGCGATAGCCGGGATCGGATACTGCTCGTTCGCGTACAGCGGATTCTTCTTCGCACCGGTGTCCCATGCCGCGGTGCTGCTGCCCGGCTCGCTGCCGCTGTACACGGCCGTATTCGCCGTGCTGCTACTCGGAGAGCGCTTCCGGCGCGCGCGCCTGGTCGGCCTGGTGGCCATCGTGGCCGGCGACCTTCTGATCGGAGCCACGAGCCTGCTGCGCGCCTTCGGCGGCGACGCCAGCTGGCGGGGCGATTTGCTGTTCCTCGGCGCCTCGATGTGTTGGGCCTTGTATAGCGTGCTGTGCCGGCGCTGGCGTTTGGACGCGGTGCCGGCGACCTGCGCGATCGCAATCGGCTGCCTCGCCGCCTACGTGCCTCTGTTCGCGCTGGCCGCGGCCGCAGGCCTCGTGCCAACGCATCTCGCCGGCGCGCCCTGGTCCGAGATCGCATTCCAGGCGGTTTACCAGGGCGGTCTTTCGATGTTTGTCGCCGGCCTGGCGTTCACGCAAGTGGTCAAGACGTTCGGCCCGGTGCGCACGACGATGATCACCGCGGCTGTGCCGGTGCTGGCTACCGTGTTGGCGGTGCCCCTGCTGGGCGAATCGATGACGGTCACTGCCGTCATGGGGCTGGTGTGCGTCACGTTGGGGCTGCTGATCGGGGTTCGGGCCCAGGTTGGAGTCAACCGCGCCGTTCTGGAAACCGGCGCCCTGAGCCCTTCGCGCCGGTAAGGGCCTCGCATCCGGCGCGCTCGAACGCGCATGAGAGGGGGCATCGCGCGGCGCCGATGGTGGCGCCACGCCGCGCGATGCGGCAACGGCCGTCAATCGTGGGAACCCGCCATGATCACGCGGTCGTGCTCGCGGCGCGGCAGCGACGCGAAGTACGACGAGCCGCTGTCCTCGGCGTTCAGCGCGTTCACTTCGCGGCGCGCGGCGATGTATTCGGCCTTGGCCTGCGCACTCGTGTAAGTGCTGGGCTGGGCCGCGACGTTCTGCTGCATCGCCCATTCGCCGGACTCACCTCTCAGGACTTCGGCCTGCCCCATGATTTCGGCCTGCACTTCAGCGCGGGTCCTGGTGCTGACGAAGGGTGTCGGGTCGATGGTGATGTCGTCGGCGTAGGCGTTGCCCGAGCCCATGCTCGCGGCGGCGAGGGCGAGGGCGGCGGCAGCCGTGGAGACGATGGTCAGAGAGGATGCGAGCTTGTCGTTCATGTCGAACTCCTTTTTGAGCGCTGTTGGGATGCAGGACGAGGCGAGCCGCTCAACACCCGCCTATCCAGCCCTGGTGAACCCGTTTGCGCAAGTCACCGTGGGAGCTAACTCGAAGGAAACATCAATTTCGAACGAGTGCATGAATGGTGCTTGCCCGCGCTCGCCGTGCCAATCCCGCGTTCGGGCGAGAGCATCGCGTGTTCGCGTGTGCATTTATCACCGGAACGGATTCGCGTGTGCATATCTCACCGAAATTGCACTTGACGGCCCCGACAGCGGGAGCGCCATCGCGTGTGGAAGTGGATGCGCGCCCCGGAAGGGCGCGCCGCGCGCGCTAGAACGGGTGCACGAACAGGCCGGAGCGCAGCTTCGGCTCGAACCAGGTGCTCTTCGGGGGCATGAGTTTGCCGGCGTCCGAGACGGCGATCAACTGCTCGACGCGCGTGGGGAAAAGGTGCAGCGCCAGCGACCAGTGCTCCTCGTTCACGCGGCGTTCCAGCTCCTGCGCCCCGCGGATGCCGCCGACGAAGTCCACGTCCTTCGACGTGCGGATGTCGGCGATGCCGAACAAGGGCGCGAGCAGCTTCTCCTGCACGATGGAGCAGTCGAGCGATGCGACCGGGTCGCTCGCGTCGTAGCTGCCCGGACGCACGCGGGCGCGCCACCAGCGGCCGCCGACGAACACGCCGAACGTGAGCGGCCCGTCCGGCTGCGCCGAGGCGGCGGGCTCGACATCGAACACGTCGCCCAGCGCCGCGAGCAGCGCTTGCGCCCCGCGGCCGCCGGGATCGCGCACGAGCCGGTTGTACGCGAGGATCTGCACCTGATCGTGCGGAAACAGGACCACCGGAAATGCGCCGTGTTCGCCGGGTTGCCCGCGCCGGCGGGCGTGGACGCGCGAGGCCGCGGCGCAGCGGTGGTGCCCGTCGGCGACGTAGAGCGCCGGCACCGACCGGAACTGCGCCGCGATCGCCTCGCCGGCGGCGGGCGGAACGACCCAGAGCTGGTGCGCGATTCCATCCGGCGTCACGAGGTCGTACGTCGGCGCAGCGCGCTTCACTTCCTCGATCGCGCCATCGATGGCCGCGACCGCGCGATACGTCAGGAACACCGGCTCGTCATGGGCCGACAGAGCGTCGATGTGGCGGACGCGGTCGTCCTCCTTGTCGGGGCGCGTCTTCTCGTGCTTCTTGATGACGTCGCTGTCGTACTCGTCGACGGCGGCGCAGGCGACGAGACCGGTCTGGCTATGCCCGCCCATCCGCTGCGCGTACACGTACAGGCGCGGCTCGGGGTCCTGGACGAGCACGCCGCGACGCATCAGCTCCGCGAGGTTGTCCCGTCCTTTCGCGTGGACCGCGTCGGCGTGCTCGTCGATGCCTTCGGGCAGGTCGATCTCCGGCCGCGATACGCGCAGGAAGCTGTCGGCGTTGCCTCGGGCGAGGGCGCGCGCCTCCTTCGTCGAAACCACGTCGTACGGCGGGGACGCGACGCGGGCTGCGAGCACGGCCGGCGGGCGGAGCGCGCGAAACGGGAAGAGGGTGGCCATGAGTCGGGAATTCTAGGCCACCTGCGTCGCGCACCGGCCTCGGCGCGGCGATCACTTCGGTTCCGGGCCGTACCCCGGCCGGACGCGCGTCTTCTTCACGATGCCGGACGGCTCGAACAGGATCACCAGTTCCGTCGCGGCGCGGCTCGTTCTTTGCGCGCCCGGCCAGCGATAGACCCAGACCTCGTAGCCGCTGTCGAACCTGATCGCGTTGCCGGGCCCGAGCGCGGCGAGGACCTCGGCCCTGGTGCTTTTGCCGATCGTGATCGAGGACTGCGCGGCGGCGGGCGACGGGCTGCCGGCACGCATCATCCCCGCCGCTCGGTCGGGCAGGGCCGGCCCGCCGGCGAAAGTGCAGCCGGCGATCGACACGCAGGCGGCGCCCCACGCGGCGAGCAGCGCGGAGGCCGCACTCGTCATGGGCCGTCGTCCATGTATTCGAATTGCACCAGCGTGTCGTCCGGCCAGCTGTGGTCGCCCAGCGGCAGGAAATACGTGCGGTCCACCAGCACCTCGCAGTCGCAATAGGGCAGGTCGTACTTCAGGCCGGGGTCGTCGCTCGCCTCCGCGTACAGCTGGTCGATCGGCAGGATTTCGCGGCGCGCGCCGGCGACGAGCGTCACGCTGAACAGCGGCCGGTCGGCGAAGAACAGATACTTCGCGTCCCTCTGCTCGCAATAGCCCTCGGTGCCCGTGAACAGGTGGGCGATGCGCGCGATGATGGGATTGGTGTTGGACACCAGGTCGGCTTCGATGCCGACGCGGCATTCCAGCCGCAGGTCACCCAGCCGGCGCGTGTCGGGCGGCAGTCCGCTCGTGCGGATCTCCGTGCGCCACGTCATGCTCAATTTTCTGCGGTTGGTCGTGACGGCGGCGTCTTCCTGGAGCGCCTTGCGGTTGCGCTCCAGCGTGAAGGTGTGGTCGGGGGCGATCGGCACTTCATACGAGAACGTCGAGCCGACCACCTCCAGCACGATGCGGTTCAAGTCGGTGTTCGGCCGGCGCGGCAGCAGCTTGAAGCGCAAGGAGGCGTTGGGCGCCATTGCGTGCATGCGCTCGAACAGGTCCATGCCCTGCACGATCTTGCGATAGGATTTTTCGACAGGATCGCGCGTGGCCGTCACCGTCACCGACGGCAGGCTGCCGGCGGGCTTCTTGTCCTGGGCGGCGACGCCCGCGCACACCACCACGAGTGCAATATGCACCGCGGCGCGCGCCAGAACGGGAAGCCGCTTCACGCGGGCAGTGCGGGCCGGGCGCGCGGCGCGCGACCCGGCGCCGTGTTTGCGCTTAACGCTTGTCCTTGCTCACTTCGTTGCCGATCACGCCACCGGCAGCGGCGCCACCCAGCGTGCCCAGGGCACTGCCGCCCGTCAGCGCCGAGCCGGCCACGGCGCCCGCGCCCGCGCCGATGGCGACATCCTTGTCGCGCCTTGACATATCCGAGCAGGCGCTCAGGCCCACCACGGCAACGACAGCCAGCGCGCTTGCAGCCAAAGTCTTGATCGATTTCATTGGTCATCCCTTTCCAAACAGATGTTGATCACCGGAAAGAACAGCATAGGCCGGGCTGGGCGCACTGAAGTGGGCGGATGCCATCAGCGGATGTAGGAACCGATGCACAGGTGTATAGAAACGCGCGACACCGCCGAGCCAGCGCAATTGCTTGAATTCAAAAGAGTTTTCCGGCTGCGGCGATTGGGATGCATGAAGCCGCTGTACTTCGCGCCGAACCGCGACGCAGGAAAAGCGCCCGTTGCGCTCGCCGCACCCGACGCTGAGCTCGTAACTCATTGATAGTCCACATGAACTTCGATTGCCGCGTGAGCTGGCACGGCTGATGCAGTGGTCACGTTGCAAGCCAACCGGAATTCGATATGAACACGCAAGCCAAGGTCCTGATCGAGCATCGGCTGGTTCCCGCCGGAAACCGCACTCTTATGAGGAGGTCATCATGAGCGCCCTTCGCAAAGTATCGGTCGTCGAGACCCGTGAATCCTGGACTCCCATCGTCATCGAGGGATCCCGCAACAAGGCAGCCGAAACGGCAGCCGCGCCCGAGGCGATCGGCGCGGGCGGGCTGATCAAGAACATGGCGCTGTTCCTGTCGGCGCCCTTCATCGGGCTGCTCTACGCGATCCTGCTGCCCTTCGTCGGGCTGGGCATGCTGGCGTGGTTCGCCGGCAAGGCCTTGTACGAAACGGGCAAGGTGCACAAGGCGCTGCGCCTCGGCAAGCGGGTGCTGCTGATCGCTGCCGCGCCCGTCGTCGGGCTCGTCTACCTGATCGTGCTGCCGTTCGCCGGCTTGGGGATGCTGGCCTGGTTCGGTGCCGCCGCGATCGCGGCGCCCGCACGCGTGAAGTGAGTGGGCGGCCGGCATCGCCGGCACTGCGGCAAGGCGGGCGCTCAGGCGCCCGCTGTCGTCTTGAGGAGGTCCTGCTTCAATCTCGCGATGATCTTGTCGGCCACCTGACGCGCGACGGCCTTGCGTTCCTCTTCGGGCACGTCGTCCGTGAGGAAGACGTCCATGAACCTCTTGTGGAAGGGCAGCACGTCGAAGTGGATGACCTTCTCCTGCGGCACCAGGTTGTTCAGCACGCGGCCGTGGCACTTGAGGAAACAGCCGTCCATCATGACGATTCTTTCGGCCTGTTCCACCCAGGCCGCCATCGCGGAATGCGGCACGAAAAAAGCCTCCGCGTGACAGGCGCGGGCCAGCTCGGGCATTTCGCTGGCCACCAGGTTCGCCGCCAGCCGCGCGATTTCGCCGCGGATGCACGGCCCTTCGCAGGACAGCACGGGGAAAGTCTTCTTGCCGATCTGCTCCATCGCGTAAGCCTCGCCGACGGGGCAGCGGCCCGTGACGCCTTGCACGGCGAGTGAAAACGGGGGTGTGTAAGCGCTCATCTCGATCTCCAGGAGTGTCTATGCACTGCGTTGGACGAGACCCCCGCGCCAATGGATACGGCCCGGCCGGGGCCACGAAACGTCAGGCGCCCACTGCCGCTGGCTTGGGGTCGCAGCCGAGATCGCCGCCGGCATCGTGATCGAAACTGCATCCGGCGGCCAGCTCCGCGCGCAGCTTTTCGCGGGCGCGGTGCAAGCGGATCTTCACGGTGCCGAGCGTCAGGCTCAGCACGGCCGCGATCTCCTCGTTGGTGAAGCCCTCCACCTCGCTCAGCACCAGCACGCTCCTGTAATTGTCCGGCAGCCGGCCGATGAAAGCGCGGATGCAGGCGCCCGTTTCGCGCCGGATCGCCACCGCCTCGAGCGACGGCGTATCGGGATCGGGCGCATCGTCGATTTCATCGGGCTGCGCGTCCAGTGCCCCGGCTGGCGCGAGCTTCTTGCGACGCAGCAGGTCGAGCGCGGCGTTGGTGGCGATCCGGTGGATCCAGGTGGACAGGGCGGCGTCACCTCGGAACGCGGCCAGCCCGTCGCTGACCTTGAGCATGACGGCTTGCGTGAGGTCTTCGGCCTCGCTCGCGCCCACCATGCGCGTGAGCTGGCGCAGCACCCGCGGCCGGAATTCGTCGTGTACCGTCTGGAACCGCGCCGGCACGGCACTGTCTTGATCCATGATTGCGTTCCCCGCCGGCGATGTGTCAGCGCGGCTTGGTCGCCCGCACGAAGCCGCTGACGAACCGGCCTTCGACTTCTTTCGCAAGCGGCGCTAGTGCTCCCGAGTCGCCCCGCAGGAACTCCTTCGCATCCTCGAAGCTGTACACGCGCGTCACCTCGATCGCCGCGTCCGCGAAGCCGGCGGCCCGCAACTTGGCGAGGTAGTCCTCCTCGGACAGCGCCCCCGCGACACACCCGATCCACAGCGTCATGCTCTTCCTGATCGCGTCGGGCACCTCGCCGCGCACCACCACGTCCGAGACGGCGAAGCGCCCGCCGGGCTTGAGCACCCTGAATGCCTCGCGCAGCACCTGGTCCTTGTCGGCCGACAGGTTGATGACGCAATTGGAGATCACGACGTCCACCGAATTGCCCGGCAGCGGGATGTGCTCGATCTCGCCCTTGAGGAAATGCACGTTCGCCAGGCCGCTCTTGCGCTTGTTCTCCTCGGCGAGCGCCAGCATCTGGTCGGTCATGTCCAGGCCGAACGCCATGCCGGTGGGGCCGACGCGGCGCGCCGACAGCAGCACGTCGATGCCGCCGCCGCAGCCCAGGTCCAGCACCGTCTCGCCCGGCGCAAGCTCGGCCAGCGCGGTCGGGTTGCCGCAACCCAGCGACGCGAGCACCGCCTGCGCGGGCACGTCGCCCGCCTGCTGCGCGTCGTAGAGGTTCGACGTGATCGGGTCGCACTGCCCGAGGGCGGCGGATGCGCCGCCGCAGCACGAGTTCGCACTGCCTCGCGCCACCCGTTCGGCGGCCGCGCCGTATTTCTGCCGCACGATCTCCTTGATGCTGGCCGATTCGCTCATTGAAGGTTCTCCAGGGTTATTTGCAGCAGATGACGCTCTGCGGCTCGACGGCCTTGTTGCGGGTGCAGCACTCGGCGTACAGGAATCCCAGCAGTTCCTGCAGTCCGGCGGTGTTGGCCTTGTAGCGCAGGTAGGTGCCTTCACGGTCGACGGTGACCAGGCCCTCGCTCCTCAGCTTGTCGAGGTGGTGCGAGAGCGTGGAATTCGGGACCTGCAGTTCTTCGGCGATCTCGTTGACCACCAGCCCCGCCGGATGCGCCGCCAGCAGCAGGCGCACGATACCCAGCCTCGGCTCGGTCCCCATCGCGGAGAGCATCCGGGCGAAGCGCGCGGTGGCCTGTTGCAGATCGGCTTGCTTCATCGTCGAGCTCGTAATTCGATATTTCCACGATAATCGAAATACAAGCGCGCGTCAAGAGGAGTTGGTGAAACTTGCGGCGCAGAAGTTCGGCTGGAACGGCTACCAGCGCCGGCCGGGCCACGGCCGCGGATTCGCGTTCGCGCGCTACAACGACAGCGGCGAAGTGGTCAATCCCGATGGCGCCGACGCGACGGGCTTGCGACTGCGGCAATTGCCGCTCTCGCCCGAGCGCGTGCGCGCGGCGCTAGCCGCATAGCCGCGAGGCACGAGGACGTCCGCTCCTTTATTTCCCGGCCGTGTACATCACGTAATCGGCGCTGTATGCGACGCGGCCCAGCTTCCCGATCAGTTCCGCGGTGCAGCCGCCGGCCGGCGGGGCGGTGCCGCCGACCGTATTGATTCGCTGGACGCTCGTCACATGCGAGAACGCGCCGTCCTTGCCGACCGATTTCGTGGCGAGCAACAGCCACGCAATCGCGTCGGCGCGCGGCGCCGCGGCGCTGGCCTTGACGCTGCCGACGACCTTGCTGCCGTCGGCGTCTTCCCAGTGCGGTCCCGCGTAGTGCCTGCCGGCCGGGCGGCCATGTTCGTCGAACAGGTCGGCGTCGGGGGCCACGAAGACCCATTGGGTGAGACGCGGGTCGTCATTGCGGGCGCGGCATTCGTAGATTTGCACGCCGCGCGCGGCCAGCGTCTTCAGGTGCACCTGGGCGGCGGGCCTCAGGTTTTCAGGCACCGTGCTTGCCGCCGGTGGCTGGACCGAGCAGGCGGCCATGGCAATGGGAAGACAAGCGGTGAGGAGCGTTCGTTTCATGGCTTCATCCGAAGTGCGTGCGGGAAGAAATTCGATCAGTCGGCTGGATGCTTGACCGTCGCCGGATTCGTATGAGCGAAGGTCCAAGCCACAGTTGCATGACCGGGTAATCGCAGACGCGCTGGAAAAGACGCCATCCATTCTTGTATCAGGATGCGTCGCCTCGCGGCGCAGCGCGATGTCGCGTTTGAAGGCAGAATTCGATTGCTACACCACCGTAACAACAGCGACCCTCGCGGTCGGCATCCCGATGTCCCTGCCCGACCGCGGTCGCTGGAACCAGCTGAGCCCCCGGCTCGACGAGCTGTTGGGCCTCAGCTTGGGTGAGCGCGACTTTCGCTTGAGCGAGCTGCGCGAGCGCGGCGACCCTCTCGCGCCGGAACTTGAAGCGCTGCTGGGCGCTGCCAGTCGCGCTGACGCCGCGCACTTCATGACCGGAGACATGAGCAAGCACGAGGCTATCGCCGCCAGTCTCGTGGGCATGCAGATCGGGCCTTACACCATTGACGCGCTCCTGGGTGAAGGCGCCACCGGCACGGTGTGGCGCGCTCACCCTAGCGGCGGCCGCGCCGCAGGCGACGTCGCGATCAAGTTGCTGCACCTGTCCCTGCTCGGCCGCGCCGGCGCCCTTCGCTTCCATCGCGAGGGGCTGGTGCTGGCGCGGGTAGCGCATCCCGGTATCGCGGGGCTCCTCGATGCGGGCGTCACACTGGGCGGCCAGCCTTACCTCGTGCTCGAACTCGTCGACGGAACGCGCATCGATAGCTTCTGCGACACGCGGCGGCTCGATGTGCGGCAGCGCGTCCTCCTGTTCACCGGCATGCTCGCCATCGTCGCCCATGCCCACAGCCATCTGGTGATCCACCGCGACATCAAGCCGAACAACATCCACGTGACCGACGACGGGCAGGTCAAGCTGCTGGATTTCGGGATAGCGAAGCTGTTGGCAGACGAGACCGGCGAGCCGCCCATCACGGCCGCCGGACTGCGCGTGCTCACGCCGCAATATGCGGCGCCCGAACAGCTCAATGGCGGCGCCGTGACTGCTGCCACCGACGTGTACGCGCTGGGAATCCTGCTTTACGTCCTGCTGGCGGGCCGCCATCCCGTGGCCCTCGATGGCGCAAGCTCCATGGAGGTGATCCGGGCCATGCTGGAGCGCGAGCCGACGCGGCTGGGCGCCGCCCTCGATACGCGGGGAAACGCGGGTCCCGCCGGGCCGGCGCGCATCGCCGAAGCGCGTTCCACCCCGCTGCCCCGGCTGCGCGGCCAATTGCGCGGCGACCTGGAAAAGATCGTGGCCCGCGCCTTGCGCAAGAACCCACTGGAGCGTTACCAGACGGTGACGGCTCTGGCCGATGACCTGCGGCGGTATCTCGCGCAGGTGCCGGTCGCGGCCGGCACCGATTCGGCCCTGGCGCGACTGATCGCGTTCGCGCGCCGCTTCAATTGAGCGTGACGACCGCCTCGAGGTATTCCGCGGGGACCAGCAGCGAACGGGCGCCGCCGATGTTCTTGCGCTCCAGCAGCGCGATCAGGTCAGCGTGGAGCCGCTGCTGGGCAGCTGTGTCCAGCGCCGCGAAAGCCTTGTGCGTGGGCCCATAGTAGTTGCGGAAGATTTCCACCCAGTGGGCGGCCGACTCGTACCGGAACATGAAGTCGCGCCGCGCAACCCGCACGGAAGCGCGTGCCCCGAACAGTTCCTTCAGCCGGTCTTCCTCGCCCCACTGCATCGGCGAGGCGAGCCCGGGGGGAGGCGGCACGTGCGCTGCGACCACCTTGAACAGGTCGCCCAGGAAACCCGAGGCCGTCCAGTTGGCCAGGCCGACGCGCCCGCCGATGCGCACGACGCGCCGCAGCTCGGACGCTGCGCGCGGAGCATCCGGTGCGAACATGACACCGAAGGTGGACAGCGCGGCATCGAAACTGCCGGCGGCGAAGGGCAGTTCCTCGGCATCGGCGACCTTGAACTCGACTTCCAGCCCTTCGGCCTGGACCCGGGCCGCGCCTTTTTCTAGGAGGTGGGGAACGTAGTCGGTGGAGGTGACGCGGGCGAACCGGCGGGCCGCGGCGAGCGTCGCGTTGCCGTTGCCGGCCGCCACGTCGAGCACCTGCTCGCCGGCGCGAATGTCGGCGGCCTCCGCCAGGTTCTCGCCGACGATCTGCAGCGTGGTGCCGATCACGGCGAAGTCGCCGCTGGCCCAGGTGACTTGCTGGCGCTGCTTGATGGTGGCGAGGTCGGGCCGCGCTGCGGCAGCGGCAACGGTGGTCGTTTGATTGCTTGACATCGAATGCTCTCTCGAAGGATGAAGTTGAAAGAAAATGCCGCGTGCCGGGATCGGCGCGGCCATCGGTCGGCGCCATTGCAGGGCGATCGGCCATGTGGCGATCGCGCGGCGCTTCACGAGCGGGGAGTTGAACATCCGGGCCGCCGCCGTGTCCTGTCCGCGCGTCGCGTTTGCCTGTCCGATCAGCCTGGCGTTTGCCCGGCACCGTTCGCGCGTGGCGTGCGCCGGCGGCGCCAGGCCGCCGGCGGCGTGCCGTGTTCCCGCCGGAATGCGCGGCTGAATGCCATGTCGGTCTGGTAGCCCACCTCCTCGGCGATGCGAGCCAGCGAGGCATTGCCGCGGGCGAGGAGGTTTGCCGCCAGCAACATCCGCCAGCGCGCGAGGTAGCGCATGGGCGAGCTGCCCACGAACTGCTGGAATCGCTTGGACAGCACGGAGCGGGAGGTATTGGCCGCGCGTGCCAGTTCATCCACGGTCCAGGCATGGGCCGGCTGCGTGTGCAGCGCGTTCAGGGCGCCGCCGACGATGCGGTCCGCCATGCCGGCCAGCCAGCCGGTTCGCCCCGGCTCCTGCTCCGCCATGTACAGGCGCAGCACCTCCATGAACAGCACTTCGGCCAGCCGCGCCTGCATGCCGGGGCTGCCGGGCCGCGGCGCCAGCGCCTCGTCCAGCGCGTGCTCGACGGAGGCTTCGAGCCAATGCCCCACGTTCGATCCACGCACATCGACCCTGAGCAACGGCGGCAACCCGGCGAACAGCAGCCGGGCCAGTGCCGCATCGCAGGCGAGATAGCCGCAGACCAGGCGCGTGGCCGCGCCGCCGCCGCCGTAGTCGACGTGCCTCGGGCTGTGGGTCAGCACCAGCAGCGGCCCGTCCGGCGGCGGCGGCAGGCCCGGCGTCGATGTCATGAGGTGCGCGTCACCGTGCGGAAACACGACCACTTCGCCCGCGTGCAGCCGCACCGGCGGCTGGCCGCCCATCTCGACGAAGCACTGGCCTTCAGCGATCAGGTGAAAGATCATCACGCGCTGCGCGCCGCCCTCCAGCGGTGGCGCCGCGGCGAAGTCGGTGCGCGGGGTGTGGTACGACCAGGGCGCGGTGAATCGCCCCTGGGTGAAGATCGCACCGTCCAGGTGAACGACGCGCAGCGCCTGCGACAGCGCGTCCATCAGGCTCGTCCCCCGTCGGGAAAGACGTGCGTTGGCGGCTTTGCTTTCGTCATTTCGATTCCCATCTCGGATCCGGCGCGTCAGCGCATGAAATTGATCAAGGCAACAGGTGGTGCATGAACCAGGAGAATCGGATTTCGCGAGCGGGGAACACCATGCGGTGTAAAAAGTTGCACCGGTTCGAGCCCATGTTCACCGCGGCCCGCCGGGGCTGAGGCGCAAGCACGAGCCGCCGCATGGCCACTGCAGCAATCCATTACAGCCAGCATCTCGCGCGGGTCTACGTGTGGATGTGCGGCGGCGCAGCGGCCGCGCTGCAGGCGGGCGCTGCCGAGATCGCGGCGCTGGACCTGCCTGGCTGTCCTGGCGCGCTCGTCGCCGATCTCGGCGCGGGCTTCGGCATGCATGCCATTCCACTTGCGCGCAGCGGCGCCCGCGTCCTTGCCATCGATTCCTCGCCCATGCTGCTGGGCACGCTCGACGAACTGCGCGGGGATTTGCCGGTGCGATGCATCGAGGCGGACTTGCTCTCGTTCCGATCCCATCTCACCGAAGCGCCGGGCGCGATCCTGTGCATGGGCGATACGGTGACGCACTTGCCCGAGCTGGCGGCCGTCGAGAGCCTGGTCGAGACAGCTTTCTCGGCGCTGCCGCGAGGCGGGGTCTTCGTGCTGACATTGCGTGACTATTCGGTGCGCCTCGCCGGAGATTGCCGGTTCATTCCGGTGAGAAGCGACGACGCACGCATCCTCACCTGTTTCCTCGAGTACACCGCGGACGCGGTGATCGTGCACGACATCCTTCATGACCGCAACCCGGATGGCTGGCACACCCGCGTGAGTCACTATCGCAAGCTGCGATTGCCGCCCGCGCGCCTGATCAACCGCCTCGAGGCGGTCGGCTTCGACGTGCGTCGCGAGGCGGGAGTCGGGGGAATGGTCCGGCTCGTGGCGCGTAAGCCCTGACCGTCGAACCGGCCGCGTCCCTACGCGCCGGTGCCGATGGCGGTGAACAGCAGCAGCCGGGCCTTCTCCCATTTGCGCTGGACGGTCCGCTCCGATACACCCTGCATGCTCGCCACTTCACCCAGCGTGAATCCGCAGAAAAACTTCAGGTCGACCACTTCCGCCAGGTCCGGCTCCAGCACCGCCAACTCGTCCAGCGCCTCGGCGATATGTTCGAGTTGCTCGGGCTGCACGGCCTGCTCGGACGCGTACGTGTCCAGCGAGGTGATGACCAGCCCGCCGCCGCGTTTTTGCGCGTAGTTCGCGCGCACCCGGTCGACGACCAGGCCGCGCATCGCGCGCGCCGCGTAAGCGAGGAAACGCCCTTTCTCCTCGAATTCGAGCGACGGCCGCTGGCTGATGTCCAGCCATGCCTCGTGGACGATGGTGCTGGTGCCCAGGAAATCCTGCGCGCCGTTGCGCCGGACTTCGCGCCGCGCGAGGCGCCTCAGGTCGTCGTACAGAGTTGCAAACAGGACGCTGGTCGAGGCATCGCGCGCTTGTCCGCGTGGCTGCGTTTCGACACCGGTTGCCGGCGCGGCCGTGCTCATTTCGTAGGGAAAGGAAAACACCTGGATGAAGCCTCTGTCGTTTGAGTTGGCATGCTACCGAAGGATTCAGGGCTGCGAAAATCGTTCCTGGATGCCCCCACTGAATTCCATGTCAATGTGCATGTGCATGTGCGTGCGCAAGACCGCCGAGCATGCCCACGATGCCGATGCCGGCCAGCAGGCACGCGACCTGCACGCCCGTCTCGCGCGCCGACAGCCTGATCTGGAGTTGCGGAACCAGGTCGGCCAGCGCGACATAGATGAAGCTGCTGCTGGCCACGACCAGCAGGTACGGCAGCCAGCCGTGCAGCCGGTCCACCAGCCACCAGCCGGCCAGGCCACCCAGCGCCGTCACCGCGCCCGCGAGCGAGACCTTGGCCAGCGCGGCGCGCCGGCCGGTGCTGCTGAACCGCAGCACCGTGAGGTCGCCGACGTGATGCGGCACCTCGTGGGCCAGCACGGCCAGCGCAGCCATCAGGCCGAGACCCGGCCCGGCTTCGAAGGCCGATGCGATCAGGATTCCGTCGCCGAAACAATGAATGCTGTCGCCCGCGAGAACGGCCCAGCCGCCCGGATGCATCGAACCGCGCGGGTGTTCATGTCCGTGATGCCACAGTTGCGCCTTGCCGAGCAGGAAGAAGAAGACCACGCCCGCGAGCAGCGTGGACAGCAGCGCATTGGCCCCTGCCTGGCTCTCGAACGCCTCGGGCAGCAGGTGCATGAAGGAAGTGGCGAGCAGTGCGCCGGCTGCAAGGCTGAGGAGCTGCTGGCGGCCGGTGCGGCCGGCGCGTTCGTGGGCGAACACGCGTGAAACCAGGCGCAGCAGTCCGGCAGCGAGCCACACGCTGCCGATGCCGGCCACCAGGGTCGCGATCAGGATTGCGCTCAATGTCATTGAGGTGCGAATGCCGGCGGACAGCACCGCGATCAGGATTGGCAGGAAGGTCATAGCGGAAAAGGGCAAGGCAGGGGCTCTTCTGATGAGCAGATGAACCCCCGCTGCGCGCGGGGGAAGTGGTTACTCAGCCAGCAGCACGCCGGAGCCGCCCATCTCTTTCGGCAGATCCTTCATCTTGGGCAAGCCGTCCTTCATCGGCAGCACGGTCTCCTGGTAATTGACGTGGACACCGGCGTGGAACGGGAACTTCGGAATCGAAGCCGCATACACGTCGATGAGGCCCATGCCGGGATGCTCGGTCAGGACGTGGCCGCCGCATGCCTTGCACCACTTGCGATAGCTGTTCGGTGTCTTGGCGAAACTGCCCATCTGGTCGGCGCCCTGCGTGATGCGCACGGCGTCGGGCTGCCACAAGGTGAACGCGTTGACGGGCGCGGCCGACCACTTGCGGCACGAGTCGCAGTGGCAATAGCCCATGCCGGCCGGCGCGCCCTGAACGGTGAATTGAACCGAGCCGCAAAAGCAACTGCCTTCGTAGGTCCGATCGGTCGACCCTTGGTCGTTTTGAGATGCCATATTGATTCCTTCAAAGAGTGGATTTCCGCGCGGCGGCGTTCGGCCGCCGCCACGGCGCTTTCGCAGATGCCGCCCGACAAAGGTGGGTACCGGCGCCGGGGATTCCGGTTCAAAGACAGGCGCATTTGCGAGTGCTAGTATCCCTGTCCCCCCGGCCTGGCGTGTTGCCACAAACACCGCAGTTCTTGATCGGAACCCCATGGATGCCCTGTCAGACGTTCTCAAGTCGGTGCAGCTCGAGGGTGCCCTTTTCCTCAATGCCGAGTTCACCGCACCGTGGTGCGTGTGGTCGCAATTCGGCTTCGCCACCGTGAGCGAGCGCCTCTCGAAGGCCGAGCACATGGTGTTCTTTCATTACCTCACCGAAGGCGCCTGCAAGTTGCGCATGGCCGACGGCTCGGAAGTGCTCGACGTGACGGCTGGCGACCTTGTGCTGTTTCCCAGGGACGAGCGGCACCTGCTGGCCAGCGATCTGTCGCTCGACCCGGTGGAAGAGGCCAGCCTCGTGCCTCCCGGCATCGGGTCCGGCGACGACTTCGTGCAGCTGCGCAGCGGGGGCGGCGGCGCGGCCACGCGGTTCGTGTGCGGCTATCTCGCCGGCAGCCGCGGCGTGTGCCGCCCGCTGCTCGAGGCCTTGCCTCGCGTGCTTCGCATCGCGATCGGCGACGGCCCGGCCGCGGGGATGATGCGTGACCTGCTGCGCGTCGGCGTGCGCGAGTCGACCGCCTCGAGGCCGGGTGCGAATTCGATGCTGGCCAAGCTCTCCGAGCTGATGTTCGTCGAGGCGTTGCGGCGGTACGTCGAGCAGCTTCCGCCCGGAAGAAAGGGCTGGCTCGCGGGCGTGCGTGATGTCCACGTGGGCCGGGCGCTGGCCCTGGTCCACGCCGACCCGGGCCGGGCCTGGACCGTGGACGAGTTGGCGCGCGAAGTGGCACTGTCGCGGTCGGCCCTGGCCGAGCGCTTCGCCGCGCTGGTGGGCGAGCCGCCCATCCAGTACCTGATGCGCTGGCGCCTGGCACTGGCCGCGCAAATGCTGCGCACCGGCCGCGAAGCGATCGTGCGCGTGGCCGAGCGCAGCGGCTACGAATCCGAAGCCTCGTTCAACCGCGCGTTCAAGCGCGAGTTCGGCACGCCGCCGGCCGCATGGCGCAAGGCCGGGGGCGAGGCCAGGCAGGAGAGCGCCGCGCGCTGACATCGCGCTGGCGCCGCGGCGCAGTGCACGCGAATGGCGAGTCTGCACTACATTTGCCGCTTCGCCTCATCAACGCTGCCGTCCATGAGAGTACTTGCCATGTCAGGCAGCCTGCGCGCTGCATCCATCAATTCCGCGTTGCTGCGGGCCGCGATGCGGCTGGCCAGGCCGGAGATGGAGGTCCGCATGTTCGGCGAAATGGGCGAACTTCCATTGTTCAACCCGGACCTCGAGGTCCAGGTGCCGCGGGTGGCAGCGGCGCTTCGCGAAGCCGTCGGCGCGGCCGATGCACTCCTGGTCGCCAGCCCGGAGTACGCGCACGGCGTCTCCGGCGTGATCAAGAATGCACTCGACTGGCTGGTCGGCTGCGAAGACTTCGCCGGCAAGCGCGTCGCCGTCCTCAATGCGTCCGGGCGCGCCGGACATGCCGACGCCGCGCTGCGCGAGACGCTCAAGACCATGGCCGCCGAGATCGTCGAGGACGCCTCGGTGACGATCCCGATTCCCGGCGCGACCTTCCCGGAAGAGGCGATGCTGCACTCCGCGCCGATCGCCGGCGCACTGCGGCGTTCGCTCGACACGCTGTATGAAGCGGTGGCCGCGCGAACGCCGGCCGTGTGCCGGCCGGGCCGCTGCCATGCCGCGCTCACCACAACACGCAAAGGATGACCAATGCCCACCATGCAGACGTCCGTGCAATCGAAGTGCGTCCGTCCGGTCTTCGTGAGCGGGGATCGGGTGGTGATCCGGATCTTCGAGTTCGAGTGGCTGGACGGGAGCGTCACGCGAATGGAGGCGCTCGCCAGCCAGCGCTGGGAAGGCGAGCGCATCGCGGAGGAGACGTTCTTCTATGACCCGGCGCAACGCGCGCCCAGGCGGCCGGCGGCGTAACGGCTGCAGGCGAAAGGAGTTTGGCTGTGGAAATGTCGGCAATCCCGTTCGGCACGACCGACTGGTCGCGCATCGAACCCACCCAGCACCAGGGCGAAACCGGGATGGCGTATTGGCGTACCCGGAATTTCGGCAACATCCGCGTGCGCATGGTGGAGTACACGCCCGGCTACCGGGCCGATCACTGGTGCAGCAAGGGCCACATCCTGCTTTGCATCGAGGGCGAGCTGCACACCGAGCTCGAGGACGGTCGCACGTTCACGCTCAGGCCCGGCATGAGTTACCAGGTTGCCGATCACGCTGAACCGCACCGCTCGCACACGGAGCTGGGCGCCCGGCTCTTCATCGTCGATTGACGCAAAGAGTTGCCGGGCGCCCAGCTCGCCGGGCGCTTACTGGATCAGGACGTTGCTGCCGGGACCGCCGTCGAGTTGGTCGAGGCCCAGGCCACCGTTCAGCACGTCGTCACCTGCACCGCCGAACAGCACGTCGTCGCCATCGCTGCCGATGAGCACGTCGTCGCCATTGCCGCCGTCGAAGGTCAGCGTCGGGCCGCCTGCGGGCACGAAAAGCGCCTGGATGATGTCGTCGCCGTCGAGGCCGAACACGTGGACACTGTCCGCAGCCTCGAAGTTCGAGACGACGATTTCCGCGGCCAGGCCGTCGATCACCAGCGAGCCGTCGCGCAGCGAGAGCGTGATGGCGTCTTCACCGGCGGTTCCGTCGATCACCACCGAATCGGCCACGCCGTCGCCGGCCCCGTTGACACCCAGGTCGATATTGACCTGGGCCACACCGGTGCCGGTCAGGTCGTGCACCCTGATCGTGTCGGCGCCGCCGAGCGCCGCAAGGTGAATGTTCTCGACGCTGTCGAGGTCCATCGTCACGACGCCGACGTTGCGAGTCACAGTGGCCCCGCTGCCGTTGGCCTGGACGTCCAGCTCTTCGGCGATGTTGGCGCCGTTGAAGACCAGGGTGTCGCTGCCGTCGTCGCCTTGGACCACGTCGCTCGCGTCGCCTGGATTCCACACGAAGGCGTCGTCGCCCGCGCCGAGCGATGCCACATCGATCCCGCGCCCGCCGGTGACCACGTCGTTGCCGTTGCCGCCGATCAGCGAGTCGGCGCCGTCGCCGCCCGTGATGGTGTCGTTGCCTTCGCCGCCGTCGATCGTCAAGTGGACCAGTGTCGAGAGCCCGTTGCCGGCAACGATGGTGTCGTCGCCTCCGGCCGCGTTGATGACAATGTTCTCGACGCCCGTCGATTCGATGGTGAACGGGGCGGGCACGGTGCGGTCCACCTGCACCTGGCCGTTGTCGGCCGCGACGACAAAGGATTCGGCGCCGTTGCCGCCGTTGACTTCGAGCGTGTCGACGCCGTCGCCGCCGTCGACGACGTCGCTGCCGTCGCCCGGATTCCAGACGATGCGATCGTCGCCGCTTTCGCCGAACAGCTGGTCGCTGCCGGAGCCGCCGGTCAGCCGGTCGTTGCCGTCGCCGCCGAACAGCGCATCGTCGCCGCCGCGCCCGCTGAGGACGTCGTCGCCGGTCTGGCCGAACAGCTGGTCGGCGCCCGACCCGCCCGTCAGCGTGTCGTTGCCGGATCCGCCGAACAGGGAGGCGGCGGGCAGCGCGCCATTGGTTTCATCCAGTGTGAGGACATCGTTGCCGGCCCGGCCGAAGACCTCGATCAGCTGCGTGGTGTCCACTGTCGGCGAACCGTCGTTCAGGTGCAGCACCGTACCGTCCAGCAGGATGTTTCCGGCGGCATTGCGGCCGATGATCACGTCGTTGTCATTGCCCGTGCCGAACACCTGGAGCAGGCCGTTGTCCGCATCGAAGCTGGCGGTGGCGTCGTGCCCGGTTTTCTCGGCAGTGCTCGATTGGGTCGCCACCTCGTCGGCGGTCGGATCGTTGTGGTTGGGGTTCTTGATATGTTTCATGCGGGATCTCCACAAAAAAAGGGGTTGATGGATGAAGGGGAAATATCCAAGGGCGAGCGCCGCCGTCGCGCCGCCCGCCTGTGAATTCGTGGTTCAGCCCGGCTCGCGCATCGCGTGCAGCAGGAACGAGCGCAGCGGTTTGGCCAGGTACTCGAACAGGGTGCGTTCGGCGGTCGTCACATACACCTCGGCCGCCATGCCGGCCTGCAAGCGCGCTGCCGGCTGGCGATCGCGGATCGTGTCCGCATCGACTTCGACCGTCACGTCGAACCATGACTTGCCGGTCTCCGGCTGCGTGACCCGGTCGGCCGAGACGAAGGTGATCCTGGCGGGCAGCAGTGCCGTGCGCCGCGCATCGATGGAGAGCAGGCGGACCTCCGCCGCACCGCCGAGCGTGACCTGCTCGATGTCCTGCGGGTCGATGCGGGCATCGACCACGAGCTTTTCGTGCCGCGGCACCACCTCCAGCAGCGGCTCGCGCGGGGCGATGACCGCGCCGGGTGCGGCCACGTGCAGCGACATCACATTGCCGTCGACCGGTGCGCGCACGACATGCCGCTCGACCTGGTCCCTGGACGGCCGCAGGCGCTCCTCGAGTTCGCGTACGCTGGTTGCCGCTTCCTTGAGCTCGTCGGTGGCCTGCGTCTGGCGCGTCAGGCGCAGCTGCGCGATGCGGGAGCGCAATTCTGCGATCCGCTGGCGGGCCTGCGCCAGTTCGCTGCCCGCCTCGCCGAGCCGGCTCTTGTAGTCGGCGGCGACGCGCTGCAGGCCGATCAGGCGCGTGCGGTTGACGAACCCCTGGGCAGCGAGGCGCTCGTTGATGGCAACCTCTTCCTCCGACAGCCCGCCTGACACCCGGGTGGCCTCGATCTGCGATTCGATCGCGGCCGCCTGCGCCTGCGCCTGCTGGATCTGCGCCTGCAGCAGCCCGTCCTGTTCGTTCAGGGCCTTCCGATGGGAATCGAACACGACGCGCTCACGGGCGATGTGATCCACCGCGGCGCTGTCGCGCTGCAACTCCTGCGGTGCATCGAAGCGCGTAGCGGCGCTGCTCTCGGCTGCCGCCCGCGCCGCACGGGCGCGCGCGGCGCGCCACTGGTCCTGCAGCACGGCCAGGTCGGCGTCCTGGCGCAGGTCCCCGATCACCAGCAGCGGGTCGCCGGCGCGCACGGCCTGCCCGTCGCGCACCAGGATTTCCCTCACGATGCCGCCCTCCTGGTGCTGCACTGTCTTGCGCTTGTGCTCGACCCTGACCTGGGCCGGAGCGACCACCGCACCGGCCAGCGGCGCACTGGCGGACCATGCGCCGAGCAGGACGGCGGCTGCCGCCACCGGTACCAGCAGCGCGCGCGCTTGGCGCTTCCATTCGCGCTGGCGTTCGGCGTCGGCTCCGGCCTGCTGCAGCAGTTGCACCAGCGGCCTGGCGCCCCCCGGGTTGCCTGTATTCATGCTGCGGCTTCCTTGCGCCCGGGCGCCGTTGCCGGCAGGGCAAGCACTTTGCGGCCATTCAGCCGGGCCAGCACCGCAGCCGCGGCACCGATCGCCTGCAGCGTGCCGTCCCGCATGACCGCGATGCGATCGAGCTGCGCCATCAGCCCGGTGCGGTGGCCGACGCACACGACCGTGGTGCCGCGCTCCTTCAGTGCGCGAAGCGCGGCACGCAACGCGTCCTCGCCCTCGGCGTCGAGGTGCGTGTCGGGTTCGTCGAGCACCACCAGCTTCGGCCGGCCGTACAGGGCGCGGGCCAGCCCGATGCGCTGGCGCTGTCCGCCCGAGAGGGCCGCGCCGCCATCGCCCACCAGCGTGTCGTAGCCGTTGCGCAGGCGCAGGATCATGTCGTGCACCCGCGCCAGGCGCGCCGCCTCGATCACCATTTCGTCGTCGACATTGCCCAGGCGGGCAATGTTCTGCGCCACCGTTCCCGAAAACAGCAGGACATCCTGCGGGACATAGCCGACGTGTTGGCCGAGGTCGGTGCGATCCCAGTGCGCGATGTTCGCGTTGTCCAGCCGCACTGCGCCGCCCTGGGGCCGCCAGATGCCCAGGATCAGGCGCGCGAGCGTGCTCTTGCCGGAGCCGCTGACGCCGACGATGCCCAGGCTCTCTCCCGCCTCGAGCACCAGCGAGACGCCCTTGATCGTGGCCGGACCCGCCGGGTCGTATGCGAACACGATCCGCTCGAGTTCCAGCTTGCCGGAGGGCGCCGGCAGGCGCAGGCGCGGCTCACCGACATCTGCCGCGGCAGGCTCGGACAAGCGGCGCCACGCGCCACGCGCGTCGATCAGCTGCTTCCATCCGGCGATCAGGTTCTCCACCGGCTGCAACGCGCGGCCCAACAGGATGGTGGCTGCCACCATGATGCCGGGCGATGCACCGCCGTCGATGACCAGCCAGGCGCCGGTCGCGAGCACCGCCATCTGCACGCCCTGGCGCGCGGCACGAGCCAGCGCCGACAAGCGCGAAGACACCGCGGCAAGACGCGCCTGCTGGTCTAGCACCTGTTCCTGCCGCTCGCGCCAGGTCTGGACGGCGCTTTCGATCATGCCCATGCCGAAGAACACCTCCGCGTGCCGCACCAGCGCCTCGGCTTGCCGGCCGACGCCGCGGGAGCCGTGCAGCGCGGCCTCGGTGCCCTCACGGGTCATGCGTTCGGTGGCGATAGCGAGCAAGGCCAGCACCACGGCGCCGGCGGCGGCGGCGACTCCAAGCAGCGGATGCATCAGGGCAATCACGAGCAGGTAGATCGGCAGCCACGGCGCATCGAACAGGGCCCTGACGCCGGCGTTGCCGAGAAAGCTGCGCAACTGCGCGATGTCGCGCAGCGGGTCGGACTCGGCCTGCCTGCGTCCCGATGCGCGCCTGCGCAACGCTTCCTCGAGCATGGGCGATGACAGCGCGCGATGCAAGGCGCGGCCGGCGGCGGCCAGGGCACGGGAGCGGGCCACGTCCATGCAATAGGCGAAGGCGAGCGCGAGCAGCGTCAACAGGCTGAGCATCGACAAGGTCGCCATGCTGCGGCTGGCGAAAACCCGGTCGAAGACCTGCAAGGTGTACAGCGAGGGCACCAGCATCGCGAGGTTGAGCAACAGGCTCGCGCCGGCCGCGATCGCCACGAATTCCCTCAGCGCGGGCGCGATCAGCCAGCGCATAGTGGCCGCTGGCAAGTCGAAAGTGGGGAGGCGATTGGCATGTTTCTTCCGTCGTTGTGTCCGCTCCTTGCAATCGCAGCGTCGCCGTCCAAAGACGACAGGAACTACAAACTCTTACGGTGGCGACGAGCGATTGGCGGCGCGCGAGCGCGCGGCCTTAAGGTGAACGGCGCCCGGTGCGGCGGTCAGGCGCGCCGGCGCGGCTTGCCGCGCAGTGATGCGAGGCTCTCCTCGAGCTGGTCGCCGAGGGAGCGGTTCAGGCGCGCCTCCAGCAGCCCGAGCACCGCCGCCTCCTCCGGTTTGAGCGACGCGATGTCGTCGCGCAGTTCTTCCTCGACGCGCTCTTTCACGTCCATCCGCAGCGCGCCTTCCGTGTACGCGGCCAGCACCTCCGGATGCACGTAGCACTTGCGGCAGATCGTGGGCGTGTTGCCCAGCCGCGCGGCGACTCGCTCGATCGCGTCGCGCAGGTTCTTCTTCGCGCTCGCCTGCGTGTCGAACGCCTCGAATTCGCGCAGCGCGAGCGCAGCCAGCACCGTGCCGGCCCAGGTGCGGAAATCCTTGGCGGTGATGTCGCGGCCGGTGATCTCCCGCAGGTACGCATTGACGTCGGCCGAAGTCACGTCCTTCGTTTCGCCGTTCTCGTCGAGGTACTGGAACAGTTCCTGGCCGGGCAGGTCCTGGCAGGCCTTGACGATCTTCGCCACGCGCCGGTCCTTCACCTGCAGCCGCCAGGTCTTGCCGCTCTTGCCCCTGAACTGGAAGCGCAGTTCCGAGCCGTTCACCTTCACGTGGGGATTGCGCAAGGTGGTGAGGCCATAGCTCTTGTTGTGCTTGGCATAGTCGTCGTTGCCAACGCGGATCAGCGTGGTCTCCAGCAAATGGACCACGGTGGCCAGCACCTTCTCGCGCGGCAGGCCGCGCAGGCCCATGTGCCCGGCGAGCTGGGCGCGGATCGCGGGCAGCGCCCGCGCGAACTCCATCATGTGCTCGTATTTCGTGCTTTCGCGCACCTCGCGGAATTGCGGGTGGTACTTGTATTGCTTGCGGCCCCTGGCGTCGCGCCCGGTGGCCTGCAGGTGCCCGTTCGCCTTCGGGCAGATCCACACGTCGGTCCACGCCGGCGGGATCGCGAGCTTGCGGATGCGCTCCAGCACCGGCTCGTCGGTCAACGGTTCGCCGTTAGGCTTGAGATAACGGAAAGACTCGCCGGCCGCTTCGCGCCGGATGCCCCGCTGCCCGTCCGACACATACACCAGCCCGGCGGATTCGGCGGCGTCCTTCGGGTCGACGACGGCCTGGCTCTCGGTTTCCTGCTCCTTCATCGCGCGGTCCTGGTTGCGGAAGTCCTGCCCCAGTATTCCTGAGGCTGCCCGGTCCGGCCGTAGGACGAAGTCACCCGTGAATGGCAGAGAACGCCGAAGACGCGTCCCGGCTCATCAGCCTGGAATAGTAAGCACATTTATAATAAGCCCGATGATGAATCCGGACCTCACCCGCCGTTTCGGCTTCCTCGTCAGCGACGTGGCGAGGCTGTACGGCCAGCAATTCGACCGGCTCGCCCGCGAGGAGATCGGCCTGTCGCAGGCGCAATGCCGGCTGTTGGGCGTGCTGGCCGCGCACGACGGTGACCAGGCGCTGTCGCAAACCGAGCTCGCGCAAAGGCTGGGGCTGAGCACGATGGCGGTCGCCAGCCTGTGCGACCGCATGGCCGCCGCGGGCTGGGTGCGGCGCGAGCCGAGCGACAGCGACCGGCGCATCAACCGCCTGCACCTTCAGCCGCGTGCGCGCAAGGCGCTGGCCGGCGCCCTGGCCATCGGCGACACGCTCAGCACGCGCGCGCTGGGCAAGCTCTCGGCGGCCGAACGCGCGCAACTGCTGGCGCTGCTGGCGAAAGTCCGCGTCCAATTGATCAACCTCGCGGCGACGGAGGAAAGCGCCGCGTGAGTTCCGCTACCGCCGCGCAAGGCTTTCCGCACCGCGGCATGACCACGCTGTCGATCATGCTCGCGACCATCATGCAGGCGCTCGACACGACGATCGCCAACGTCGCGTTGCCGCACATGCAGGGCAGCCTGCAGGCATCGCAGGACCAGATCACCTGGGTGCTCACTTCGTACATCGTCGCATCCGCGATCGCGCTGCCGCTCACGGGCTGGCTGTGCGCGCGGTGGGGCCGGCGCAAGGTCTTCATCGTCTCGATCGTCGGCTTCACGATCGCGTCGGCGCTGTGCGGCCTCGCCACTTCGCTGGGCGGCATCGTGGCGGCGCGGCTGCTGCAAGGTGTGTTCGGCGCGGCGCTGGTGCCGCTGTCGCAGGCCGTGCTGCTGGACATCAACCCCCTGGAGAAGATCGGGCAGGCGATGGCGATCTGGGGCGCCGGCATCATGGTCGGCCCGATCCTGGGACCCTTGCTGGGCGGCTGGCTGACCGAGAACTTCGACTGGCGCTGGGTGTTCTTCATCAACCTGCCGGTGGGCGCGTTCGCGCTCTGGGGCATGGTGCGCTACCTGCCCGAGAGCCGGCCGCGCAGCGATCGCCTCGACATCTTCGGCTTCGTCACGCTCAGCCTGGCCATCGGCATGCTGCAGCTGTTCCTGGACCGCGGCGAACTGCTCGACTGGTTCGATTCCTGGGAGATCAAGCTGGAAGCGGCCGCGGCGCTGGTCGCGTTCGGGTTCTTCGCCGTCCACACGGCCACGGTGCGGGGCATCTCGTTCTTCGACCGCGACCTGCTGAAGGACCGCAATTACGTGACGGGCCTGTTGTTCGCGTTCATCGTCGGCACCATCCTGTACGGCACGATGGCGCTGTTGCCCATGTTCCTGCAGAACCTGATGGACTACCCCGTCGTATACACCGGCTACGTGACGGCCCCGCGCGGGATCGGGACGATGATCGCGATGATCGTCGTGGGCCGGCTGGTGCATCGCGTCGATGTGCGGGCCATCATGGCGGCCGGGTTCGCGCTGACGGCGTTCTCGCTGTGGCAGATGACGAGCATCACACTGCAGATGGACAGCACCCTGATCGTGACCTCCGGCTTCATCCAGGGTCTGGGCATCGGTTTCACGTTCGTGCCGCTGTCGACCGCCGCCTTCGCCACGCTCGCGCCGCGCCTGCGCAACGAGGGCACGCCGATCTTCAGCCTGCTGCGCAACATCGGGGGCAGCGTCGGGATTTCGATCGTGCAGGCGCTGCTGACGCGCGGCTCCGCGCAGGCGCATGCGCAACTCGCCTCGCTGGTGACGCGCGGCAACCAGGGCTTCGTCAACTTGCCGCCGGCCTTGAGCCCCGACACGCCGGCCGGGCTCGCCGTGCTCAATGCCGAAGTCACGCGCCAGGCCGCGCTGATCGGCTACGTCGGCGACTTCTCCATCATGATGGTCGCCGCGGTGCTGGCGATCCCGTTGCTCCTGCTCATCCGCAGGTCGGGCGCGCGCCGTGAGCCAGCCGAAGTGCCGCATTGACAGCGGGGCCGGGTGTATAGAAATCCGGCCGCCGCCCGCGCGCGCAAGCCGTTGAATTGCAAGGCGATTTCGCGCAGCACCGGCTGTTCCTGCACAAAGAAAATGTACTTCGGGCTCGCTGCACGCTGCCGCCCGGGAGCGGCACGAACGCCGTAAGTCCTTGATTCCGCGAGGCAATTGCACGGGCCACGAAGGTTGGCACGACCGATGCTTGGATGAGTGCACGCGGACGGGTTGCCGAACCAACCCGACTTTTCAAGGACATCGTCATGAGTGCAGTGCGCAAGGTTCTGGTCGTCGATGACGACCCCGTGGTGGGCCAGAGTTTCAAGCGGGTGCTGTCCGGCAAAGGCTACGCCGTGATCACCGCCGCCGACGGCTACGAGGCAATGGCCAAGCTCAAGGCCGAGAACTACGACCTCGTCTTCACCGACCTGCGGATGCCCGGCATGACCGGACTCGAGGTCGCCCAGCGCATCAAGGCCAACCAGCCTTGGACGCCGGTGGTGATCGTGACCGGCTACGGCAGCAAGACCAGCGAGGAGCGGGCGCGCGCCGCCGGTGTCGCCGATTTCCTGCACAAGCCGCTGTCGCCCGAAATCATCGAGGACAGCGCGGAAAGAGCGCTGCGCAAGGGCGCACCGCTGGTGGTCGTCGAGCCGGAACAACAGGCCGCCGCACCGGCCGTGCAAGCCGCAGTGGAAGCGGCGCCGGCGCCGACAGCCAACCTCCTGAAGAACATGGTGCTGTTCCTGCTCGGGCCGTTCATCGGCCTGGCGTATGCCGTGCTGCTGCCCTTCGTCGGGCTGGCCATGCTCGCATGGTTCGGCATCAAGGCGCTGCGCTCGCCGCCGGCCACCAAGTGACGCGCCATCCGCGTACCCGGCCCTTTTTTTCGATACCCCTTCACTCCAGGAGCAGAAATATGAAAGTCAGTCCCCTGTTGGCAGCCGCCGTTGCCTCGTTCGCGTTCTCGCTGCCGGCAGCCGCGGTCGATGCCGACGCCGCCCTCAAGTTGACCAAGGACAGCGGATGCACCAAGTGCCATGCGGTCGACAAGGACAAGAAGGGGCCGGCCTACAAGAAGACGGCCGCCAAGTACAAGGGCAAGGCCGACGGCGAGGCCAAGGTCACGGACATTCTGACCAAGAGCCCGAAGGTCAAGATGGACGACGGCAGCGAGGAAGAACACAAGGCCGTCGCCACCAAGGACCCGGCCCAGGTCAAGAACCTGGTGCAGTGGATCCTCGCGCAATAGGGAAGCTTTTGCAGGGAGGGTGGATGGGCGGCCGTGGGGCCGTCGCCACCGCGCTTTCAGTCCTTGGCGGCCTGAGCGGCCTGCCACTCGGCAAAATCCATGCGCCGCATCTCGAAAGTGTCGCGCGTGCGGATGTAGCCGCCGGGGCTTTGCAGCCGGCCGATCAGCTTGAGCCGCGCCGTGTCGATATGGCAGCGCGAGGCATCGACCACCGCCTCGTCCAGCACATGCGCCGCCACCACCTGGCCGATCACGAGGATGTGGCCGGTCGTGCCGGCATCCACCGCGATGGCGTCCTTCAACCGGCACTCCAGCGCGACCGGGCTGTGCGCGATGCGCGGCAGCCGCACTTTCTCGCAGGGCTCGACGGCCAGGCCCGCTTGCTCGAGTTCGTTCCACCCGGGCGGGAAATCCACCGCGGTGAGGTTCATGGCTTGCGCAAGCTGCTCCGGCACCAGGTTGATCACGAACTCGCCGCGCGCGCGGATGTTGGCCAGCGTGTCCTTGTCGCCCTTGCCGCGCTGCCCGATTCCCAGGCAGATCGCGGGCGGGTGGCCGCCGAACACGTTGAAGAACGAGAACGGCGCGGCATTGGGCGTGCCGCGGGCGTCGGCCGTCACCACCCAGGCGATCGGCCGCGGCACCACGGTGGCGGTGAGCAATTTGTAGCTGAGGCCCGCGGTCAGCTGGTCGATGTCGAAATACATGAGGCGCATTGTGCCGCTTGCGCCATGGGCGACCCTGACGCCGGTCAAGTCGCCGCGCCGTGGCCGGCCCGCCTTCACTGCTCCGCGAACGCGCGCTCGATGACGAAGTCGCCCGGGGTGGACGTGTTGCCTTCGGCAAAACCCTGGTGCTCCAGCATGTGCTTCAAGTCGCGCAGCATCGCGGGGCTGCCGCAGATCATCACGCGGTCATGCGCATGGTCCAGCGGCGGCAGCCCGAGCTCCTCGAACATCTTCCCGGTCTGGATGAGGTCCGTCACCCGTCCCATGTTGCGGTAGGCCTCGCGGGTGACGGTGGGGTAGTAGCGCAACTGGCTGGTCACCATGTCGCCCAGGAATTCATGGGCGGGCAAGTGCTCCACCAGCAGGTCGTGGTAGGCCAGTTCGTCTTTCTGCCGCACGCCGTGCACCAGGACGATCTGCTCGAACTTCTCGTACGTGGCGGGGTCGCGCACGATGCTCATGAACGGCGCCAGTCCGGTGCCCGTGGACAGCAGGAACAGCCGCTTGCCCGGCAACAGGTAGTCGATCAATAGCGTCCCCGTGGGCTTGCGGCCGACGATGATCATGTCGCCTTCCTTGATGTGCTGCAGGCGCGAAGTCAGCGGGCCTTCGGGCACCTTGATGCTGAGGAACTCCAGGTGCTCCTCGTAGTTCGCGCTCACGATGCTGTAGGCGCGCAGCAGCGGCTTGCCGTTGATCCGCAGCCCGATCATCGTGAAATGGCCGTTGGAAAAACGCAGCGACTGCTCCCGGGTGGTCTTGAAGGTGAACAGCCGATCGGTCCAGTGGTGGACCGACAGCACCCGCTCTTCGTTGAATGCGCTCATGGCTGTCGTGAATACGGTAGGGCAATGCCGAACTCCCAATGGTAATCAGCATTGCCGCCGCGCCTTGCCCATCCGGAATTTCCCCTGCTCGCGCACCGGCAAGGCGCCTCTGGCCTAATGCCGCCATGACAGACCTCTCCCGCTACCCGATCACGCAAAAATGGCCCGCCCGCCATCCGGACCGGCTGCAGCTGTACTCGCTGGCCACGCCCAACGGCGTCAAGATTTCCATCATGCTCGAGGAAACCGGCTTGCCTTACGAGGCGCACCGCGTCGCGTTCGACACGCACGAACAGCAGACGCCGGAATTCCGCTCGCTCAACCCCTACGGGAAGATTCCCGCCATCGTCGATCCGAACGGCCCGGGCGGCAAACCGCTGGCGCTGTTCGAATCGGGCGCCATCCTGATCTACCTGGCCGACAAGACCGGCCGGCTGCTGCCCGCCGACGCCGGGGCCCGTTACGAGACGATCCAGTGGCTGATGTTCCAGGTTGGCGGGGTCGGTCCGATGTTCGGGCAGGTCGGCTTTTTCCACAAGTTCGCGGGCAAGGTGTTCCCCGACAAGCGCCCGCGCGACCGCTACGTGGGCGAAGCGCGGCGCGTGCTCGACGTGCTGAACCAGCGGCTCGAGGGCCGCACCTGGCTCATGGGCGATGAGTACACCATCGCCGACATCGCGACCCTCCCCTGGGTGCGCAACCTGATCGGCTACTACGAGGCCGGCGAGCTGGTGCGCATCGAGGAGTTCCCGCACGTGACGCGGGCGCTCGAGACCTTCCTCGCCAGACCGTCCGTGACGCGCGGCCTCGCTATCCCGGCTTCACGCGGCTGAACCCGCGGCCGGACTGCCGGCCGGCGCGCGTGCGAATTGCAGGTAGCCGTACAGGATCGCGAACACGAGGAACAGAACGACGTTGAACCAGGCGGTCGCCGGCACGCTCGGGTCGGTCAACTGGCGCGTGAGGCCCACCAGGAAGCCGAGGCTGTTGGCCACCAGCGTGCCGAGAATCACGTGCTTCGCCTCGGTTGCGTTCGCGCCGCTCGTCTGCCAGTTCATCAGCGCGAGCGCGATCAGGGCTGCGCCATAGAGCATGGAGTTGTAGATGCCCGGCCCGTTCATCGGTTCGGCCTTGTACATGGCCACCAGGGCGTTGGGTGCGAACAGGAGCGCAAGGCCGAACACCGCTGAGATAACGGCCTCGATTTTCATGATCAGTGAGCGATTCATGGCATTTCCCTTCCTTGCGAAGCGCCACGCAAAGCACGCAATGACGCGCGTCGGCGCGGCATGACTCTCGCGATCTGCGCGAGCACAGTGGAACCCGCTGCGCACTTTGCACCGATTTGGAAAGAATGTCACCGTCCTTGCGGCGGCTCACGCGGCCGCTCATCCGCAAAAGCTCTGCGGCGGGGGCGAAAACGCTACCAGCTCGCGGCCATCGAATCGCGCGAGAAGCGCGGATCGCCGGTGATCGCCTTCAGGTCCACGAATTCCATGTCGTTCATGGTGATCGTCTTCATCTGCGCATTGGTGCGCAGGTCCCACGCGGCGCTGGGCTCGCCCTGCACGTGGAAGTCGGCGCCGTTGTCGGACACGTAGAGCCCGTAGCGCTTAGCGGCGGTGGCCAGCGCCTTGGCCTGGGTCGTCCAGTCGGCGGGGATCACGAAGTCCGGTTTCAGCCGCAACAAGGCGCCGAACGGAATGGCGCCGGGATTGTCGCCGCCCGCGGCGAAGCGCGCCGGCCACGCGACATCGAGCGCCAGCGCGGCATCGCGGAAATTCACCCGCAATGCATGCCTGATCTCGCCGGAGTTCGCCTCCGCCGCCTTGGCCAGCAGCGGCGTGATCGGCAGGCCGGACGCGCTGGCCGAAGCCCAGTCGTTCGGCCGCAGCGAGAGCGATTTCAGGTCCCAGGCCGCCGTGGCGAGCGAATACCACTGCCCCGACAGGTTGAAGCTGAAATAGCTTTCCCACAGCCGGCAGGCGCCTTTTTCCACCACCAGCACCGGATGGTCGCCGCACGCGTTGGGATCGTTGCAATTGCCGCCCTGGGCCAGCACCTTGCCCGGCAGCGGGAACGGGAAATGCCGCTGCGAGGCGGGCAGGGCGCCGCAGCCGTGCACGATGTCGAAGCCGCTGCCACTGGGCACCGCGCAGTCGCTCTTGTCGGGCCAGCCGCGCTGCATGCTCAGGCCGGATGTCGCGAAATCGAACGACACCAGCGGCCAATCGGTCGTCGCGGCGGTGCCGTCCACCACGTTGATCGGCATGCCGTAGTAGGTCGAGTAATCGGCGGGATTGTCGTTGGCGCCCCAGTCGGTCGAGAAGGGCACGGCGCGGCCCACGGTGTCGATCCATTGGGCGCTCTTGGGATGGGCCGGAAAGCGCGACGCGTCGTCGATGCGCGTGTTGAAGATCGCATTGGGCGGAAACATCTCGCAGTCGGCCAGCATGGGAGAGCTTGCCGAGGCGGGCGCAGCCGCGGCTGTGAGCGCCGGCGCGGGAGCGGGAACCGCGAGGCTGGCGGACGCGGATCCGGTGCCGGATGAAGCGGCCGCACCGCCGGCCGCTCCGGTGTCGGTGCCGGCAGGCGCGGCTGCCGCTAGGAAGCTTGCGCCCGTGCCCCCGCCACCGCACCCCGCTACGCTGACGATCGCCGCGCTACAAAGCAATTGCGCAACGCGCAGCGCGTTTCTGGTTTCGATCAATTGGCGCCCCTACCTCGAACAGCAAACAGGTGCGCATTGTGAGCGTGCTTTCCCGGATTACAACCGTCACGTAGTGCAAAAGGCGCAGGCGTGCTGGTTACATCGAAGCGGCGGCGGGCAGCGCAAGGCGCATCTGCAACCCCACCGGATACATGGTCAACGCGATCTCCTCCCGCGGTTCATCGACGCCTGGCGTGGCGACGGACTGGAGCTCGAAATTCGCCAGCAGCATGGCCGCGGCCATCTTGATCTCGGCCAGCGCCAGATAGCGCCCGGGACACATCCGCGGCCCCGCGCCGAAAGGCATGACGACACGCTTGGCGGAAGCCAGCGAATGGGCGGCCGCGCCTTCGCCGGCCAGCCAGCGCTCGGGCCGGAACGCCTGCGCCTGCGCGAAATTGGTTTCCTGGAGCGAGCCGGCGCGCATCAGGCACACGACGATGTCGCCGCGCTCGACCCGCACCCCTTCGACCAGCGTCGCGCGCAGCGCCTCGTTGAAAATCAGCGGCGCGACCGGCTTGAGCCGCATCGCTTCATTGGCGCAGGCCTCGATCCAGTCGAGACGCCAGAGCTGCTCGGGACCGGCGGGACAAACGGCCCCGCCAAGCACCGAGCGCGCTTCGGCGGCGGCGCGTTGCAGCGCGTCCGGGTGGCGATGCAAGAGCCAGATCAGCCACGCGAGCGTGTTGGCCGTCGTGTCTTCGCCCGCCAGCAGCATCGTGAGCACGTTCCCCGACACGTCCTCGTCGCGCAAGCCGCCGGTTTCGCGGTCGCGCGCGGCGATCATCGCCTGGATCAGGTTGACGGGCTTCTCGCGCAATTGCGGCTGTTCTTCGAGCTTGCGGCGCGTGCCGGCGATGAACGACTGCACCGACGCATGGATCGCCTTCAGGTGCTGCTGCAATTGGCGATCCTCGCGGGTCGGGAAATACTTCCACGTGTCGAACGGCGCGAGCGAGCGCCTGACCAGCGCCGGCAGGACGTGATTGAGGTGGACCTGGATCACGTCCTCGTTGGACTCCAGCGTGTTGATGTCCTCGCCGAACGCGAGCGCCGCGGTCACGTCCACCGTGTAGCGCATGAGGTCCGCCTGCAGGTCGATCGTCGCGCCCGATTGCGCGGCGCGCGTCCAGCGGCGCGCCAGCCGCCCGGTCACGCCGGCGAGCGTGGGGAAGAACGCCTTGATGTGCGTCGGATCGAAGCTGCCCAATACCATCGGGCGCTGGCGCTTCCAGGTTTCGCCGTTCGCGCTGAACAGGCCGAGGAAGCCGAACTCGCGCGAGATCCGCTCGACGCGGCTGGGGCGCTTGAAACCGTCCGGGCGGTCGCGCAGCACTTTCGCGATCGTGTCCGGATCGGAGATGACGAGGAAGCGCCGCGACGCGATCCGGAACTTGAACGGGCGACCGTACCTGGCCGCCCAGCCTTCGAGCTGCTTGTGCATCCGGTCGCGCTCGACCTGCAGCGCGTTGCCGACCACCGGCCACGGCCTGGGGCCGGGCAGGTCTTCCCAGCGTTGCAGCGGCACCGTCGCGGGAACGCTCTGCACGGCGTCGCTCACTCGAGGCGGATTTCGCCTTCGAAATGCACGTTCAATTTCAGCCCCGGGATTTCGAGCGTCATCTTGGCCGGAAAGGTTTCCGCACCCTTGATGGCGCCGTCGGCGGTGGCCTTCGCGACCGCATGCTCGATGTCGCGCTGCGAACTCACGCCCACGATCTTGAGGAACTTGCGGATGCTGATGTTGAATGTCTCTTCGTTCATGGCGGCCTCCATTGGGGGATTGGGATCACGAGCCGGTCATTGTGCAGCGATCCGCGCGGCCTGTGACCCGGCCAGCTCGGCCTTGGGCCGCGCACCTCGACCGCAGGGCCGGTGAGCGGTCATTCGGCATTCGCGGCCTGCCCGGCCCCGACTTTGCCGCGGGTCTGCCTTATTCGCAGAGCCGGCGAATCGACGGCGGAATCGGAACGGCGCGGATCGCGGTGCCCTCGGCTTCGCGCCGCGCGGCGAAGATCCGCACCTCGTCGCACTGCATGATCAGCTCCGCGTTGTTGCCTTTGCCGCTGATTCGCATCACCCGGTGCCGCTGCACGAAGCTCTTGTTGCGCCACTCGGGAATGGAAGTGTGGATGTGCAGCTCGTCGCCGTAGCTGGCGGTCTTGCTGAACGTGGCGTGCGTGTCGACCAGCGGCGTGCCGATGATGCCGAGCTCCTTTTCCGTCTCGTACCACGGTGGCACCCCGCATTCGACGAAGAAGTGGCGCGACGCGGCGTCGATCCAGCGGAAGAAATTCGGGAACCAGACGATGCGCGCCGGGTCGCAGTCGCCGAACGCGACCCGCTGGGTATAGACGACTTCTTTCATTGACCGTCAGCCCATCCTGGAAGGCAGCCACAACGCCAGCACCGGGAAGCTGATGAGGATGATCAGGCGCACGATGTCGGTGGCGACAAAGGGTAGCACTCCCTTGAAGATCGTGCTGAAGCTCACGTCGTGCACGACGCTCTTGATCACGAACACGTTCATGCCCACCGGCGGATGGATCAGGCCGAGCTCGACCGTCATGACGATGATGATGCCGAACCAGATCGGATCGAAGCCCAGCTGCGTGATGATCGGGAAGATGATGGGCACCGTCAGGATGATCATCGCCATCGCATCCATCAGGCAGCCCAGCACCAGATACATCAGCATGATGAGCACGAGCACGCCGTAGGGGCCGATGCCCAGGCCGGCAAGGAAGCCCGCGAGTTTCTGCGGCGTCTGCGTGATGGTGAGGAAATAGCCGAACATCAGCGCGCCGATCAGCACCGTGAATACGGCCGCCGCGGTGCGGGTGGCGGACAGCAGCGCCTCCTTGATCTTGGCGCGATCGAGCCGGCCGCGCGCCAGGCCGAGCAGGAAAGCGCCGCTGGCGCCGACGCCGCCCGCCTCCGTGGGCGTGAAGAAGCCGCCGTACAGGCCGCCGATGACGAACAGGAACAGCACGAGCGGCGCCCACACGTTCTTGAGGTCGGCGAGGCGCTCGCTCCAGGGCTTCGAAGCGCCGCGCGGCAGCCAGCGCGGCCGCACCTGCACGATGATGAAGATGGTGATGACGTACAGCAGCATCGCGAACAGGCCCGGGATGATGCCGGCCATGAACAGCTTGCCGATGTCCTGCTGCGTGAGGATCGCATAGACCGCGAGCACGGTGGACGGCGGCAACATCGCGCCGAGCGTGCCGCCGGCGGCGATGACCCCCGTGGAGAACGACTGCGGGTAGCCGAAGCGGCGCATCTCCGGATACGCCACGCCGGAAAACGTGGCGGCGGTGGCGACCGAGGAGCCGCAGATCGCCGCGAAGCCGCCGCAGGCGAGCACGGTGGCGACGCCCAGCCCGCCGCGCAGGTGGCCGATCATCGAATTGGCCGCCTTGAACAGTTCGCGGCTGACGCCGGAGACCGACACCAGCGCCCCCATCAGCATGAACATCGGGATCACGCCGAACGTGTAGTCGGTGACGGTGCGCATCGAAGTCAAGCCGACCAGCTTCAGGGCAGGCCCGGCGCCGGCGATCCAGCTGTAGCCGGTGATGCCGACCAGGCCCATCGCCATGCCCACCGGCACGCGCAGCAGCATCAGCGCGAACAACGCCAGGAAGCCGATGACGGCGATGGTGTCAGTGCTCAAGGGAGGCTTTCTCGATGTCCTGGACGGTGGGTTCGAAGTGGGCGTCGCGCAGGGAATCCGGGTTGAATACGAGCCGCCAGGTGCGCACGGCGATCAGCACCACGGCGCAAACGTCACCGGCCCAGGCGACGGCGTAGAACGGCCACGTGGGAATGTTCAGGTCGTACGTCAGCACGTGGTCGACGTAGGTCAGCCGCACCTTGTCGAACAGCATCATGGTCTGGACCGTGACGACGAACAGCAGCACGAGGGTGGCGAACACGTCGATCACACGCTTTTGCCGCACGCCGGCCGCGCCCCACAGCAGGTCCACCGTGATGTGGCCGCCGCGATAGCTCGTCGCCGCGATGCCCCAGAAGATCAGGATGCCCAGCAACATGCGGCCGAAGTCGTAGTAGTCGGGGATCGACGTGCTGAAGAACTTACGCAGCAGCACGTTGACGAAGATGTTCAGCGCCACGATGCCCACGAACATCGCGGCGAGCCATTCGATGGTGGCGATGAACTGGTCGGCGAAGCTCTTCTTCATGATGTGCGCGCGCTCGTTCGGGCCGGCCCTTGCGTAACCGGCGCGGCCCGATCAACGCCCGATCAGAGCGCGGCCTTGTACTTGACGAGACTCGCCTTGAGCGAATCCATCACCGCCTTGGGATCCTGACCCGCCTTCTTCACGGTCTCGGCCCACTGCGCCTCGCCGCCGGCCGTGGCCTTGCGCCAGGCATTGACCTGGTCGGGCGTGAGCTTGTAGACCTCGTGGCCGGGGATCGCGGCCAGTTTCGCGTGTCCGCCGAACTCGAAATCGGCCCAAGGGCTGGCCACCTTCTCGGCCCATTCCGTGGTGCAGTGGTCGTCGATGACCTTCTTCTGCCCGGCCGACATGCTGTCGTACTTGGCCTTGTTCATCACCCAGACGAACGGCGTCACGTACAGCGGCACGTCCATGTGGTAGCTCACCACCTTGTCGATGCCGAACAGCGGGATCGAGCCCCAGGGGAAGGTGATCGCATCGGCGACGCCGCGCTCGAGCATGTCCCGCGCTTCCGGCGCGGACGACTGCACATTGGTGCCGCCCAACGACGTGACCATGTTGCCGATGGTGCTGGTGGCCGGGCGGATCTTCATGCCCTTGATGTCGGTGGGCGAGGTGATCTTCTTGCGCGCGTGGAAGGTTCCGGGATCGTGGACGAATGCGAAGCAGACTTTCACGTCCTTCATTTCCTGGGCCGCGTATTGCTTGTACCAGGCATCGATGGCGGCGGTGCCGCCCTTCGCGTTGGCGAACAGGAAGGGCAGCGACGCACCGGCGAAGATCGGGAAGCGGCCCGGCTGATAGCCCGGGTTCACGTAGGCGAAATCCGCGATCCCGTCGCGCGCCATGTCGTAGTGGTCGAACGCCTTGCCCAATTGCTCGGAGGGGAACAGCGTGGCGGTGATCGTGCCGTTCGATGCTTTCTTGATGTCGTCCGCCCAGGCCTGCAGGCTCGGGTTGAGCGGATGCTGCGCCGGCACCCAGCTGGAGAGCTTGAGCATGACGGGCTTGTCCTGGGCCTGGGCCAGCCCCGCGCTGAACGCGAATACGGCTGCCACGGCGATGGCCGTGTGCGTGAAGGTGGTGTTCATGGTCTCCTCTCGGTGTGGTGGGAACAGTTACTTTTTATAATTTTCCGGCGGGTACCGCCATCAGGCTTTCCCTGGGGCGCCAGGGGGGCGGCGCATCCATCGGATCGGCTGCGCCTTCAGCGGGCGGGGCGGCGCGCCGTGACGCACCAGTGCCGCGTCCAGCGCCTGGCCGGCATCGTCCGCCAGCGCCGCATTGCGGGCGACCGCGATGGCTTCGGCCGCGCTGTCGGGCGATGGCCCGTGGGCCAGATGGTCCAGCACGTGCAACAGGTTTTCCTTGCCGCGCTCGTTGGTCGTGCCGTAGCCCTTGATCAGGCGGCCGCACAGCGCGATCTCGTGGCCCAGGCGCCAGTCGCGCCGGCTGCCCTCGATGACGGCCGCCAGCCATTTGGCGATCATGGCCTGTTCCTGGGCGTAGCGGCTGCCGCGCAAGCGCAGCCATTTCATCGCGGCAAGCAGGCGCAGCGCCAGCATGCCGCTGACGGAATGGGTCGCGATCTTCAGCGGCAGCGCCCAGGGCGCCTTGCCGCGCTGCACGCGGCGGCGGTCCCAGCGCAGCACACGCTGCGCGAGCGCCGGCGGCAACAGCGCCGCGAATTCGGGCGCGCCCGGCTTGAAATAGTCTTCGACTCGCAGCAGGTCGTCATCGCCCGCCTTGACTTCCTGCCGCACCCGCTGCCAGCGGCTGGCGCGGCTCTTGAGGTCCGACACGCGCACGATGTCGTCGAACGCCATCCACAGCGCCAGCCAGCGCGCCATTTCGACCGTGATCGCGAAGGCGTGGCCGCCCTGCGGGTCGGCCGCGCGTTCCCCCGCCAATACCTCGTGCATGCGCTGCAGGTACAGCCGCGCATACGCTTCGTCCTGGTACTCGCGCGTGCGGGCGTGGCCGAGCGCGAGCATCTCGTGCGCCGGCGCGGGAAATCCGGCCGCGATTGCGCCGGGTAATGCTGTCCCCGTAGCTCCGCTGCCCACCATGTCTTCCGCAGCCGATGCATCGGTGGACAGCGAGGCTGCCCACCCTGCGGGCGACCGGGTCTGCACCATCTCGAAGCCGCGCGCGAAACCGCGCAGGCTGGCTTCGGCCGCCTTGCCGCCGCCGGCGCGCACCACGTTCTCGTAATCGGTGCGGTCGAACGGGAACAGCTCGGCGCCGGCGATCGCGCCCAGCATGACGGCGCTGACCACCGTGCCGGCCTCTTTCGCCAGTGCGTCCATGTCGAACACATGGTGCTCGCGGCTGAAGGCCTGCACGACCCGGAGCAGGTCGGCGCTGTCGGCGCGGCCGTCGGCGAGCTGCATGCGCTCCTGCGTGGTGAACGTGCGGGCCGAAGAGGTGATCACGGCAGTCCGCTCGGGCGCGCTCATGCCGCCGGCGATCTGGCGCACGGTCTCCAGCAGTTCCGACGACACGATCGCGTCCAGCGCGCCGGGCACCGGACTCAGGCTGAAGACCGGGCGCTTGCCCTGCAGGCGGGCCAGCGGGACGGGGAAGACCTCGATGTAGTAGGTGGTCGCGCCGGTGCGCTGGGCGACGCCGGGGATCGACGTGCTCTGGCACGCGTAGCCCGCGTGGCGCGCCGCGTCCACCAGCCATTGGGTCAGCACGCCGCCGCCTTCGCCGCCGAGCGCGCACACGAGAAGAGTGATCGGTTCTTTCAGTGAGTCGTTCATGCGGGTCGCAATCTCTTGACCAGGGCACCGCGCAAACCCTCGAACAGGCGCTCGTGCCATTTCGGGTTCTGGATCACCTCGGCGCGGTAGAACGAGGGGCACAGCGTGGCGGCGTGCGCGTTCTCGCCGCACAACCCGCAGCCGACGCAGCCGTCGATCACGGTGGCCACCGGATCCACTTTCAGCGGGTCGGGGTTGTCCTTGAGCGTGAGCGTGGGGCAGCCGGAGAGGCGGATGCAGGCATGGTCGCCGTTGCACACGTCCTCGTCCACGCCGAACTTCACGCGCGCCACGCGCGCGCCTCGCTGCAGCAGGCTCGCGATCCACGGCTTGACGCGGCGCTGGCGTTCGAGCTGGCATTCGCCTTCGGCCACGATCACCTTCAGCCCGTTGAAATCGCTGGTGAACGCCTCCTTGAGCGTCGCGCGCATCTTTTCCACATGGTAGGTGTGCACGGTGCGCAGCCATTGCACGCCCAGCCCGCGCAAGGTGGACTCGATCGTGGTGTTGGTGTGCGTCAGGCTCTGCATCTTGTCGTGCTTGTCACTAGGTGTACTGCGCTGCCCCCAGAGGGGTCTGTTTCGCCTGGGGAGCGGCCCGGCGGCGAAACCGGGGGTGGAGATCAGGTTCTGCGTGCCGGTCGCCGACGAATAGCCGTTCTTGAAAATCAGCAGCACGGCGTCGTCGGGGTTGAACAGGGCGCTTTGCACGCCCGTGAGCAGGCCGTTGTGCCAGAAGCCGCCGTCGCCCATGATCGACAGGGTGCGCCGCTGCATCACCGGCGACACGCCGGCGCGGCTGGCCAGGCTCATGCCGTAGCCGAGGATCGAATGGCCCATCGAGAACGGCTCGAACGTGCCGAAGGCGTGGCAGCCGATGTCGGCCGCGATGTGCACCGGGCCGACTTCCTGCTGCGCGAGCTTGAGCGCCGAGAACACGGGCCGCTCGGGGCAGCCGATGCAAAAGCTCGGAGGCCGGTTGGGCAGCGGCTGGGCCAATTGCGCGGCGACGGCTTCGCGGCGGGCGCGGTTGGCGGCGAGCCACTGCGTTGCCTTGCCCCCAGCCCCGCCCTCCCCCGGAAGGGGAGGGAGCAACGACGGATCGGCGAACGCCAGCAGTCCTTGCGCCAGCACTTCCACGCTGTATTCGCCCGCCGAGGGCAGCAGGTCCTTGCCGTGCAATCGCGTCTGGATGTCGCGTCGCCGCAAGAGCGTGGCGATCTCCTGCTCGATGTATTCGGGCTGGCCTTCCTCGACGACCAGCACGGCGCGCTTGCCGGTGCAGAAATCCGCCACCTGTTCGGGCACCAGCGGACAGGTCACGTTGAGCACCAGCAGCGGGATCTCGCCGTCGCCGAACGCGTCGGCCAGGCCGAGCTGCTGCAGGCTGCGCACCAGCGCGTTGTACAGGCCGCCCTGCACGATGATGCCCAGGTCCTGCCGCCGGCCCGGCATCAATTCATTGAGATGGTTGTCGGCGATGTACCGGCGCGCGGCCGGGATGCGCTCGTCGCCTTTTCGCTTCTCGTGGCCGAACGTCACCGGCGGATGCGCGAGCTTGGCGTAATCGAAGGCGGCGGGCTCCTCCATCAGGGCGCGCGTGGAAATCGCCGGCGCCACGTTGTCCTTCGCCTCGAAGCTGCCGCGCACGTGGCAGGCGCGGATGCGCAGCTCCAGGATGCACGGCATGCTGGAAGCCTCCGACAGCCTGAAGCCTTCCTCGACCATGCGCACCATCACGGCAAGGTCGGGCCGCGGGTCGAGCAGGCACATGCCGGACTTCAGTGCATACGCATGCGTGCGCTCCTGGATCACCGACGCGCCCTCGCCGTAATCCTCGCCGACCACGATCAACGCGCCGCCTTTCACCCCCGGCGAGGACAGATTGGATAGCGCATCGGACGCCACGTTGGTGCCGACGATCGACTTCCACGTCACCGCGCCGCGCAGCGGGTAGTGGATCGACGCTCCCAGCATCGCGGCGGCCGACGCCTCGTTGGCGCAAGCCTCCACGTGCACGCCGAGCTCGTCCATGTAAGGCTTGGCCTGGACCATCACGTCCAGCAGGTGCGACACCGGCGCGCCCTGGTAGCCGCCGACATACGCGACGCCCGACTGCAACAGGGCTTTCGTGATCGCCAGGATGCCTTCGCCGTGGAAGGTCTGCCCCGCGCCGAGGCGCAATGACTGGATCTCGTGACTGAATGAAACTTCCATGGGGCGCGATCCGGCGGCGGGAGCTTAAGTGGGAGGCGCAGTGTCGGGCAAAGCCGCGTGCGCGGCAATGCAGCTCACGCACTATCTGACATGCACTGCAGGCATAACCACTGCCCGGCTGCTTCTGCTGAACTAGGGATTGTTCTATGTTCCTCGCCGAAGCGCGGCTGATCTACTGCGGGCCGGCAAATCAATTAAATGCCGCAAGGAGAGGAACATGTTCATGCAATCCATTTTCCGCGCGCGTGCCGGGTGGGCGCGCCCGGCGCTGGCGATCGCATGCGCGGCCGCACTCGCTGCATCGGCCGTTCACGCGCAGCTCAAGAGTTACGACTCGACCAAGAAGGAATTCTGGGAAAAGCCGCCGGAGGACTGGTTCCTGGGCGACGAAACCGCAGCCCAGAAAGGGCTGGCGCCGCCGGCCAACCCCGCATTGCCCGCGTCCATGGAGGATTTGCAGAAGAACCTCAAGGCCATCAAGCTGCCCAAGGGCTTCAAGATCGACGTCTATGCGCAGGGCGTGAACAGCGCGCGGCAGATGGCGTGGGGCGACAAGGGCACGCTGTTCGTCGGCGCGTTCAGCGTCGGCAACGTCTATGCCGTCGTCGACAAGGACGGCAAGAAGGAAGTCAAGACGATCCTGAGCGGATTGAAGATGCCAACGGGCCTTGCGTTCCGCGACGGCGCGTTGTATGTCGTCGACATCGACAAAATCCTGAAATACGAGAACGCCGAGGCCAGCCTCGACAAGATGCCCGAAGCCAAGGTGGTTTACAACGACATGCCTCCTTACGTGGCCCACGGCTGGAAGTACCTGACGTTCGACAAGCAGGGGCGCCTGTACGTGCCGCTCGGGCCGCCCTGCAATATCTGCCTGCCGCCGGCCGGGCTGTCGCAGGTGCGCCGCGTCAATCCCAGCACGGGTGAGGCCGAAATCATGGCGATCGGCGTTCGCAACAGCGTGGGCGGCGACATCGATCCGCGCACCGGCGACTACTGGTTCACCGAGAACGCCCGCGACTGGGTCAGCGACGACATGCCGAGCGACAAGCTCAACCGCATCGCCAGGCAGGGCGCGCACTACGGCTATCCGTACTGCCACCAGGGCAACATGCTCGATCCCAAGTACGGCAAGGGCTACAAGTGCTCCGACTTCACTCCGCCGGTGCTCAACCTCGGCGCGCACGTGGCGCCGCTGGGAATGAAGTTCTATACCGGCTCGCAGTTCCCGGCTGCATTCAAGAACAACATCTTCATCGCCGAGCACGGCTCCTGGAACCGCCACAAGTACCAGGGTGCGCGCATCACGCGCGTGGTGACCGACCCGCAGGGCAGGAAGGTCAAGCAGGAAGTGTTCGCTTCCGGCTGGATCAGCGGCGACCAGAGCTACACCGGGCGGCCGGCCGACGTCCTCGTGGCGCGCGACGGCTCGCTGCTGGTGGCCGATGACTGGGCCGGCGCGATCTACCGCATCAGCTACGGCAAATAGCCTTCCATCCAGGCTCGCCTGCACGGCCCGCCGTGACGGCGGGCCTTTTTGTTTTTCTCACGTCATGATGACCTGCATGAAATTCATTGCGATCTGTGCTGCCGTGTGGGTGAGCGGCGTTGCCGTGGCGGCCGACATCGTGGCGGGGGCGGCCAAGGCCCAGGCCTGCCTGGCCTGCCACGGGGCGGGCGGCATCTCGCAGACGCCGGAGACGCCGTCGTTGGCGGGGCAGCCCGATGGCTTCCTGCAGTGGCAACTCGTTTACTTCCGCACCGGCACGCGCAAGAGCCCTGTCATGCAGCCGGTGTCCGCCGCGCTCAAGGACGATGACATCCGCGACCTCGCGGCCTACTTCGCCGCCCAGCCGCCGCCACGCGCCGGCAGCCCCGCCAACGCCGGCGACCCCTTGGCGGCGGCCGGCCGCAAGGTGGTCCAGGGCAACCGCTGCACCGCCTGCCACAAGGACGATTTTTCCGGGACCCAGGCGACGCCGCGCATCGCCGCCCAGCGCGAGGACTACCTGCTCAAGGCCTTGCGCGACTTCAAGGCCGGCCGGCGCACCGGCGGCGGCGTGGCCGCGATGGCCGATGTCGTCTATCCTCTGGCGGACGACGACCTGCGCGCGCTGGCACGGTTTCTCGCTCAGTTCGCTTCGTGAAGCTGCGCGCATCGCCCGGACCGGGCCGGCGTGCGCTCACTGCGGAATGCACCTCAAGAACATCGATCTCAACCTGCTGCGCCTGTTCGATGCCGTGTACCGGCAGCGCAGCGTCGGCCGCGCGGCCGAGTCGCTCGGACTGACCCAGCCGGCCGCCAGCCACGGCCTCACGCGGCTGCGGCTGCTGATCAAGGATCCGTTGTTCGTGCGCGCGCCCGGCGGCGTGCAGCCCACACCGAAAGCGGACCGGCTCGCCGCGCCGGTGCGGCTGGCGCTGGCGGGCATCGAGCAGGCCTTGAACGAATCCACCGGGTTCGACCCGGCCCAGTCCCGCCGCAGCTTCCGCATCCACATGAGCGACATCGGCGAGGGCCGCTTCCTGCCCGAGATGATGCGCATGCTGCGCGAGCAGGCGCCGGGCGTGCACGTGGAGACCATGCCCATGCTGCGCGAGGAAATCGCCGCCGCGCTGGACAGCGGGCGGATCGACCTGGCGTTCGGCTTCCTGCCGATGGTGAAGGACACCCAGCGCGTGCAGCTGCTCAAGGACCGCTATATCGTGCTGCTGCGCGAAGGGCATCCCTTCGCGCGCACCCGCCGCCGTGGCAACGCCTTGTTGCAGGCGCTGCGGCAGCTGGAGTTCGTCGCGGTGCGCACCCACTCGGACACGCTGCGCATCCTGCAACTGCTCGACCTGGAGGCGCGGGTGCGGCTGACCACCGAGCATTTCATGGTGCTGCCCTCGATCGTGCGCGCCACCGACCTGGCCGTGATCATGCCGCGCAATATCGCGCAGGGCTTTGCCGGCGCAGGCGGCTACGCCCTCGTCCAGCCGCCGCTGCCACTGCGGGACTTCGCCGTGGCGCTGCACTGGAGCCGGCGCTTCGAGTCGGACCCAGGCAACCGCTGGCTGCGCCAAGCGCTCATCTCGCTCTTCAAGGAGTGAACGCGCGCCTGGGCTGCGACGCCGTCGAGCCAGGTCACGGCCCCAACAGGCCGCACAATACCTGCCGCAGTCCGCGGCTTGTGCCCGGAAACGGCAACCGAAGCCCAACCAACAGGAACCCGCTCCATGGCCCGTAACACCCAGGTCAGCGCCGACCTCGACGCACCGCCGATCACCCGCATGCTGGCGGATTTCGTCGCCAACCACCCGTCCCGCGGCTGGAGCGACGCCGTCGATCACGAAGCCCACCGCACGTTCATGAACTGGATCGGCTGCGCCGTCGGCGCGTCGCGGCACGAGGCGGCCACGACCGCGCTGGCCGCCGTGCGCATGCTGCAGCCGGCGGCGCAGGCGAGCGTGCTGGGCCGCGACGAGAAGGTCGACATGGCGAGCGCCGCTTTGCTCAACGGCATCAGTTCGCACACCTTCGATTTCGATGACACGCACCTCAAGACCATCATCCATCCGGCCGGTCCGGTGGCCTCGGCGCTGCTCGCGCTGGCCGAGCAGCTGGACGGCGCGACCGGCCGCCAACTGATCGACGCGCTGGTGCTGGGCATCGACGTGTCCTGCCGGATCGGCAACGTGATGTACCCGGATCACTATGACCGCGGGTGGCACATCACGGGCTCGACCGGCATGCTTGGCGCGGCGGCCGGTTGTGCGCGGCTGCTGGGCCTGGACCCGCAGCGCACGGCGATGGCGCTGGGCATCGCGGCCTCGCAGCCGGTGGGCATGCGCGAGCAGTTCGGCACCATGACCAAGCCGTTCCATCCCGGCGGCGCCGCGCGCGCCGGCCTGATGGCGGCGCTGATGGCCAAACACGGTTACACGGCGAGCGCCCGCGCGCTGGAAGCACCGCGCGGCTTCGTGCAGACGGTGTCGACCAAGTGCGACTGGCGCGAAGCGACCGACGAACTGGGGCGTCGCTTCGAGATCTCGTTCAACAGCTACAAGCCGTTCGCCTGCGGCATCGTGATCCATCCGAGCATCGACGCGTGCGCCCAACTGGCCGAGCAAGGCGTGCGGCCGGAAGACGTGGCTCGTATCGAGTTGAAGGTGCATCCGCTCGTGCTGGAGCTGACCGGCAGGAAGGAACCGGCCGACGGCTTGCAGGCCAAGTTCAGTGTCTACCACGGCTGCGCTGCAGGGCTCACGTTCGGCCGCGCCGGCGAGGACGAGTTCTCCGACGAGATCGTCAACCGCCCGGACATGGTGGCGCTGCGGCGCAAGGTGGTGGCCACCGTGGACGGCGCGATCGAAGAAGCCGGCGCCGACGTGACCGCCGTGCTCAACGACGGGCGCCGCGTCCATATCTTCGTCGAGCATGCGATCGGCTCGCTACAGAAACCCATGAGCGACGCGCAGCTCGAAGCCAAGTTCCACGGCCTCGCCGATCCGGTGCTCGGGTCGCCCGCAACCGCGCAATTGATCGCCGCGTGCCGGCAGGCCGGCGCCGCCCCGGACGTGCGCGCGCTGGCCGAGCTGGCGGTGCCGCGCTGAGGGCCCAGGCCTGCAGCGCCGGTCACCTCGTTGATGCGGCGCGGCCGCCGGTCCTTTGCCGCGAGGTCAGCGCGCCCTAAACCGGCACGTTTTGATCCAGCTGCGGCCGCATCGAAACGCTTTCCATCGCGGTCGGCTCGTTGCGCACGCCGACGAACACGGCGGGCTGCGTGCGGCTGCGGTTCACCGCCACGTGCGGCACGCGCGGCGGGATGAAAAGATAATCACCCGGATGAGCGACGCTGCGATGCTCGAGCTCCTCGCCGCTCCACAGTTCGATCTGCTCACCGCTGAGCACATAGAACGCGGACTCATGATGCTCGTGCACGTGCGCCCTGGTCCGCTCACCGGGCGGCAGCGTCACGAGGCCCAGGAACAGCACTTCCGAGCCGGCGGTCTGGGCGCTCACGCCCAGCGCGTACACCGTGCCCTGCGGGCTGCGGTACGGTTCGCCGCCGCGGATCACCAGGGCCGTGGTGGGTTCGATCAAGGCATTCATCGCAGGTCTCCTTTGAAGATGAGGGCTTGCAAGTTAGGCGGCGCGCGGCGAAGAGTCTTGAAGCGGCGCCGAAGAATTCCAAATTCGCGCTGCGCCCCTAAAATCCGCCGATGCTGGAGCAGCGCTTTGTTTTCGGGCCGTTCACGCTGGACGCCGCGCGGGGCACGCTGGCACGCGACGGAGTGCCGCTGGCGATCGGGCATCGCGCCGTTTCATTGCTGCAGGCGCTGGTCGGCGCCAATGGCCAGGTGGTCACGAAGGAGCAGCTGATCGACGCCGCCTGGCCGCGCGCCGTGGTAGAGGAGAGCAACCTGTCCGTGCAGATCGCGGCGCTGCGCAAGTTGCTGGGTACCGCGAGCGACGGCAGCGAGGCGATCGCCACCGTGGCGCGCGTGGGCTATCGGTTTTGCCTGCCGGTCAAGGTGCAGAGCGGTGCGTCGGGCGCGGACTCGGACCGCAACAGCGCGGCGGCGGACGCGGGACCCTCGATTGCCGTGCTGCCGCTGGTCAATCTCAGCGGGGACGCGAAGCAGGAGTACTTCGCCGACGGCGTCACCGAAGACATCATCATGGCGCTGTCACGCTTTCGCTGGTTCCGGGTGATCGGCCGCAGCACCAGTTTCGCGTTCAAGGGCGTGGCGGCAGGCGCGAAGGAAGTCGCCGACAAATTGGGCGTGCGGTACGTGCTCGAAGGCAGCGTGCGCAAATCAGGCAGCCGCGCGCGCATTGCCGTGCAACTGGTCGATGCCGCGACGCAGGGTCAATCGTGGGGCGAGCGCTACGACTTCGACCCGCGTGACGTGCTGTCGGTACAGGACACGATTGCCGAGCAGGTGGCGGGGGCGATCGAACCGGAATTGCTGCGGATGGAATCTGCGGCGGCCGTGGCCCGGCGGCCCGCCGGCGACGTGACGGTGCAGGATCTCGTGCACCGGGGCACGTGGCTGTTCCACCGGGTGGATCGCGCCGGCCACCTGCAGGCGCGGGAGCTGTTCCGCCAGGCCTGCCGGCTCGATCCCGGCAGCGGGCACGCGCAATTCTGGCTGGCGCGCATGAGCGCGGGCCTGGTCGCGTATGGCTGGACCGAGACCGAATCGGCCGATCTGCGCGAAGGCATGGAAGCCGCCGTCAAGGCGATCCACGCCGACGAGAAGAATCCTTATGCGCACTACGCGCTGGCGATCACCAGCGTGTTCGCGGCTGCGTTCGAGCAGGCGGTGCGCGCGGCGAGCCGCGCCGTAGAGCTGGCGCCCGGCTTTGCGCTCGGGCATCTCGTGCTGGGAATGGCCCGCCTGTACTCGGGCGATGCGGCGGGCGCGCTGTCTCCGTTGGAACGCGGGCTGCGACTCAATCGGTTCGACCCGCAAAACTTCGTCTGGTACAACACGCTCGCGCACGCGTACCTGTTTTGCGGGGATGCGGGGCGGGCGTGGGAGTGCGCGCAGCGCGCTCAGGAAATCCGTCCTGACTGGGCGCCCGCGGTGGAATCGGCGGCTTGCGCGCTGGTCCTGCTGGGCCGCCGCGGCGAGGCGCGCCGCTGCATCGAACAGCTGGCCGCCATGGCGCGGCCGGCGAGCGACGCGCTGTCACCGCTGAGGCGCAACAATCCGCGCTGGGAGCGCGACACCCGGCAGTGGCTGCGCGAGGCGGCAAGCGCCGGGCGCGACTGATGGCCTGTCACGCGAAGATCCGCTGGGCCTTGTCCGCGAGCTCCTTCTGGCGCAGCAGGATACGCGGCACGTCGGGGTGGAGCGGATTGATCTCGCGCATCGCCCAGCTGTAGAACGCCTGCGCGACCATGACATGGATGAGGTTGAGGATCTTCATGAGGCACATTCTGCGTAGCACAGCGATTCGGCGTGTAGGCGGCTGGCTCGTCCATGCGAGACAAATTCCCACATTCCGTGTCAGACACCATTGACGACGAGGTAACCGACGTAATGAAAATCACAGAAATCCGCGAGATCACCCAACCCATCAGCTCGACCATCCGCAACGCATACATCGACTTCTCGAAGATGACGCTGAGCCTGGTGGCCGTCGTGACCGACGTGGTGCGAGACGGCAAGCCCGTCATCGGCTACGGCTTCAATTCGAACGGGCGCTACGGCCAGGGCGGACTCATCCGCGAGCGGTTCGCGCCGCGCGTACTGGAAGCCGCACCGGCGAGCCTGCTCGACGATGCGCGCGACAACATCGATCCGCACAAGGTGTGGGCCGCGATGATGACCAACGAGAAGCCCGGCGGCCATGGCGAGCGGTCGGTGGCCGTCGGCACGATCGACATGGCGGTCTGGGACGCTGTCGCGAAGATCGAGGGCAAACCGCTGTTCCGGCTGCTGGCGCAGCGCTACGGCAACGGGACCGCCAACCCGCGTGTGTTCGTCTATGCCGCCGGCGGCTATTACTGGCCGGGGCAGGGCATCGAGGGCCTGGAGCGCGAGATGCGCAGCTACCTCGATCGCGGCTACTCCGTCGTGAAGAAGAAGATCGGCGGCGCCTCCCTGGCGCAGGACTGCCAGCGAATCGAAGCAGTGCTGCGCCTGCTTGGGCCCGGGCAGCGATTGGCCGTGGACGCCAACGGCCGCTTCGACCTCGAGACGGCGATCGAATACGCGAAGGCCTTGTCGCAATATGACCTCTTCTGGTACGAGGAGGCGGGTGATCCCCTCGATTACGCCCTGCAGGCCGAACTCGCGAACCACTACGAGCGGCCGATGGCGACCGGCGAGAACCTGTTCTCGATGCAGGACGCGCGCAACCTGATCCGCTACGGCGGCATGCGCCCCGATCGCGACTGGCTGCAGTTCGACTGTGCGCTGAGCTATGGGCTGGTGGAGTACCTGCGCACGCTCGCCATGCTGAAGGACCACGGCTGGTCGCCGGCGCGCTGCATTCCGCACGGCGGGCACCAGATGTCGCTGGCGATCGCGGCGGGCCTGGGATTGGGCGGCAACGAGTCGTACCCGGACCTGTTCCAGCCCTACGGCGGATTTCCCGACGGGGTGCAGGTGGTGGATAGCTACGTGACCTTGCCGGATCTGCCCGGGATCGGCTTCGAGGGCAAGAGCGACCTTTATGCGGTCATGAAAACGCTCGCCGGCTGAAGCCGATCGCCCCCGGTGCGCCTTGAGGCGGCGCCGTTTTGCAGCTCATCTTCCAACCCCGACTGTGGCGGGTTCGCGACGCGGTCTCCTGGGGTTTGATTTTTATCAATTGCAAATGACAATGATTTGCAATAAGCTTTAGCCTTCATCAGGAATATTCAAGAATGCCCACGACTTATCGCCTGCTCACCGCCGCGCTCGCCCTTTCCGCCGGCATGTTCTGCGCCTCTGCGGTGGCGGCCGAACCCGAGTTCGGCCTTGCCATCAAGAACCACCAGTTCGAGCCCGCCGAGCTGAAGGTGCCGGCCGGCAAGCGCGTCAAACTGGTCGTGCACAACCAGGACAGCACGCCCGAGGAGTTCGAGAGCCACACCCTGAACCGCGAGAAGGTCATCCCCGGCGGCGCGAAGGCCACCATCTTCATCGGGCCGCTGAAGCCCGGGCGCTACGCCTTCTTCGGTGAATACAACGAAGCGACGGCCAAGGGCGTCGTCGTGGCCGAGTAGCCGGCCGCAGGAGTTCGAGACATGATCGCCGCCGCACTGATCGTCTTCCGGGAGTCGCTCGAGGCCGCTCTGTTCGTCGGCATCGTCGCGGCCGCCACACGTCAATTGGCCGGCCGCGCTCGCTGGCTGTCGGCCGGTGTCGGGATCGGCGTGCTGGGTGCGCTTGGCCTTGCCTTCGCGGCCCAGCACATCAGCTCGTGGTTCGACGGCATCGGGCAGGATGTGGTCAACATCTTCGTGCTGTCGTTCGCCCTGGTGATGCTGCTGTGGCATTGCATCTGGGTTGCGGCGCATTCGAAAGAGATGGCCGCGCAGGCGCGTCGGCTGGGCGTGTCCGTGCAGCACGGGCAACAGAAACCCTGGGCCCTGCTCGGGGCCGTCGCGCTTGCGGTGCTGCGCGAAGGCGCCGAGACGGTGCTGTTCGTCGGCGGCGCCCTGACCAGCGCGGGCGGGACCACGTCGTTCGACGTGGTGCTGTCCTGCCTGATCGGCGTCGGCCTGGGCGTGAGCGCCGGCGTGCTGATCTACAGAGGGCTGTCCCGCATTCCCGCGCGCCATATCTTCTCGACCACCAATGCGCTGATCGCCGTGCTGGCGGCATCGATCGCGAGCCAGCTCGTCAAGTCGCTGATCCAGGCCGGGTTCCTGGAGTGGTGGAGCTCGCCACTGTGGGACACCTCGGCGTCGCTCGCGCCCGATTCGGCGCTCGGAACCCTGCTTCATGCGCTGGTGGGATACGACGCAACGCCGTCGGCAGCCCAGCTCGCGTCCTACATCGCCGTGCTCGCGCTGATCTATCTCGCGACCCGGGCGTTGCGCGCCAGACCCTCATCCGCGTAGTGCGGACGCCTCGGCGCTTTCCCCAAGAAAAATCCTTCAAATCCCGGAGTCATCTCATGCGAACCGCTTTCAAAGCGGGGGCGCTAGCCGCCCTCGTCCTGTCCTGCCTTGGCCTGCCTGCTGCCGCGCTCGCCGGTCCATCCGATTACGTCAAATCGCCCATCGTCGAAGAAGGCGAAAAAGAAATCGACTTCAAGGCCGGCACGGCGAAGAGCCGCGACGGTTCGCGCGAAAGCGCGTACTCGATCGGATTCGGCTACGGCGTCAACCGGTGGTGGTTCACCGAGATCTACGCGAAATGGCACAAGCAGCCGGACGAGCGGCACGCGTTCGATGCGTGGGAATGGGAAAACAAGTTTCAGCTCACCGAAACCGGCAAGTACCCGGTCGATGTCGGTTTCCTGCTGGAGATCGAGCGGCCGCGCGACCGCAGCGAAGGGTATGAATACCGCTGGGGTCCGCTGCTGCAGACGGACATCACGAGCAGCGTGCAGGCCAACCTGAACGTGCTGATCGAAAAACACATCCGTGCCGCCGAGGCGGAAAGAGCCGAACTGGGTTACGAGTGGCAGGTGAAGTACCGCTGGCGGCCCGATTTCGAATACGGGCTGCAAGGCTTCGGCGACGTCGGGCCGTGGAACCACTGGGAACCGCATTCCGAGCAGCCGCACATCGCGGGCCCGGCGATCTTCGGGCGCGTGAAGGTCGGCCAGAAACAGGCGATCAGGTACAACGCCGGCCTGCTGTTCGGATTGACCCACGGCGCGCCGCGCAACACCTTGAGGCTGCAGGCCGAATACGAATTCTGAGCTCCGGGCCCGCGTCCCGGTGCAACCCGGGCAGGGCCGGTGCTCTACCGTTTCGCGCGCGGCAAGCGGCGCTTCGCCTTGCGCGCCGAGCATTCACGATTGACTACAAATTGGCTGGCGCGCGGCGCCGGGCGCAGAGTGAAAATGCGGCGGCTTTCCGCTCCGCCGCGGAACGGAAACTTCTTCGTCACTTCACTGTTCCGACAGGAGGCTGCCATGGCATCATCATCCAAGCCGCTATCCGACAGCTGGGAGCGAGGCGATCCGTACGAGCAATACGTAGGCCGATGGAGCCGCCGCGTCGCGCCGCAGTTTCTCTCATGGCTCGATATCCCGGCGGGGCGTCGCTGGCTCGACGTGGGATGCGGCACCGGCGCGTTGTGCGCGGCCATCCTCGACCGGTGCGCCCCATCGTCCATGACGGGCGTGGAACCCTCCGAAGGATTCCTCGCGAAGGCCGGCGAGCAGCTCGCGGGACGGGCGCAGCTTCGACGCGGCAGCGCCGGTGACATTCCGCTGGAGAACGCCACCGTGGACGTCACCGTTTCGGGCCTGGTCCTGAACTTCGCGCCCGATCCGCGCGCGGGCCTCGCCGAGATGAGGCGCGTGACGGTGCCCGGCGGCACCATCGCCGCGTACGTCTGGGACTACGCCGGCAAGATGGAACTGATGCGTCATTTCTGGAATGCCGCAGTGGCGCTCGATCCCGCCGCGGCGAAGCTCGACGAAGGCGTGCGTTTCCCGCTTTGCAGCCAGGGCGCGCTCGCCGAACTGTTCGCGAGTGCCGGTCTGCGCGACGTGCAAACCACCGCGATCGACATCCCAACGCCCTTCGAGAACTTCGACGATTACTGGCGGCCGTTTCTCGGCGGCCAGGGACCGGCGCCCGCGTATGCGATGTCGCTCGATGAAAGCACGCGCGCTCGCCTGCGCGATGCGATCGAGGCGCGCATTGCGCTGCGGCCGGACGGCTCCATCGCGCTCATCGCCCGTGCCTGGGCGGTGCGGGGCACCGCGGCGCAATGAGAGCCGCCGCACCGGGATGCGGCCGCGCGTTCCAATGATGAGTCGCTATTCGGCAACTCGCTCCTGCTTGGATAAGGCTGTGGATAACCAGTGGGTCCCCAGTGTACGGAATGAGGGCCCGCGCGCGGCGGGCGCACCAGCCTGAGCGCGGGGGCGGACTGGCGCTTCATCCAGTCAAGCGACGCGCGTTGTGGAGAGTGCCGCGCCAGTGGAAAAGATGATGGGAACGGCGCGTTCGAGCTTGACCGCGCCGATGCGCGTCCGTACATTGCCACCCGTGATGACGCAGATGGATCATTTTCTCGCGAGGCCGTGACGGCCGACTCGATGCCGCAAGTACTGGACAAGAAAGTCGGCGAGTGGCGCGACGCAGACCGCAAGGCGCGCGAACTCGAAAAGGCGCTCGCCCGCCTGCCTCTTACGCGCGACGAGGGCCCGCCGCCCGAGGAACTCGTTCGCCAGGCGAAGCTGCTGCGCAAGCTGGCCCATGAAAAGCTGAAGGCCGCCATCGCGGCGATGAAACCCGACGCCTAGCACGCGGCGCTCGCGCGCTGCGGCGCGCCGCCGCCAGTCGTCACGGTTTGCGCGCGACGTAGTGGAACCAGGTGATGCCGCTGGTGTCGGCATCGTGCGCGACGGGCCGGCCGTCCACATTGGACACCACCAACTCGGTGGCGAAACCCGCAGCTTGCAATTGCCGCTCCTGCTCGGATAGCGTCGTGTACACGATGACGATGCCGAAATCATGGGCCGCGCAATTCATCACCGCCCAATCGGGGTGGGGCTCGTTCAACGCGCGGAACCGGCGGTGATTGCGAGCCGAGCGGGCGAGCGAACGGACCGACTGCAACGCGCGCCAGCCCAGTTTGAGCGGATTCCAGCTGAACGTGAATCGCAGGCGCGGCCCTTCGCCGAATCCGGGCCCCTGCCGGTTGTGCGCTGAAAAGAGAAACAGGCCGCCCGGTTGCAGCACCCGGTGGACTTCGCGCAGGACCTGCCGGCGGCCGGCGAGATCGACCGCGTCGATGCCGTTGTACGAAAACACGACGAGCGCGAACCGCCCGTCCTCGAACGCGCTCAGGTCGCGCGCGTCCATGTGCTCGATGCGCGCGCCCGGATGCGCCGCGCGGCACGCCTGCACCATTTCCTGCGTGTAGTCGATGCCGACGTAATCGCTGCTGATCGGCCGCAGGATGGCGGTGGTGCGCCCGGCGCCGACGCCGATGTCGAGGATGGGCCGCGAGCGCACCTGCGCGGCCACGTGTTCGACCGCCGCCTGTTCGCCCGGATCGGTCCATCCTTGCAAGCGCACGTAGGCGCCGACCGTGGCCCGCTCCTTCCACGCGCGGCGGTTGATGGCGTCGAGGTCGAGTTCGCCCTCGCTCACGGCTCGTCGCTCGCTCGCGCGAGCAGCGCCAGAGTCTCGGTGTCCAGCGCCAGTTGCGTGGCTTTCACCAGTTCGCCGAGCTGCGCGAGCGAACTCGCGCTCGCGATCGGCGCGGTGATGCCGGGCTGCGCCATTGCCCAGGCGATCGCCACCTGGGCCGGCGTCGCGGCGGTGCGTTCGGCGGCTGCGTCCAGCGCCGCGAGAATCCGCAAGCCGCGCGGATTGAGATATTTGGCGATCGTGTTCGCACCGCGCGGACTCTTGCGCACGTCCTCCTGCGAGCGGTACTTGCCGGTCAGGAAGCCCGCCGCCAGCGAGTAGTAGTTGATGACGCCGATGCCCTCCTCGCGGCACAGCGGCTGCAATTCCTGCTCGAACACCGCCCGGTCGTACAGGTTGTAGAGCGGCTGCAGGCTTTCGAAGCGCGGCAGCCCGAGCCGCTCGCTCGTTCGCAGCGCCTGCGCCAGCCGCGGCGCCGTGTAGTTGGATGCGCCGATGACGCGCACCTTGCCCGCCTCGATGAGCCGTGCGAACAGCCCGAGCGTTTCTTCCAGCGGCGTGTCGGGATCATCCTTGTGGGCCTGGTACAGGTCGATGCAATCGGTCTGCAATCGGCGCAGCGAGTCTTCGACGCCCTGCCGGATGCGCGCAGACTTCAGGCCGATCCGTCCCTCGCCCATGTCCAGGCCGACTTTGGTCGCGACCACCACCTTGTCCCGCCGGCCGCCTTGCTTCAGCCAGCGGCCGATCACCGCTTCGGACTCGCCGCCCTGGTGACCCGGCGCCCAGCGCGAATAGACGTCGGCCGTGTCGATGAAGTTGAAACCCGCGTCGAGCCAGGCGTCCAGCAGCGTGAACGAGGTGCGCTCGTCGGCGGTCCAGCCGAACACGTTGCCGCCCAGGCACAGCGGAGAAACCTGGAGCGGCGAACGGCCGAGCGGGCGCAGTTGCATCGCAGTCTCCCTTCACGTGCTTGCGAAACGATGGGCGATTCTAAGCACGCGCAAGCAGCTCATTCAGGGCATGACCTCGACATATTCGTACACCTCGCAGTCCGTGATCTGCCGCCGCACCTCTTCCGTAGCCGCCTCGAACCAGCGTTGCGGTTCGTGCCGGTCGATCTCGCTGCCGATGAAGCGGATCAGCTCGCAGATCGGGTCCACCACGTTGGCCCGGTAGCGCAGGTCCTGCTTGACGTACCCGCGGTACAGGTTCTTCATGCAATTGCCGCGGCACCAGGCAAAAGCCGCACAGTCGCCGCACGGCATCGCGCCCGAAGGTTGCAGCGGGCTGCGGCGCAGCCAGTTCGCCCTGACGTCGCCCATCTTCATGGCGGGCTCGTACATCATGTCGGGGCAGGGGTAGATCTCGCCGCTTGGCATCACGTTGAGCAGGTGCGTGGAGACGCGGCATTGCGTGTGGCCGCCGAACCTCTCCTGCGCGGGCACAGGGAACAACTTGTTGCGCAGGATGCCCATCAGCGGGATGACCGGATAAAGCGTGTCGCAGCGCGAGAAGAACTTGTCGACCAGCCGCACCAGCACGGCGCGCCGCCGCGCGAGCGAATCGCCCTCGTACATCTCGTCGGCGACGAACTGCCAGTACAGGTAATCGAACGGTGTGTCACCGCTCACGAGCTCATCCAGTTCCTCGAACGAGGTGCCAGGATTGCCCCAGGTCACCCGCGCCGTGATCGAGCCGCCGATCCTGTCGCGCACTTGCCGCAGGTTCCCGATCACCTGCCGGTAGATGCCGCTGCCGCGGTAGCCGTCGGTGGTCGCCTCGCCACCGTCGATGGACGCGAGCACGTTCGACAGCCGCGCCAGGGCCCAGTCGGGCAGGTTGTCGATCAGCGTGGCGTTCGTCTGCAACTGGAACCGGAACTGCGGAAAGCGCTGCATCACGTCCAGCATCGCGGTCTTGTTGAGCGTCGGTTCGCCGCCGTAGAACGTGACGTAGATCTCCTTGCCGCGCAGGTGCTCGTCCACGAAAGCGCCGAGCTGCTCGAGGTCGTACTGCATCCGCGTCTGCGAGCCGAGCACGTCGCCCACGCCGAGCGAGCAATAGGTGCACCTCAGGTTGCACTTCAGGGTCGTCAGGAGCTGCAGCTCGACGCGGTCGCCGACGATAGCGTCGGCATCGGAGCGGGGGACGGACGATACTGCATGGGCCGGCACAAGTTGGATCGGAGTCTCGGTGCGCATAGAAGGGCCGCTCGGGCGGCCGCTGGAAGTCCGCCAAGTGTAGCGAGGCCCGTTTCGCGCCTCGACCAATGAAGGAGAAATCATGGTGTTGCTCGAATTCGCGATGGCGCCGCACGGCCAGGGCGAGAGCCTGAGCGCGCACGTCGCGCGCATCCTGGATGTCATCGACCGCAGCGGCGTGCCCTACCAGCTCACGCCGATGGGGACCATCCTGGAAGGCGAATGGGATGACGTGATGGCCGTCGTGACCGCGTGCTTCAAGGCGCTGCAGGCGGACTGTGCGCGCATCGGCATGAACCTCAAGGTGGACTACCGCGCCGGCCCGGAAAGCCGGTTGCGCAGCAAGATCGACAAGGTGGAGGCGCAACTGGGGCGCAAATTGCGCACGTAGTTGCCTTGGTCACTTGGTCAGGAACGCCAGCACGCGGTCGGCGAACTTGCCGTACGGCGGCATCATGAATTTCAGTGTGGAAAAGCGCGCCTGGTAGAACACCGGCCGCAATTTCGAAAACGTGTGGAAGCCTTCCTCGCCGTGGTAATGGCCCATGCCCGAATCGCCGACGCCGCCGAACGGCAGGTCGTGCTGGCCGACGTGGAACAGCGCGTCGTTCACCGACACGCCGCCCGACATGACGCGGTCCAATAGCATCTGCACGGTGGCCGGGTCGTTGCTGAACGGATAGAGCGCCAGGGGGCGCGGCCCGGCGTTGATCACGGCGATCGCCTCCTCGAGCGTGCCGTAGCCGCGGATCGGCAGGATCGGGCCGAAGATCTCGCGCTGCCACAACGCGCTGTCGGCGGGCGCGTCCAGCACGATGTGCGGCGCGATCTTGCGGGTGGCGGCGTCGAACGCGGGCCCGGGCAACAGCTGCACCAGCGTTGCGCCCCGCGCGCGCGCGTCGTCCAGCGCGGCCAGCAATCGGTCGAACGAGCGCTGGTCGATGATGGACGTGTAGTCCGGCGTCGCCAGGTTCGGGAATCGCGCGGGCACGATCTGACACGCGAGATCGACGAATTCGGCGATGCGCGCCTTGGGCAGCCACAGGTGATCCACGGTCGTGCAGATCTGGCCCGCGTTGAGGTACTTCACGAACAGGATGCGTTCGGCCGCAAGCCGCATCGGAAAGTCGTCGCACACGATGGCCGGCGCCTTGCCGCCGAGCTCGAGCGTGACCGGGCACAGGTTCTGCGCCGCCGCCGCCATCACGGCGCGGCCGGTCGCACCCGAGCCGGTGAAGAGCAGGTGGTCGAACGGCAGCCGCGAGAACTCGACGCCCACGCCGCCCGTTTCGTCGAAGAACTGCAATTTCTCGGGCGGGAAGTAGTCCGGCACGCGCTCGATCAGCAGTTGCGCGAGATGGCGCGAGTTCTCGCTCATCTTCACCATGGCCCGGTTGCCGGCGGCGAAGATGTAGGTCAGCGGGATCAGGCTCAGGTTCAATGGGAAGTTCCACGGCACGATGACGCCGACCACGCCCAGCGGCTGTGGGATCACCCGGTTGCGCGCGCCGAAGAAATTGCGCAGGTCGACGCTGCGGCGCTGCGGCTTCATCCAGTGGCGCAGGTGCCCGATCACGTGGTCGATGCCGTCGACCACCGGAAAGATCTCGGCCAACAAGGTTTCATGGCGCGAACGGTGGCCGTAGTCGGCACTGATCGCATCGCAGATCGCATCCTTGTGGTCGCGCACGAATCGCTGCAGGGCGCGCAGGTCCGCCTTGCGCTCTTCGAGCGACGGCACCGGATGGGCAAAGTACGCCTGGCGCTGCCGCGCGAGCGTGCTGGACAGCAGTGCGGCGGTCTGGATGGGTGCGGCGATGTCGTTCATGGCGCGTGCCTCGTTCGAAGACTGCCACCATACCCCCGCGAGCGCTTCGGGCGCAACTCCAGGCAGAGCCGGGAAGTCCTACGTCGGGGCGCTGCCCTGACTGACTGCCACCCCGCGCGTGCCGCGCCAGACTGCGCCGGAGCCGGAGCCCGTCCATGCCGCCCATCGCCTTCGCTGCAACGACAATTTGCCTGGCGTCTTGCCTGAGCCTGGCGCCGCGTGCCCTGGCCGGCCAGGACTCGCAAGGAGGCCAGCGCGGCGACGCGAGCCACGCGGCGCACGCTCACGCCGGCCCCGCGAACAAGCCATCCCACGCCCGCAAACTGGATCGCACCGGGGAGCCTCGCGTCGGCAAGGCTTCGGTTTACGCCCGCAAGTTCGCGGGCCGGCGGATGGCGAACGGCCGGCGCATGGATCCGCACGACGGCAATGCGGCCAGCAAGACGCTGCCGCTCGGAACGAAGGCCAGGGTCACCAACCTGGAAACGGGCAAGAGCGCCGTCGTGACGATCGAGGATCGCGGGCCCCACGTGCCGGGCCGCATCGTCGACCTGTCGCCCTCCACCGCGCAGCAGATCGGCGTGACGCGCCGGCAGGGCGTCGCGCCGGTGGAGGTGGCTCCGATCGCGGTGCCGCCGGCACAAGAGCCCGCGCGCGCCGTCGCCGCTGCGAAGTAAGACCGGCGCGGCCTCAGCGAAGCGGCAACTTCTGCGCGGCGACCGGCCAGGCCCCTTGCTCGACCATGCGCCCTTCCTGGAACACCAGCCAGCTCTGGCGGCCGTAGTGCGGCAGCGATCGCTGGAGCGCCGCGAGCGCGTCGGGGCCGTCGGCCATCACGAATGCGATCGTCTTGCCGTTTGGCGCACGCGCTGTCCAGGCGCGAGCCGAGCCCTTGAGGCTACGCTGCGGGGAGGCCGCGCCCCGCTCGAAAAAGATGTCGGGGACGCCGCCTAGGTTCAGGCCGGCGGCGACCCGCGCGATGCTGTCCGGATCGCCGAGCACCAGCGCGGGCACTTCGGCCGCTGCTCGCAGGCCGGATTCCTGCACCTCGCGAGGCGGCGCATCCAGCAGCCGGTTCGCGAGCGCGCGCGCCGGGGTCGTCCACGCGGCGCCCTGGTTGGCGAGCAGCACTTCCGCGCGCGGGGAAATGAATACGTCTCTGAAGATCGGCGGGACGGTGCGCGGGTCGAGCCGGCGCCACAAGCGCAAATCGGGATCGAGTTCCACCTCGATTGCGTCGGCGGGAAGCGGCGCGGCAGCCGCACCGACCGGCGTTTCGCGCTCGCGCACGCGCACCGTGAGCTCGCGGGTTTCACCGGAGGCCAGTCGCACGCGCAACGGCACCTGCAGCTCGAACGGGTCGCCCTGCTGCAGCAGCCGGAAAGCGTTTTTGCGCTGACCGTCCGCCCCCGCGGCGAGCGCGAGCCGGGGCGAGGCCGGCCGCCGCACCCATTGCGCGAAAAGGCGCGACAGGTCACGTCCGGCTGCCCGTGAAAACGCCGCCTGCAGATCGTTCCAGCTCGCCGTCCGGAACCGGTACTGCTGCCAGAAGGAGCGGATGCCCGCGTCGAACGCCGCGCGTCCGATCTCGTCGCGCAGCATGAAGAACACCATCGCCGATTTACCGTAGCCGACGACGGAAGAGATGCCGTGTTGGCGCGCCTTGAAATCGGCCAGCGAAGTCTCGTCCGCGGGCGCCACGGCCGCCAGGTCCCGCAGCCAGTTCAGGCGCATCTCGCGCGCGGCGGCCTCGGACTCGTCTTCGCGAAAAGCGTAATCGGCCATGAACGTGGTCAGCCCCTCGGACCAGTTGCCGCTGGCCCAATCGGGATAGACGCCGTTGCCCCACCAGTTATGCAGCACCTCGTGCCCCAGCGAGGTCGCGCGGATGAAGGGCAGCCGCAGCACGTCGCGCCCGAGGTACGTGAGGCTGGGCATGCCCAGGCCGTGCGACAACGGGCTGGAGACGATGCTGAAGTCCTCGAATGGATAGTCGCCGATCGATCGGCTGTAACGCTGGAGGTAGCGCACGCTGTCGCGCAGGTAGCCGCTCGCCAGGCCGGCCAGCTCGGGATGGAACCAGGTTCGGACCGTCACCGTGCGGCCGCCGTCCTGCCGCAACGATTGCTCCGCGACCTCGTAGGGCCCGGCCATCAGCCACACGCCTTCGGCGGGCTGTGCGAATTCGTACTCTGCGCTGAAACCGGAGGCGTTGTCGCTCACGCGCCGCTGGTTGCCCGGCGCCAGTGCCTTCTGGCCGGCCGGCAGCGAAACCTTGACGCGGTAAGTGAACGGCACACCCGGGTCGGGGTACCAGTTGCCGTTGGGCGAGAGGTAGCTGCCCTCGGGCGACGCGAACAGCGCCGCGGCGTTGGGCGAGTTGCGCCGCTCGCCTTCGGGCAGCGGCGGCAACGTACCGGAATAGGCGATCGACCATCGCTGCGGCGTGCGGGAAGCGGCGGACCGCGGCGAGGCTGCCTTGCCCCGGGAGGCGAGCTGGTCGGCGGGGATTTCCGCGCCGTCCAATGCCACGCGGGAAATCCTGAACAGCGGGTCGAGCGACAAGTCGGGTGCGCCCGAGCTCGTGGTCAATTCGGCCTGGGCCCTGAACAGCCTCGTGTTCGGGTCCAGGGCCACATCGAGTTCCAGGTGCGCCGTCGCGGCATGCAGGGCGGGCAGCCACGCCAGCAGCAAGACGCCCACGCAGCGTGTCATGCAGCCCCCGCCGCGGCGGGGTCGGTGGAGTGCTTTCACTTGAACCTGTCCGAGAAAGTGCTTGCCTGAACCTGGACCAATCTACCAAAAGCTTATTCCCTCCGGATTTTTCCCAGGGGCTTTTTTTACGCCCTCTTTACGGCCCACCGCTTCCAATGGACATCTCTGCAATCAGGAGTGCCATGAAGCTCGCCAAGACCCAGGCCGGCCAGCGTGTGATGAAGGATCGATCGGTGGCCTTGTCGCCGCGGCAGCGCGCCGCATTCATCCTGTGCGATGCGACGCACACGGTGGATCAGGTGCTAGCCGCCGCCGGTCCCGTGGGCGTGACGCCGGAGGACATCCGGCACCTGGTCGAGCTGGGGCTGCTGGAAGAGGTGCCCGACCCCGAGGCGCAGGCCGCACAGCAAGCCGCCAAGGTGCTGCACGATCGCTCGCCGCAGGAGCGCTACCTGGACGCGTACCCGATCGCGACGCGGCTGACGTCGAGCCTGGGGCTGCGCGGTTTCCGGCTCAACCTGGCGGTCGAGGCAGCGCTGGACTACCAGCAGTTGCGCGATCTCGCCCCCAAGATCAGGCAGGCTGTCGGTGACGCCGCGTACGAGCCGCTGGAAACAGCTTTGAACGGATAGCGTGCGGATGATCGGTGTGCTTTCACTGGAGTGCATTTCGCTGGACGCGCCGGCGTCATCGCCGGAGGCGCTGTTCCAGTGCGTCGGCCGGCTGGTCGCCGCCGCCCACGGCCTGAAGGGCGGTGACGTCGCCGACCGGCTGCTGCGGCGCGAGAGCCGGCGGTCCACGGGCCTGGGTTACGGCATCGCCCTGCCGCATGCCGACGCGCATGGCCTGAGCCGCCCCGTGGCGGCATTCGTGCGCCTGCGCAAGCCGATCGCGTTCGACGCGCCCGACGGGCGGCCGGTCACGGACGTGCTGGCGCTGCTCGTGCCCCGACCGGCGACAGCGGGCCATCACGACCTGCTCGCACGCTACACGCGCCTGCTGACCCGTCCGGAGTTCCGGCGCTCGCTCGAGCGTTGCGCCGATGCGACCAGCATCTGGCGACTGTTCGACGAGCACTTGCGCTGGTGAGCGGCGGCTGCGCGCTGCCGTGAAATAATGGCCGTGCACTTGGCAGCGCCCATGCGCCGACCCACTCCTTCGCAAGCTCCCCCGTCCGCCTCGCCCGCCAGCCTTGTGCCGGGCACGCCGCTCCCCGCGGGCCGCGCGCGAGCACGGCCCGGCGACTGGGCCAGCGCACTGCTGGTCGTGGCGCTGTGCACCGGCGTCTCGGAGCTCATGCTGCCGTACTTCGATCTGGCCGACCAGATCATGGTGTACCTCGCCGGCGTCGTTTTCATCGCGCTGCACTACGGATTGGCGCCTTCGCTGGCGGCCGTGGCCGCGAGCGTGCTGGTGTTCGACCTGATGTTCGTGCCCCCGCGGTGGAGCCTGAACCCGCTGAACAAGCAGCACCTGTTCACGTTCGCCGTCATGCTCGTGGTCGGCACGCTGATCAGCCGGCTGGCCGCGCAGGCGCGGGCGCAGGCGCTGCTGGCCCAGGCGCGTGCCGAGCGGGCGCAGGTGCTCAACCTGCTGGCACGCCAATTGGTCGTCGCGCGATCGCACGAAGAAATCGCCGCGGGGCTCGCCGCAGCGGTGCACTCGGTGCTCGCACGCAACTGCGCACTGCTGCTGCCGGACCAGACGGGGCGCCTCACGGATGCGGCAGGTTTCTTCCAGGACCGGGGCTTGGCGGAATGGGGCGCGGCCCAGGCCGCATTCGCGCGCGACGGCGCGGCGGCGGGGGAGGCGGCGGCGAACGCGCAGCAGGGGCTCTATCTCCCATTGAAGGGAACAGGCTCGACACTCGGCGTGCTCGCCATCGCCGCGACGCAGCGGCAGCTGCGGCCCGAGGACACCGACCTGTTGAATGCTTTTGCCGATCTGGCCGCCCTGGCGTTGGAGCGGTCGGCCTTCGAGCACAAGAGCGCCGACGCATTGGTCGAGGCGGAGCGCGAGCGGCTGCGCAGCACGCTGCTGTCGGGGATCTCGCACGATTTCCGCACGCCGCTCACCACCATCGTCGGCTCGGCGACGGTGCTGCTGGACCAGGACCGCCAGCTCGATGCGGGCCGGCGCTCCTTGTTGGCCCACAGCATCCTGAAGGAAGCGCGCCGGATGCATGCTCTCGTGAGCGACCTGCTCGATCTCACCCGGATGGAGGAAGGCGGCGTCCGACCGAGCTACGAATGGTGCCCTGCCGACGAGCTGCTGGAAACCGCCCGGCTTGCGGTCGAGCCGCTCACGGGCGCGCACCAGCTGCGCGTTCGAACGTCGGCGGACGCGATCGTGTGGTGCGATCCGCGCCTGATCGAGCAGGCGCTGGTGAACCTGCTGGACAACGCGGTGCGCCATACGCCCGCCGGCACGGTCATCGAGGCGTGCATCGCGGTGCACGAATCCACGTGGGACCTCGTGGTCGCGGACAACGGCCCGGGCCTGCCGCCCGGCCACGAGCAGGACGTTTTCAAGAAGTTCTACCGTGGCCGTTCGCAGCAGGCCGGTACCGGCACGGGGCTCGGCCTGGCGATCTGCGCCGCTGTCGCGCGGGTCCACGGGGGCACGATCACGGCGCGCAACGACCGCGGCGCCCGGTTCGTGCTGACGCTTCCGCAGCCGGTGCTCGCGCCTGCCGAGGTGCTTGAGTGAGCGGTCAGCGCCAAGCGGTCTCGCAGGTTCTCGTGGTGGAGGACGAGGAGCCGATCCGGCGTTTTCTCGTCACCACGCTGGAGGCCGAAGGTTACGCGGTCCACGAGGCGAGCGGCGTGCGCGAGGCGACCACGCTGGCGGGCAATCGCCGCATCGACATGTACCTGATCGACCTGGGCCTGCCGGACGGCGATGGCGTCGCGCTGATCCAGCAACTGCGCGAATGGACCCGCCGGCCGATCATCGTCTTGTCGGCGCGCTCGCAGGAGGCGCAGAAGGTCGAGGCGCTCGACGCGGGCGCGGACGACTTCCTGGCCAAGCCGTTCGGCGCCGCCGAACTGCATGCGCGGCTGCGGGTCGCGCTGCGTCATGCGGCGCAGACCACGCGCGACGGCCAGAGTGCGCTGACGATCGGCGCCGTGACCATCGACCTGCAGGCCAAGTCGGTATCGCGCGACAACGCGCCGGTGCGGCTCACGGCAACCGAATGGCGCCTGCTCGAAGCGCTCGCGAAGCGGTCGGACCGGGTGGTCACCTCCGCGCAGCTGCTGCGCGACGTGTGGGGCCCCGGTCATGACGAGCAGGGCCACTACCTGCGCATCTACATCCGCCAGCTGCGGCAGAAACTCGAAGCCGACCCGGCTCGCCCGGCCATCGTCCTGACCGAGACCGGTGTGGGCTATCGGCTGCTGGCGGGCGCCGCGTAGCTCATGGAGCTCTTTCTCATGCACGATCATCTGCGCAGCACGCATCGCATCCGCATCCCCGCGCCCGCCGACACGGCCTTCATGTTCTTCACGCCCGCCGGCGAAGCGCATTGGGTCGAAGGCTGGCAGCCGGCTTACCTGTGGCCGGCCGATGGCGCCACGTGCCAGGGGATGGTGTTCACCACCGGTGGCGGCGACGAATTCACCATCTGGCAATTGGCCGATTTCGACCGGGACCGGCGGCGCTCGCGCTACGTGAGGACGACGCCGGGCCGGCGCGCGGGGTTCGTGGAAATCCAGGTGGAGCCAGACGGCCCGGCCGATTGCCAGGTTTCCGTGTGCTACGAGATGACGGCGCTCGCCGATGCGAACGGCGATCCGCTGGCCGCCTACCGCGGTGCGGGCTTCACAGCCATGATCGACGGCTGGCAAGCGGAAATCGTGCGGCGCCTGCCGCAACTCATGCGATTGACACTCGCCTAGCGCTGGTCACGGCCGCTCGAACTGCCACGTGGTGCCGAGCGTCCAGTTCGAAGCGCTCGGGCCGCGCAGCCGCTGGGCGCGGCTCAAGTCGATGCTCCAGGCGTCGCTGACGGACCAGCGTACTGCGGCGCGCACGAATTGCGTACGGTCTTCCACGTAGCGCTCCGCCGTCAGCGACCAACCGGGACGCGCGGTCCATTCGGCGGCCACGCCGCTTCGATTCAAATCGCTGCCGGCACGCACGAAATCGCGGCCCAGATTCGCGTGCAGGGCGAGATCGTCGCGGGCGGCCCAGGTGAGCAAAGCCGCGATGGTGGTCACCGGGTGATGCGGCCGCACATGCGCCCGCCAATCGCCGGCCATCGACAGGCCGGCACCGAAGCGCGGCGCCACCTGCGTCGCCCATTTCGCCTGCAGGCTGGAAATCGTCTGGCTCGGAATGCCGTCGCGCGTGTGTTCCGACGCGGCAGTGAGCTCGACCGGACCGACGCGGCATCCGGCGCCGCCATGCGCGAGCCGCTCGCCGCCTTGCGCGCCCTTCAACCAGGCTTCGAGCTGGCACAAGCCGGGTTCGAGGATCGCCGCGTCATCGACCGCATGGTGGCCGCCGGCGGCCTGCGCCGTGGCGGCCCAGCAAAGCACCGCCAGCGCGGCGGAAGCGCGCAGGCGCGCGAGCACGCTCGTCGAGTGGCGGGATGTGACGCCCGCAACGATCTTGGTCATGTCTGGTTTCCTCTCCTCTTCGGCAGATGAAGCCAGTGTAATGCGAATCAATCGTATTTGATCTGACGCCCTCCCGGTTTCGGCAACGGCAAGCACAAAGCTTGTCGCAGGTCAAAAGCCAAGGTGCCGCCGCCGGACGAACCCGTTTTCGGGCTACACAGCCGTCCCTGGCTTGGCGCTGCGGATCGCGCCCGACCGGAGCATCGCCGCGGCGCCGGCGCAGGCGGCCAGCGTGCACACGACCACGGCCCCGGAAGGCAGATCGAGCAGGGCCATCAGCGAGATCCCCGGGTTGAACGCGTTGCCGGCGGCGGGATTGACCGGTGCCGGCGCCGTGGCAGCGGCCACGGGAACCGCAGCGGTCGCTGCGGCCGCGGGAGCGCTCGCGGCCGCAGCTTCGGCCGCCTTCACGCGCTCTTCGAGTGCCTTGAGCCGAGCCTCGTAATCGGAGCGCATCGTTTCGATTTCACGCCGCATCGCCTGGATGTCGGAGGACGTGTCGGCCAGCGCAGCGAGCGGCGCCGCGAGGGCGAGCACGAGGCTCGCGGGAACTATCTTGTGCATCCTGTCGTTTCCGGAAAAGTCCATGAATGCCGCTCGCGCGAGTTGCGCGCGGGCGACGGCTTCGATCGGGGGCTTAACGCGAAACGAAGGGCGGGGCGCGGCTTTCGTACAGCGGCGTCACCGCAGCGGACCAGACGCCGTCCGCCCGCAGGACCGGCACCGAATGCGGCAGCTCGAACTGGGCCACTTGCAACGGCGTGCCGGACGCGCCGCCGCCGGCCAGGTCCGCCGCCGTCAGGCACAGGTCGCAGGGGTCGCCTTGGGCGGCGGCCGCCTGATCGACCGACCGGGCGATCCGCTGGTCCTGCCAGTGCGAGAGCACGTGGCAGCTCGCGGCCGCCTGCGCCAGCGGCAGCAACAAGGCGAACCACAGCAGCCACGCGAAGCGGGGCCGGCTGGGAGCGCTAAAGCACATGCGGGTCGAAGCGATGATCGGGCGATTCTAGGCGGGGCCGGCGACTGGCAGCGCCATGCTCCATGTTCCTGCTGCCGGGCTGGCGATCCGTGGGGAACGGCCGCGTCCGGCCCAAACCCCGTCCGCGGGAGGGGCGTACGGCCGTGCTAAGCTGCCCACCCACCCAGCCTCAACGAACGAGAACACCATGCCCGGACTCCTGCCCCAAGTCGATCCCGACGGCTTGCTCGAATTCTCGGTGGTCTACACCGACCGCGCCCTCAACCATATGTCGCGCAGTTTCCAGGGCGTGATGCGGGACATCTCCGGCATCCTCAAGGAAGTCTATGCGGCGCATTCCGCCGTGCTCGTCCCGGGCAGCGGCACCTTCGGCATGGAAGCGGTGGCGCGCCAGTTCGCCGGCGGCAAGAATGTGCTGGTGATCCGCAACGGCTGGTTCAGCTACCGCTGGACGCAGATCTTCGACATGGGCCAGATCCCCGCATCGTCCACGGTGATGAAGGCGCGCCGCACCGCCGCGGGCCCGCAGGCCCCCTGGGCGCCGGCGCCGATCGCCGAGGTCCAGGCGGCCATCCGTGAAAAGAAACCCGCGCTGGTGTTCGCCCCGCACGTGGAGACCGCGGCCGGCCTGATCCTGCCCGACGAGTACATGCGCTCCATCGCCGATGCCGTGCACGAGGTCGGCGGCCTGTTCGTGCTGGACTGCATCGCGTCCGGCGCGATGTGGGTGGACATGAAAGCGACCGGCGTCGACGTGCTGATCTCGGCGCCGCAAAAGGGCTGGAGCAGCTCCCCGTGCTGCGCCATGGTCATGCTCAGCGAGCGCGCCCGCAAGGCGATCGACGGCACCACCAGTTCGAGCTTCGCCTGCGACCTCAAGAAGTGGCTGCAGATCATGGAAGCCTACGAAGGCGGCGGCCACGCGTACCACGCCACCTTGCCCACCGACGCGCTCACGCGGCTGCGCGACGTGATGAAGGAAACCCGCGAATATGGGTTCGCCCGGGTTCGTGCCGAGCAGGAAGACCTGGGCCGCAAGGTGCGGGCCCTGTTCGAGAGCCGCGGGCTGGCCAGCGTCGCCGCCGAGGGCTTCAAGGCCCCGGGCGTGGTGGTGAGCTACACCACGGATCCGGAAATCCAGTCCAGTCGCAAGTTCCTGGCCGAGGGGCTGCAGACCGCCGCCGGCGTGCCGCTGCAATGCGACGAGGGCCCCGACTTCATGACGTTCCGCGTCGGCCTGTTCGGGCTCGAGAAGTGGCATCACGTGGACCGCACGGTGGCGCATCTCGCCGCGGCGCTCGATCGCATCGGCCTGGGCGTCGCTGCCGCCGACCGGCCGAAAACGCAGACCGCGACCGCCTGACGGCCCGCGCACTTCCGCTTCGAGCGGCTTAGTGCGGTAGCGGGCCGCTGAGCGTCCTCGCAATCACATCGGGCGCGACCGGTTTGACCAGGTGGCCGTCGACTCCGGCCTGCTGCGTTTTGCGGCGGTCATCCTCGCGGCCCCAGCCGGTGACTGCGAGCACCGTCATGGCGGCGCCCCACGGCTGCGCGCGCAGGCGCCGGCACGCTTCGTAGCCGTCCATGCGCGGCATCCCCAGGTCGAGCAGCACCACGTCGGGATGGAAACCGGTTGCCAGTTCCACCGCTTCCACGCCGTCGAAGGCGGTTTTCACCTCGTGCCCCAGCAGTTCCACGAGCATGCTCAGGCTGCTCGCGGCGTCCTGGTTGTCGTCCACCACCAGTACCTTCATGGCTCTGTCCCCTCAGTGCGGTGCCGGCGGCAGCACCGGCAGCCGCACGATGAATTCGCTGCCGTGGCCCAGCCCGGCGCTGCGGGCCTCGACGCGCCCGCCGTGCATTTCGACCAGCGAGCGCACCAGCGACAGCCCGATGCCCAGGCCGCCCTGGCGCCGCGCCGACGGCCGGCCGACCTGCACGAACAACCCGAAGATGCTGTCCAGGTCCTCTTCCCGGATACCGACACCGGTGTCGGTGACCGAGAGCCTGAGTTCGGACCCCTCGCGTCGGGCCGCGAGATGGATGCGCGCGCCCCGGGCCGAGTAGTTCGCCGCGTTGTTCAGGAGGTTGGACACGACTTGCGCCAGCCGGACCGGGTCCGCGTCGACCAGCACCGGCTCCGGCGGCAGCCAGACCGACAGCTGGTGGCCCAGCGAGTCGATCACCGGCTTGCTGGCTTCGACGCCCGCCTGGACGGCCTGCGCCACGTCGATCGTTTCCTTGCGAAGCTCGATCATGCCGTTGCTGACGCGGCTCACGTCCAGCAGATCGTCGAGCAGCCGGGCCATGTGCGCGAGCTGCCGCTCCATCATCGGCAGCAACTGGCTGACCGGCGCGGTATTCGCGGCGGCGGACATGCGCAGGATGTGAACCGCGTTGCGGATCGGCGCCAGCGGGTTGCGCAGCTCATGCGCGAGCAGGGCGAGGAACTGGTCCTTGCGCCGGTCGGCTTCCTGCAAAGCCTGCCCGGTCTGGCGGCGCGCGGTGCTGTCGTTCAGCACGACGGCCACCTGGCGGTGTTCGCGGTCGCCGTAGCGGAATGCATAGGTGTCGAACCAGCGCCCCAGGTGCGCCGCATGGCTTTCGAAGCGCACCGGCTCGCCGGTCAGCGCCACCTTGCCGTAAATGTCCAGCCAGCGGTCCTCGATGTCGGGCCCGAGTTCGCGCGCCCGCTTGCCCTGCACCCCGGCCAGGCCGGTCTGCCGCTCGAACGAGGGGTTGGTCTCGATGAAGATGTAATCGGCGGCCTTGTCGCTGTCGTCGAACAGGACCTCGAGGATGCAGAAACCCTCCTCGACCGAATTGAACAGCGTGCGGTAGCGCTCCTCGCTTTGGCGCAGCCGCTGGCCCGCGCGCTGCCATTTGGCCAGCAGGCTCTGCACGCGGGCCAGCAGCTCTTCGCGCGAGAACGGCTTGTGCAGGAAGTCCTGCACGCCCTGGCGCAGCAGTTGCACGCGCAGGGCGTCCTCGGCCGCGGCGGTCATCATCACGATCGGCACGTCTTCCAGCGACTCGTGGCGGCGCAGTTCATCGACCATGCGGGTCGCGGTCATGTCCGGCAACGCCGCGTCGGCGATGATGAGGTTCGGCCGGTCGGGCAGCAGCGCCTTCTCCAGCCCTTCGCGCGCGCCGAAGGCGCGACTTACCCAATACCGATGGCCCAGCGCTTGCGCGACGCATTCGTTCATCGCGGGGTCTTCCATGATGAGCAGCACATGCGCCGCCTCCACGTCGGCGGGTATGGGCACGCGGCCGGTCAGCGTCGCATCGCGGGCCACTTCCTGCAGCATGGGCCAGCGCTGCGCCGGCTGGGGGTCCTCGATCCGTGCGAGCCCGCTGACATCCTCGGCGCGCTGGATCAGGTAGGCCACCGAGCCGTCGTCGCGCAGAACGGGCGCGGTGGACAGGCTCCATTCACGCGCTGCGGCACGCGGGCCGCCCGATCGCGCTTCGACCACGATCGCGGACCGCGATTGCCGGCTCTGCAGCGCCTCGTCGAGGCAAGCGCGCATCTGGCCCGTCACCCGGGCGTGGGCAGCGGTCGCGTCCGGAGGAAAGCATTCGGTGAAATACCGGCCGATCAAGTCGCCCCGATCGCGCGAGAACGTCCGCAGGAACGCCTCGGTCGCATCCAGGATGCGCAGGCTTGCATCCAGCGCGAGGTACGGCCCGGGGAGCTGCGTGAACAGCGCCTTGTAGTCGGGCTCCGCCAGTCTGCGGTCCATGCATGCGCCTCAGCCGCGCCTGGACCGAAGCGGCATGGACGTCGTGCCGAACGCGATGAGGTGCATCTTTTTCTACGTTGATTGTCCAGAGAGCTGCCGTTCAGCTTACAGAAGCTGAGTAGGTGAGCATGCTATACCGACTGCGACAATTTTGGTTGCTCGGCCGGCGGCTTCTTACCGAGCCGTTACGCGCTGTCAGTATTGCGGCGCAACTCGCGTGACGCAAGTCACGAACGAACCCAAGCTGGAGCTGAGCGGCGCCGATACACCAATGTCGAGCTTTGCAGCGCACACTCGCGTCTGCTACTCGAAAATGCGACCCGGGCTGAGGATGCTTTTCGGATCGAGGCAGGCCTTGAGCGCGCGCATGGCCGCGATCTCCTGCGGGCTGCGCGAGTGGGCCAGGAACTCGCGCTTCATGATGCCAATGCCGTGCTCGGCCGAGACGGAGCCGCGATACGAGCCCACCAGCGGATACAAGGCGCACTGGATCGCGGACGCCGCCTCCGGCCGCTCGGGCGGATAGTGCACCGTCAGGTGCAGGTTGCCGTCGCCCAGGTGGCCGTACACGACCATGTCGCAGCGGGCGTCGATGGCGAGCGTGGCGGTGCGCAGCTGCGCCACGAAAGACTCCATGGCCGCGATCGGCAGGCTCACGTCGAAGGTGACGATGGGCACCGTCACGCGCGACACTTCCACGGACCGGTCGCGCAGCTCCCACAGGCGCGCGTTCTCGCCTTCCGATTTCGCGAGCACGGCGTCCGACACCATGCCTTCCTGCAGCGCATCGTGCAACATGCCTTCCAGGCGGGCGACGCACCCGCTGTCCGGCCCGGCGGCTTCGAGCAGCATGTAGAACGCGTGTCCGGGCGCGAGCGGGGCGGCCCTGCCGATGACTTGCACCGCGCGCGAGAAGTACGAGTCCCACATCACCTCGAACGCCGTCAGTTCGCCGGCCAGCCGCCCCCGGGCGTGCCGCAGCAGCGCCCGCACCTGGGAGAACTCGGCGGCCGCGCACAGCGCCACCACGCGCGCGCCCGGCTTGGGCACCAGCCGCAGGATGGCACGCGTGACCACGCCGAGGATGCCTTCGCTGCCGATGAAGAGGTGCTTCAGGTCGGGCCCGGTGTTGTTCTTGATGACGGGCCTCAGGCCGTCGAGCACCGTGCCGTCGGCCAGCACGACTTCCAGCCCGACGACCAGCTCGCGCGTCATGCCGTAGCGGATCACGCGGTTGCCGCCGGCGTTGGTCGAGATGTTGCCGCCGATGGTGCAGCTGCCCCGCGCCCCCAGGTCCAGCGGGAACATCAAGCCCAGCTCGTCCAGTCTCTCCTGCAACGCCTGCAGCACCACGCCGGCCTGGACGGTGGCCATCCCGGCGTCGGCGTCGATGGCCTCGATCGCCGCCATGCGCTCCGTGGAAAGCACGATTTCGCCGGCGCGCGGCAATTGCCCTTGCACCAGCCCGGTCCGTCCGCCCTGCGGCACGACCGGAAGGCCGGCGCCATGGCAGATCGCCAGTGCGCGCGAAACCTGGCCGGTGTCGGCCGGCCGCAGCAGGGCGAGCGGCGCTTCACCCGGCCGACCGACCGCATCGAGCCGGTAGCGCTCCTCGACGGCGGGCCCGCGCACGAAGCCGCGTTCGCCCAGCAATGCATGCAGCGCCTCAAGTGCCGGATCGAGTTTCAAGGGAGACCTCCTCGCGCGGGGAATGATGGATCTCGATCGTGGAATGCACGATCTCCTCGTGCTGCGACAGCCATTCGCGCACCTGGCTCGCGGACAGGCCGGGATCGTTGGTGACGAGGCTGATCGCGCAGGAATAGACGGCCTTGCCGACCCGCCAGACATGCAGGTCGGCGATGCGCACCTCGCGCCCGGGCCGGCTCTGCGCCTGGATTGCAGCGCGGATCTCATCGACCACCGGGTCGTCCATCTCGCGATCGAGCAACACCTTGCTGGTGTCGGCGATCAGGCCCTTGGCCCAGAAGCCGACCACCACCGCGCCGACGATGCCGGCCACCGGATCCATCCACCCCCATCCCAGCAGCCAGCCGGCCACCAGTGCGACGATCGCGAACACCGACGTGGCGGCGTCGGCCAGCACGTGCACATAGGCGGACTTGAGGTTGAGGTCGTGGTGGTGATCATGCTGGTGGTGGCGCTCGCCGGCGCCGTGGTGGTGCGCCGTCCCCAGCAGCATGGCGCAGACGGCGTTCACCGCCAGGCCCAGCACGGCGATGACGATCGCCTCCCGGTAGTGGATCGGCTGCGGCGTCGCGAGCCGCTCGATCGAGCCGGCCAGCATCAGGCCCACGATCGCCAGGAGGAAGACGGCGCTGGCGAAGCCGCCCAGCACTTCGATCTTCCAGGTCCCGAATGCATAACGCAGGTCGCCGGCGTGGCGCCGGGCCGCGCCATAGGCGAAGGCGCTCAGGCCGATCGCGATCACGTGCGAGCTCATGTGGAAGCCATCCGCGAGCAGCGCCATCGAGTTGTAGAACCAGCCGGCGCCGACCTCGACCACCATCATCAGCGCGGTGATCCACACCACGATCCGGGTGCTGCGCTCGCCCGCGACATTGCCCTCGTCGAAGACGTGGTCGTGCTGCCATGGGGCGGGCGGGGGGCGCATTTGCGGGGCTCCTGAGCTTTGTCAAATGGTAGACGACTCGCCTCGCGGCTCCCGCGGGAGTCGCTGCTATGCTGGCCGTTTTCTCACTGGAGTTACCGAATCATGAAAGCCCTGCTGGTGACCTGCATGCTGGCCGCAGCTCCATTCGTCTGGGCCGGCAACGCCGCCCCCACCCCGCCGCAGGCGGGCAATGCGGTCACCGGCGAGGTGCTGGAAGTCAAGGACGTCGACAGCTACACGTACCTGCGCTTGAAGACGGCGCAGGGTGAGACCTGGGCGGCGGTGCCCACGGCCGCCCTGAAGAAGGGCGCCAAGGTCACGATCGTCAACCCGACCGTGATGAGGAATTTCGAGAGCAAGACGCTCAAGAAGACCTTCGACACGGTGGTGTTCGGCACGCTGGCCACCGGCGCGGGCGCGGCACCGAACGCGGCGACCGAGGTGGCGGCGGCCCACGCGGGTCTGGCCAAGCCGGCCGACGTCGGCGATGTGCGTGTGCCCAAGGCGACGGGCGCGAACGCGCGCACCGTCGGCGAGGTCATGGCCAAACCCGGCGACATGAAGGACAAGCCGGTGCTGGTGCGCGGCAAGGTGGTGAAATACACCCCCGGCATCATGGGCAAGAACTGGATCCATTTGCGCGACGGCAGCGGTTCGGCCGGCGACAAGACCAACGACCTGATCGTCACGAGCACCGAGCAGGCCAAGGTCGGCGACGTGGTGACCGCCAAGGGCGTGGTGCGCACCGACCGGGACTTCGGCGCCGGCTACACCTACAAGGCGATCGTCGAGGACGCGACGCTGCAGAAGTGATCCCGGTGGCGGCGGACGCCGGCCCGCATTGGAGCGTGCGTGCCGAGGCTTCGACAGGCTCAGCCCGAACGGATGTAGCATGAACCCACACCCGTTCGCCCTGAGCCTGTCGAAGCGCCCCGACCGTCCTGAGCTTGTCGAAGGGCGGCTCACGCCGCCTGGTCCGCGCTGGGAAGGCTCACGGTGAATTCGGCGCCTTGCCCCTTGCCCTTGCTGGCGGCCCGCACGGTCCCGCCGTGCAGGTCCACCAGCGTCCTCACCAGGGCGAGCCCCAGGCCCAGGCCGCCGGCGGCGCGCGCCCCGTCCTGCTCTGCCTGCACGAACGGCTCGAAGATCCGCTCCAGCGCGGCCGGCTCGATGCCCGCGCCGCTGTCGCGCACCCGCACCTGGGCGTAGCCGCCGTGGCGCGCCAGCGCGACCCGGATCTCGCCGCCCCGGGGGGTGAATTTCGCGGCGTTGTGGACCAGGTTTCCGATGACCTGGGCGATACGGACCCGGTCCGCGTGCACCCAGACGGCGGCCGCGGGCAGGTCCAGGGCGAACTGCAGGCCGGCCCGATCGACGGCCGCGCGCTGATCCTCCGCAACCGTTTGCAGCAGCTCGCGCAAGTCGATGATCTCCTTGCGCAGCGCGATCTTGCCCTGCTCGATGCGCGCCAGGTCCAACAGGTCCTCCACCAGCCGCGTGATGTGCGCGCTTTGCCGATCCACCACCCCGACGGCCCGTTGCGCCGGCTCGGAGGAAGCTTGGCTGCGCTTCATGATTTCGACGGCGTTGCGGATGGTGGCGACCGGGTTGCGCAGCTCGTGCCCCAGCATCGCGAGGAACGCGTTCTTTGCGCGATCGGCGGCTTCCACCTCGGCGCGGGCGGCGCGCTCGCGGCGCAGCCGGTCGGCCAGCAGCGCCGCGGTTTCGGTGAGCGCGCGGCCGGCTTCGTTGACTTCCGTCACATGCGCGTGCACCGGCAGCGCTTCGCCGCCATGGGCGACCGCCTTGACCGACGCGACCAGCTCCGAGATCGAACGCGCGGTGCGGCGGCCCAGCAGCAGGGCGACCGCGATGCCGAAAGCGATCAGCACGCCGAAACCGCCCGCCATGACCGCGGCCGAGCGGCGCACACGCGAATCGAATTCGGCTGCCGGCACGAAGGTGGCCACGCTCCAGCCGGAATAGGCGGACTGGTGGTAGGCCACATAGGCATCCTGCCCGAGCAATGCGCGCACGGTCTGCCCGATGTCGGGCGTGCTGCCCGCGGCGACGTCGTGCAAGGTGCCGTCCTGCGCCGCGCCGAGCTCCCCGCTTTGGGTCGACGTGATGACGGACCCGCGCCCGTCGATCAGCAATGCATGCATGCCCGAAGGCAATTGCGAATGCAGCATCTGTCTCCAGTTGGGCGGCTCGATGGCGGCGGCGACGACATACCGCGCGGCGCCCTCCTGCACGAGCGGAACGTAGATCGCGGTGAGCGGCCGCTGCGCGACCACGCCGGGCGCCATGTCCGACACCACCGGCTGCAGCGAGCGGGCGGCCCGCAAAGGCAGGTCCGGCCGGTTCAACTTGGGCAGCCGCGAGCCGAACGGCAGCCGCAGGTTGACGAGCTGTTCGCCGTCGGCGCCGATCAACATCAGGTTTTCCCATTTGGAATCGGCCACCACGACCCGGCGCGCCATCGCGTCGAACGCGCCCAGGTCGCCCCTGGCGAGGGAGGACGAGTGCCCGAGCACTTCCAGCTTCGAGATGCTGCGCCTCAACTCGGAGTCCACCCCCGCCGCGAGCTGCGCCGCGTTCTCGGCCAGGCCGCGCTCCATCGCCTGGCGCTCCTGGCGCGAGAGCAGGAACATCATGGTCGTCGAGAACGCGACCAGCGGGAGCACCGCAATGAAGATCAGCAGCACGAGATGCGTGCGCATGCTCATGCCGCGAGGGCTCGCTGCAGCCCGCGCTGCGGCGCTATCGACGTGCGGACCCGGGTTCTGCGACATGGAGGACTTCGACCAGTGTCTTGCGGGGCGGCGCCGCGGGCGGCGCCGGGGGAACCCGGATGATAGGCAGCGCAGGGGTTCGCGACACCCCGTACCATCCCTCGGTAGCGGCTGTTCAATACATGTGCTGGCCGCCGTTGATCGCGATGTTGGCGCCCGTCACGAACGCCGCGTCCTCGGACGCGAGATAGGCGACCAGCGCGGCCACCTCTTCCGGCTTGCCGAGGCGCCCCATCGGGATCTGCGGAATGATCTTGCTGTCCAGCACGTCCTGCGGGATCACCGTGACCATCTTCGTGGCGAGGTAGCCCGGCGAGATCGTGTTCACGGTCACGCCCTTGCGCGCCACTTCCAGCGCCAGCGCCTTGGTGAAGCCGTGCATCCCGGCCTTGGCCGC
>JAGRPN010000417.1 GCA_019449555.1 Ramlibacter sp.
CACAGCTTGGGCACGGCGATGTATGTAGTGCAATGGCTGTGCGCCGCCGTGGTGCTGTGGCGCGTGACGGGGCTGAAAGAGCCGTCATCCGGCGGGTGACCCGGGATTCATGGATTGCGAGTCATGCCGCGATGACGATCGTCAGGTGTGGCGGCCCTTCTTGATCGACTTCTGCCTGGGCTTGGCGCGCTTGACCTGGCCACCGGGCGTAAGACGCTGATTGCCCAGGACGCGCAAGGTCTTGACTTCGGGCCGCTGGCCGCCGCGTTTGCTGTACTTGAGGACCTTGAAGTCGCGCGGCCCCGGCATGCGCTCCTCCTCGGCCTTCGCTTTGGGCGGTTTGGGGCGCCACAGGACCAGCAACTTGCCGATGTGCTGGATAGGTGCGGCATTGAGCTCGTCCGCGAGTTGCTGATAGATCGCCTCCCGCTGGGCCCGGTCGTCGCCCAGCACCCGAATCTTGATCAGCCCGTGTGCGTTGAGGGCGGCGTCGGCTTCTTTCTTGACGGCCGGAGTGAGGCCGTCGTTGCCAACCATGACGACGGGGTCGAGATGGTGCGCTTCGGCGCGATGCGCCTTGCGCTCGGCGATGGTCAGTTCGATTTGGGGCATGGCATGGATTATCTCGCGGTGAGGATCGTCGAACACAGAGGGCCCGGAGAGCAGGCGCAGCTTATTGAGTGAGTACAGAATTGGGACCACGATGAAGATCAAGACGAAGAGCAGGAAGGTCAATCGCGCATGGCTGAACGACCATGTGAACGACCCGTACGTGAAGCTTGCGAAGAAAGAGGGTTATCGCGCCCGCGCCGCGTTCAAGCTCAAGGAAATCGACGAGACGCTCGGCCTGGTGAAGCCCGGGCATCTGGTCGTGGACCTCGGCTCGGCGCCGGGCGCATGGAGCCAGTACCTGCGGCGCAAGCTTTCGCCGCAGGGAGCAGCGGCCGGAGAGCTCGACGGGACGATCATCGCGCTGGACATCCTGCCGATGGAGTCGGTGGAGGGCGTCACGTTCATCCAGGGCGACTTTCGCGAACCGGACGCGCTTGCCCGGTTGGAAGCCGCGTTGGGCGGACGCAAGGCCGATGTGGTGGTTTCCGACATGGCGCCGAATCTGTCGGGGATCGAATCGGCCGACGCGGCGCGCATCGCGCACCTGGTCGAGCTGGCGGTCGAATTCGCCGGCAACCGCATGAAGCCCGAAGGCGCGCTCGTAACGAAGGTGTTTCACGGCAGCGGATATAGCCAGCTTGTCAAGTTGTTCAAGGAAACTTTCCGGACCGTGAAGCCTCTTAAACCCAAGGCGTCACGCGACAAGTCATCTGAAACTTTCCTGGTGGGCATCGGGCTGAAACCAGGCAAGTGACGCCCGTCCCGAATCCCTTCCGAAGCCCCTGCTGACCTATGGCGGGCGTAGCGAAAATACATCATTCCACGGCTTGAAACGCCTAGAATGGGCAGCAAGTAAGCCGAGTACCCTCTCCCCGGAGACTGAAGTTGAATAATCAGTGGTTTTCCAAGATTGCCGTGTGGCTGGTGATAGCCCTCGTGCTGTTTACCGTTTTCAAGCAGTTCGACACACGCGGCGCCGCCGGCGCGAGCGTGATGGGCTATTCCGATTTCCTCGAGGAAGTCCGGGGCAAGCGCATCAAGAACGCCATCATCCAGGAGGGGCAGGGCGGCACCGAGATCGTCGCCATTACCACCGATGATCGCAAGGTTCGCACGACCGCGACCTATCTGGATCGCGGCCTGGTTGGCGACCTGATCAACAACGGCGTCAAGTTCGACGTCAAGCCGCGCGAAGAAGGATCGCTCCTCATGACCTTGCTGGTCAGCTGGGGGCCGATGCTGTTGCTGATCGGGGTCTGGATCTATTTCATGCGCCAGATGCAGGGAGGCGGGAAAGGCGGCGCCTTCAGCTTCGGCAAGAGCAAGGCGCGCATGCTCGACGAGAACAACAACCAGGTGACTTTCGCGGATGTAGCGGGATGTGATGAAGCGAAAGAGGAAGTGAAGGAAGTCGTCGACTTCCTGAAGGACCCGCAGAAATTCCAGAAGCTCGGCGGGCGCATTCCGCGCGGCCTGCTGCTGGTCGGCCCTCCTGGCACCGGCAAGACCTTGTTGGCCAAGGGCATCGCCGGCGAGGCCAAGGTGCCGTTCTTCAGCATCTCCGGTTCGGACTTCGTCGAGATGTTCGTCGGCGTCGGTGCGGCCCGCGTGCGCGACATGTTCGAGAACGCCAAGAAGAACGCACCCTGCATCATCTTCATCGATGAAATCGACGCCGTCGGCCGTCAGCGCGGCGCCGGCCTCGGCGGCGGCAATGACGAGCGCGAACAGACGCTCAACCAGATGCTGGTCGAGATGGACGGTTTCGAAACGAACCTCGGCGTGATCGTGGTCGCGGCCACCAACCGCCCCGACATCCTGGATGCCGCCTTGCTGCGTCCCGGCCGCTTCGACCGGCAGGTCTACGTGCAGTTGCCGGACATCCGTGGCCGCGAGCAGATCCTGAACGTGCACATGCGCAAGATCCCGATCGGCCAGGACGTCAACGCGAGCATCATCGCCCGCGGCACGCCCGGCATGTCGGGCGCCGACCTTGCGAACCTGTGCAACGAAGCCGCGTTGATGGCGGCCCGCCGCAATGCACGCGTCGTCGAGATGCAGGACTTCGAGAAGGCCAAGGACAAGATCTTCATGGGCCCCGAGCGCAAGAGCATGGTGATGCCCGAGGAAGAACGACGCAACACGGCCTACCACGAGTCGGGCCACGCGTTGATCGGCAAGCTCCTGCCGAAATGCGACCCGGTGCACAAGGTCACCATCATTCCGCGCGGCCGCGCGCTGGGCGTGACGATGAGTCTGCCCGCGCAGGACCGCTACAGCTACGACCGCGAATACATGCTCAACCAGATCGCGATGCTGTTCGGCGGACGGATCGCCGAAGAAGTGTTCATGAACCAGATGACCACCGGCGCTTCCAACGACTTCGAGCGTGCGACGACCCTGGCGCGCGACATGGTGATGCGTTACGGCATGACCGACGCGCTCGGGCCGATGGTGTACGCGGAAAACGAAGGCGAAGTGTTCCTCGGCCGTTCGGTGACCAAGACCACGAACATGAGCGAGCAGACGATGCAGAAGGTGGACCAGGAAGTGCGCCGGATCATCGACGAGGAGTACGCGCTGGCGCGCCGCCTGATCGAGGAAAACAAGGACAAGATGCACGCCATGGCGAAGGCCCTGCTGGAGTGGGAGACGATCGACTCCGAACAGCTGGACGACATCATGGCCGGCAAGGATCCGCGTCCGCCGAAGGACTTCACGCCCCGGTCGCCGTCGTCGGGCGGCGGCTCGGGCGGCTCGCCGGTGGCGGCCGATCACCCGGCGCCTACGGCGGCGTAGCACGCGCAGCGCCAAGGAGAACACAAGGGGGCCATACGGCCCCCTTGCACGTTGTTGTTGGGCGAAAATCGGCACCATGTATTGGCAAACCGCGCGTTACCTGATCGACCTCTCGTCGCCGAAGGTCATGGGGATCGTGAACGTGACGCCGGACTCGTTCTCCGACGGTGGCCGGTATGCGAGCTCGCGTGCGGCCGTGCTCCATTGCGAGAAGCTGCTGGCCGAGGGCGCGGACATCCTCGACCTCGGCGGCGAGTCCAGCCGGCCGGGGACACCCCCGGTGCCGCTGGAAGAAGAGATGGCACGGGTGTTGCCGGTGCTGCGCGAAGCGGTGAAGCTCGGCGTCCCCATTTCGATCGATACGTACAAGTCCGAAGTCATGCGCCAGGCGCTGGACCTGGGGGCGGATATAGTGAATGACATCTGGGCCCTGCGGTGCGAGGGCGCACGCGAAGCCGTGGCATCGCATCGCGGTTGCGGCGTTTGCCTCATGCACATGCATGGGGAGCCGCGCACCATGCAGCGATCCCCCATGCGTGGCGATGCGGTTGCGCAGGTGGCGAATTTCCTGGAAGCCGCTTCCGGGGCGCTTCAAGCGCTGGGTGTCGCGCGTGACCGCATCGCCTGGGACCCGGGCATCGGTTTCGGCAAGACTGTCGAGCAGAATTTCTCCCTGCTGGCGCGGCAGCATGAATTGCTCGCCGCCGGCTGTCCGCTCGTGGTGGGCTGGTCCCGCAAATCGTCGCTGGGCGCCGTCACGGGGCTGCCGGTCCATGAAAGACTACCTGCCAGCGTCGCCGCCGCCCTGCTGGCCGTGGAGCGCGGCGCCCATGTTGTGCGGGTGCATGACGTCAAGGAAACCCTCGCTGCGATCAAGGTGCGGCAGGCGATGATTACGGCCGGCGACGGCAAAGATTTGAAAGCGAGCC
>JAGRPN010000418.1 GCA_019449555.1 Ramlibacter sp.
CGATCGAGGCGGGCCGCATCGTGGCTTAGGGCCGCGCAGTTCGAGCGATGGATTGCGGGCCCGCCCGCAATGACAGCTCTTCGTCGGGGCACGGGATAATCCGGTGATGTCCTCCCCCAAAGTCCTGTTCGGATTCCACGCCGTGGGTGTGCGCCTGAAGACGGCGCCGCAGTCGGTCATCGAGATCTACGTCGATCCGACGCGGCGCGACGCGCGCATGCGGCAGTTCCTCGAGCGCGCCAATGAAGCCGGCGCCCGGGTGATCGAAGCCGACGGCGTGCGCCTCGCGAAATTGGCCGGCAGCCACGGCCACCAGGGCGTGGCCGCGCGCGTGCAGGCCCTGCCGGCGGCGCACTCGCTGGACGACCTGCTGGACGGCATCCAGGGGCCCCCTTTGCTGCTGGTGCTTGACGGTGTGACCGACCCGCACAACCTGGGCGCTTGCCTGCGGGTGGCCGACGGCGCGGGAGCGCACGCGGTCATCGCGCCGAAGGACCACGCAGCCGGCATCAACGCCACGGTGGCCAAGGTGGCCAGCGGCGCCGCCGAAACCATGCCGTACTTCATGGTCACGAACCTCGCGCGCACGCTGGGCGAGCTGAAGGAACGCAGCATCTGGTGCATCGGCGCCAGCGACGATGCACCCAGGACGCTGTACCAGGCCGACCTGAAAGGCCCGGTGGCGCTGGTGCTCGGCGCGGAGGGCACGGGCATGCGGCAGCTGACGCGCACGACCTGCGACGAGCTGGTGGCGATCCCCATGCGCGGTGCGGTCGAGAGCCTGAACGTTTCGGTGGCCAGCGGCGTCTGCCTGTACGAGGCGCTGCGTCAGAGATCATGATCGGCCAGGTTCGCGAGTGGATCCACGGCGCGCGGCACATCGCCGTGCTCACCGGCGCGGGCATGAGCGCAGAGTCGGGTGTGCCCACGTTCCGCGACGCGCAGACCGGCCTGTGGGCCCAATTCGATCCGCAGCAGCTTGCCACCGAGGAGGCGTTTCGCGCCGATCCGTCGCGCGTCTGGGACTGGTACGCGTTCCGGCGCGGGATGATCGCCAAAGTGGAGCCGAATGCCGGGCATCGCGCGCTCGCCGCTTTCGCGCAGCGCCATCCCGGGCGCATGACGCTGATCACGCAGAACGTCGATGGGCTGCACCAGCGCGCCGGCAGCGCGGGCGTGCTGGCCCTGCACGGCAACATCGCCGAGGACAAGTGGCTCGATCGGCCCAAGGCCTGCTGCCGGTTCGAAACCGCGCTGCCCGGCAGCCCGCCGCGTTGCGCGCGCTGCGGCAGCATGCTGCGGCCCGACGTCGTGTGGTTCGGCGAAATGCTTCCCGTCGCGGTGTTAGCGGCCGCGCAGGAGGCCGCGCAGACCTGCGACCTGATGCTGGTGGTCGGCACGTCGGGCGTCGTCTATCCCGCCGCAGGGCTGGCGCGCACGGCCGCGGGCAAGGTGGTCGTCGTCAACCCCGAGCCGACCGGCCTGGACGACGCGGCCGATGCCGTGCTGCGCGGCAAGGCGGCGCAACTGCTGCCGCAACTTCTGGAGGATTGAGACCATGCGTCATCCGTGTTCAGGCATCGTCGTGGCAGCCGCCCTGGTCCTGGCGGGGTGCACCCAGGAGCAGCAGAACAAGTTGGGGCGCGACATCCAGAACTGGACCGGCACCAACGGTGTGCTCGAGGTGTATGCCGGCGACAAGGTCGTCAAGCGCTTCCTGAAAGTGGACAAGCTCAGCACCGCGCTCGGCACCGACGACAAGTTGCCGCGCGCGTATCGCTTCGGCTATGGCGTGCTGGACGAGAACCTGAACTTCGTCGTGGACCCCGGCGAGAAGAAGGTGTATTTCGAGGTCAGCGACTTCAGCACGTACGTGTTCTTCGAGAACCCGCATTGAGGCAGGCATCCTTCACGCCAGTTCGAAAAAGCGCATCACCACCTGGTCCGGGTAGCGCGCGCCGGTGCCCACGAACATGCGCTCGTTGATCCAGCCGAGCGTCCTGGACACGGTCTCGAAACTCGGGCTGCAGCGGAAGTAGATCGCGCCAGGATCGACCGGCTCGCCGCGCACCAGCCGGGCCATCAGCTCGGGTGCCCCGGAGCGGATCGCCCGGTTCTGTACATAAATCAGGTCGCCGCCGTCGGTTTCCAGCACGTACCGGGCGTCGAGTTCCGCCAACGTGTCGCTTACCACGAGCTGGAAATCCGCGCCTCCCGGCAGCACGTGCGCCCGCCAGCCGTCGCCGACCACTTCGCCCGAGAGGATCGGGATCAGCCGCCGCAGCCCGCGCGCCGTGCGCCCGACTTCGTGCGGCTTGGCGACCTGCACCGACACGTCGGCGAAGAATTTGAGTTGGGGTGGGGCGAGGGTCATGGGGTGATGCTCCGCTCAGGAATGAAAGTGCCGGGCGCGATCGCCCGTTTCGATGCAGTGCCGCTGCCTGGTTTTTCGTGATTAAACCGCAATGTCCTGGGTTCCGCACCGCCCGAGGAGCAATCCACAGCTCGACGATCCGTTGGTGCCGCCCGCGCCTGCCGCAGCCATAATCCCGTATGCCTCGCAGCGCGCCAGGTACGGGCGGTGCACGGAAAGAGTGAGACGGATCCACGCCATGAATCAAGCCTTGTCAGCCCTTGCTCGCGAAATCGACCTGGCCGCTCCCGAACACGAGCCGCTTCGCCTTGCGTTCGGCCTTGCGTGCGCAGCGCGTGTCGCGCACCTGCTCGAAGACCCGCGGGCGATCGCCGGCCTCGCGGTGCTACGGCGGTTTGTCGCGGGAACTGCCGGGATCGACGAACTGCGATCCACCCGGGCCGAGATCGAAACTGCCGCCAATCATCATCGTGGCTCGAATTCCATCGACGGCTCGGCCCACGCGGCCGTCTCCGCCACCTATGCGCTTGCCAATGCCCTCGCGGGCCGTGCACTCGAAGCGGCGAGCTACGCTGCGTACGCGACCGTTTACGCCTACGGCGGCTATGCCGTCACCGAGCCGACCGCGTTCGAGCCGGAGTTCACGTGGCAGCTCGATGAACTGCGGCGGCTGGCGCAAGCGCACCAGCCCACGCCCGAGCGGTGACTGAGTCCACTCACCGCCGTTGCGTCATGTACGAGTCCAAACGCGAAAGGCCCTTGCCAAGGGCGCGCTTCGTCCAGCGCTTGGCCTTCCACCTCGCCCTGGCGGTGGCCTTGCTCGCGCTGTCACTTGCGATCGGCATGGTCGGCTATGTCGCTTTCGAGAAACTATCGTGGATGGACGCCTTCCTGAACTCGGCCATGCTGCTGGGAGGGATGGGGCCGGTGGATCCGCCGAAGACATCGGGCGGCAAGTTGTTCGCGGGCCTGTACGCGCTTTATGCGGGCCTGGTCTTCATTGCGACGGCCGCCTTGCTGTTCACGCCGATCCTGCATCGGCTGATGCACCACTTTCACTGGAGCGAGAAGGTCTAGCGCCGGGAACGGGTGGCCGCCGCGCGTTGATCAGCATCACGCCGGATACCACCAGGAGCACGCCGAGTGTCTTGTCGGTGCTCAGGGTGCCGCCCAGCCCTGGCAGCAGTGCAGCGCCGAGATAGACCAGCGCGTAACTCAGGCTGAGCAGGGAATAGGCCCGGTTCAGTGGCAGGCTGGCCAAAGCGCCGAGCCAGCACACCAGGGAGGCCCCGTATCCCAGGATGCCGAGCATCAGGACAGCCAGCGGCAGCAGGCCGATGTCGCCTGCCCAAGCGGGCAACGTGTCGATGCGCGGCAAGGACTTCATGCTCCATCGCATCGCCAGTTGCGCGGCGCTCACCAGGGTTACGCTCGCCGCGGCATAAGCGAGGCCGCGCGCGCTCATGACGACAGCCCCATGACGATGACGCCGGCCACGATCAGCGCCACGCCCAACCAGTGGCGGCGATCGGTCGGTTCCGCGAAAACATAGCGGGCCACCAGCATGACGAGGACGAAATTCAGGCTCAGCATCGCATAGGCAACACCGACGTCGAGCCGTTGCAGCACGGCAAGCCACAGCAGCAAGCCCAAACCCATGCTGACAAGTGCGCCCCACAGCCAGGCGGACCGCAATTTGCCGGCGAGGCTGGTGGGCTTCATGCGCCACCCGGAAACCGCCATTTTCTGGGCCACCTGTCCCAAGCTGGTGAGCAGGCACACAGCCGCGATCAGCAGCCAGGTCATGGCGCAGTCACCCGCGGATAGAACACGAGCGCAAGGTCGTTGCGCAGGTCGCGTTGCGTCGCGCCGTCCGGCAGGGCCTCGATGTCGGGATCGTCGGCGCCGGTGAGGCGCAGGACGACCGCGACGCTGCCCTTGCGCCGCGCGGACGCGATCCACTCCAAGGCGTCGTCGCGCCAGACGAAGCGGCCGTCCCCGCAGGGCGTGCCGAGTCCGTACTGCAGTTCGCCCTTCAGCGCGTAGACGGTCACGTCCGTGCGTTTCAAGTCCCAGGCCAGGTTTGCCGACAAGCCGGCATTGTTGCTCAGCAGGAAGTCCGCGTTGCTCAAGGTGCCGAGGTGCTCGTGGATGAACACCGAGGGTGTCTTGGATTCCGTCTGGTCGAGCGTCACCAGTGCGGGCAGGCTGGCTGCCAGCAGCAACAAGGGGAGTGCCGACCATTCCCAGTGGCGCATGGGGCGCCACCATTGCGCGAGAGCCACGAGCAACCAGGCGAGGCTGATCGCCATGGCGATCAGCCATGCGCCCAAGTCCTCGGACGTGAAGATTCCGCGTTGACGGGCGATCGGCAAAGCGATCAGACCGGCCACCCCGATCAGGCCGTTGATCGCAGCGTTCGTCTTGAACGCGCCGGCCTCGGCCCCATCAAGCGCCTGCGCCACAGCACGCGCGATCAAGAGGGCCAGCGGCGTGAAGCACGGCAGGATATAGGTCGGCAGCTTGCCGCGCGCGAGACTGAAGAACACCAGCGGCAATACGAACCAGATCACCAGCAACCCGACGTTCGGGTCTCTTTTTTGCGCCCATGCGTTGCGCGCGGCCGGAAGCAGCAAGCCGAGCCAGGGCACGCAGCCGGCCAGCAGCACGGGCAGATAGAACCAGAATGGCCGGCTGTGTTGCGCGTCCGCGGCGGCGAAGCGCCGAACATGCTCATTCCAGAAAAAGAAGTTCCAGAAGTCCGGCGCCTGCTGGTGCACGGCCAACGCCCAGGGAGCCGCGACGGCCACCGCGGCCAGCACGGCCAGCGGCCCGTAGCGCAGGAGCTCGCCCAGCCGCCGCTGCCAAAGCATGTACGGTGCGGCCACCAGCACCGGCAGCGCCCACGCGACGAATCCCTTGGTGAGGAAACCCATGCCGCAGGCGGCGCCCAGCAGCGCCCAGGCCGCCAGCCGCCGACGCGCAACGCTTGTGCTCGTCGCCCCATGAAAGGCAAGCAGGGACAGGTTCAGCCACAAGGCCAGTTGCGGATCGAGCGTGATGTACAGCGCCATGCCGGCGACCAGCCCGAACGACAAGTAGATCAGGACCGCGATCAGCGTCGTGCGTGTATCGCGCCACATGCGCTGCGCCAGCGCGCCCACCACGACCGCGCTGAGCGCAGTGGCCAAGGCCACCGGCAGACGGCTGGCGAACAGGTTTTCGCCCAGCAGTGCCTGGCTGATGGCCGTGAACCAGTAGCCGGCGACCGGCTTCTCGAAATAAGGCATGCCGAGCAATTGCGGGACGACCCAGTTGCCACTCTCGAGCATCTCGCGGGCGATCTCGGCATAGCGCGATTCATCGGGAATCCACAGCGCACGCAGGCCCAATGGCGCAAGCACGGACAGGATGAAGAGCGCCAGCAGCCGCATCGGCCGGGCCAGGATCATGCCTGCACTCCTACCCAGCCTTCGCGCCCGGGCAACTCGCCTCGGCGCAGCAGGCCGGCCGGCAAGGTGTCCGCCTTGGCCGGCAACAGCGATCCCAAAGGCATGAAGCGAATGTCGTGGCCGGGCGCTGCCGCGAGCAGGCGGCGAAATTCTTCGGCCATCACGATGCCTTCGACCTCCGCATGCACGGTGTACACGTGCAGCGCGCCCGGATGGAAGCGCTCGAGGATGTAGTCGGTGAATGCGCCGGCCGCAACGTCGGGACCCACGACCTCGTCATAGGTCGGCAAATCCACCGGGATCTGGGGAGTGCCCAGGCGCCCATCCGCCAGCCGCGGCCTGAACAGGGACCGTCCGCGGCAGTCGCTGTTGAAGCGGAAGCCGAATGCCTCCTTGGCCTCGACGACGGCCTCGTCGGCCCGCCAGCCGGCAGCCGCCGAGCATTCGACGGGGGCCCCGAGGATGTCCTGCAGCGTCTTCACGCCGCGATCGATCTCGGCTGCAAGTTGCCGGCCGGTCCAGCGGCCGGCATTGCGCTGCCATGCGTGATGGTCCCACGCGTGCAGGCCGACCTCGTGCCCACGTGCGCGCGCTTCGCGCATCAGGTGCCCGAACGCTGCGCCGATGCGGCGGCCCGGCCAGGCGGTGCCGGCCAGCAGGATGTCCCAGCCGTACAGGCTGGCGGCACGCGAGCGCACCATCTTCCAGAGGAAACGTGGCCGCACGAGCCGCCAAAGATGGCGGCCCATGTTGTCCGGCCCGACGGAAAAGAAGAACGTCGCGCGCACGCCGGCCGCGTCCAGCGCGTCGAGTATCGGGGGAACGCCCTCCCGAGTGCCGCGCCAGGTGTCCACATCGATGCGCAAGCCGGCGTCGATCATCAGCTCGCGGCGCGGGCTGCTTCCCGCAGGAAGAAGTCCAGCGTCTTGGCGATGGTCGTGGGCATGGCGATCTTCGCCTCCCAGCCGAGCAGGCGCCTGGCATTGGCGACGCTCGGCTTGCGGTGCGCCACGTCCTGGTAGCCCTCACCGTAATAACTGAGGCTCTCCACCTCGCGGAAGCCCGCAAACGGCGGGAATTGCCCGCGCAGGGGATGCCGTTCGAACTGCGCCAGCAGTTCTTCGGCCAGCTCGCGGATGCTCGCTTCGTTCTCCGGATTACCGATGTTGATGATCTGCCCGTCGCAGCGGCCACCGCGGTTTTCGATGATCCGGAACAGCGCCTCGATGCCATCGTTCACGTCCGTGAAGCAGCGCTTCTGCGCGCCTCCGTCGACCAATTTGATCGGCGTGCCCTCCACCAGGTTGAGGATCAACTGCGTGATCGCCCGCGAACTGCCGATGCGTGCCGAATCGAGCCGGTCCAGCCGCGGACCCATCCAGTTGAACGGACGGAACAGCGTGAAGTTCAGGCCCTTCTGGCCATAGGCCCAGATCACGCGATCGAGCAATTGCTTGGAAGCCGAGTAGATCCAGCGCTGCTTGTTGATCGGGCCGACGATCAGGTTCGAGCGGTCTTCGTCGAAGCGCTCGTCCGTGCACATGCCGTACACCTCGGACGTGGACGGGAACACCAGCCGCTTGCCGTATCTCACGCAGTACCGCACGATCTTCAGGTTCTCTTCGAAGTCCAGTTCGAACACGCGCAAGGGATTGCGGGTGTATTCGACGGGCGTGGCGATGGCCACCAGCGGCACCACCACGTCGCACTTCTTGATGTGGTATTGGATCCATTCGGTGTGGATCGAGATGTCGCCTTCCAGGTAATGGAAATCCGGATCGCTTCTGAGCCGTTCGACGGCATCGCACCCGATGTCCAGCCCGTACACTTCGTATTGGCCGGCCTTCAGCAGGCGCTCGGTGAGGTGGTTGCCTATGAAGCCGTTGACGCCGAGGATCAGCACGCGCTGCTTGCGGGCTTGCGCGACGACGCTGCCCCGAAGGCGCAGCCCGTCGCTGAGCCCCATTTCCTGGGCCAGTTGCGGCCCGGCGAGGTACAAGCCGGCATCGCCCTGTTGGCCGGCGAGGATCTCCAGCGCGCCGTTGCCGCACGCGATGCGCAGCGGTTGCGCGCTGAGCACGGTTCCGGGCGTCTTGCCGTGTGCGATGTCCAGCGCGGCGGCGCTCCAGACGAGCAATTTGCGATCGCCATGCCACGAGTACGCACCGGGGTAGGGCTGCGTCACGGCACGCACCAGGTTGGCCAGCTCGAAGGCTGCGCGTTTCCAATCGAGTTCCCCGTCCGCGGGGGTGCGCCGGCCGAAGTAACTGGCCTGGCTCTCGTCCTGCTCACGCTCCGCCAGTTCGCCGCGCGCCAGCGCCGGCAGGCAGTCGCCGAGCATCACGCGTGCCGCCTCACGCAGCTTTGCATGCAGGGCCAGGGCCGTGTCGTCCGGCGCAATGGGCACGCGGCGCTGCGCGAGGATCGGCCCGGCGTCCGGCCGCTTCACCATGCGGTGCAGCGTGACGCCCGTTTCACTTTCGCCGTTGACCAATACCCAGTTGGCCGGCGCTCGTCCGCGATAGCGCGGCAACAAGGAGCCGTGCAGGTTGAAGGCACCCCGGGCGGCGCAACCGAGCACCTCGCTGGACAGCAGGTTGCGGTAATAGAAAGAAAAGATGAAGTCCGGCCGCAGCGCGCGGATGCGTTCGACCCACAGCGGATGGTTGGCGTCTTGCGGCGCGTACACCGTAATGCCTTGGGCGGCGCACAGTTGCGCGACCGAGGCATAAAAGCGGTTTTCGGCGGGATCATCCGCGTGCGTGAAGACCGCCTTGATGACATAACCAGCGTCGATGAGCGCCTGGATGCCGGCGCAGCCGATGTCGTGGTAGGCAAAGACGACGGTATCTTTCATCTGAGATGGACCTGACGCAAGTTAGCCGCCAACTGCGGCCCGGGAGCGGGAGCGCGGACGATCCGCTCCACGAAGAAGCGCGGGTGGGCACGCACATCGCGGTAGACGCGTCCGAGGTACTCGCCCAGCAGTCCCAGGCCGAGGAATTGCGCGCCCGTGAAAATGAACAACACGGCGAACAGCACGAACACGCCCTGGGCCGCCCACTCTGGGCCGTGGGCAAGCCGAAGCACCAGCAGCAGCAGGGCGAACGCGAAGCCGACCAGCGCCAGGGCAGCGCCGAACAGGCTGAGCATGCGCAGCGGGGCGGTGGACATGGTGGTGACCAGGTCGAACATGAGGTTGATCAGCTTCATGAACCCGTACTTGGATTCGCCGTGTTCGCGCGCCGCATGGCGCACGGGGATCTCGCAGGTGTAGCGGGCGAAGCTGTTGGCGAGGATGGGAATGAAGGTGCTGTGCTCCCGGCATTTCAGCATCGCGTCCACCACCGTGCGCCGGTAAGCCCGCAGCATGCAGCCGAAGTCGGTCATCGGAACGCCGGTGGAGCGGAGCACCGCGAAATTCACCAGCCGCGAAGGTAGCCGTCGCAGTGCGGAGTCCTTGCGCTGCAGGCGCACCGTGCCGACCACGTCGTACCCTTCGGCGGCGGTCCTGACCAGCGAAGGGATCTCCTCGGGCGGGTTTTGCAGATCCGCATCCAGCGTGATGACGAGGTCTCCGGTGCACTGCTCGAACCCGGCCATGATGGCCGCGTGCTGCCCGTAATTGCGGTTCAGGATGACCGCGATCACCGGGCTGCCGGGTTGGGCCGCGGCCTCCTGCAGCAGCTCCGCGGAGCTGTCCCGGCTGCCGTCGTCCACCAGGATGATCTCGAAAGAGCAGGGCAACTGCTCGCACGCTGCGCATGTCCGCTGCAACAACTCCGGCAGGCTGTCCTGCTCGTTGTACACGGGAATCACGACGGACAAGCGCTCGACTTCGTAGGGTTTCATGCGTGCCCGCCGACAATGGTTTCGATCGCTTGTGTCACCCGCTCCACGTCTTGCTCTCGAAGGTCGGGGAACAGCGGGATCGAACAGATCCGGGCCGAATTCCACTCGCTGTCGGGCAGCCGCAGATCCGGCCAGCGTTGGCGATACCAGGGATGCAGGTGCGTGGCGATGAAATGGATGCCGGTGCCGATGCCGCGCGCCTTGAGCGCTTCCATGAAAGCATCGCGGTCGATACCGCAACGTTGGGCGTCGATTCGCAGGATGAAGAGATGCCAGGCGTGCTCTGCCGGATCCGCCGGCAATCGAAGCGGCGACACCGGAAGCCCTTTGAGCCGTTCCAGGTAGAGATGCGCAAGATCCCGGCGACGAGCGTTCATCTCGGCGAGACGCTCGAGCTGCACGAGACCCAGCGCGGCATGGATGTCGGACAGGTTGTACTTGAAGCCAGGCTCGATCACCTGCGCCTGCGGCTTGCGGCCGAGGTTGCGGCGGTCGAACGCGTCCACCGCGAGGCCATGGAATTTCAGCCGGCGCACCCGTTCCGCCAGCGCCGCATCATCGGTCACCAGCATCCCGCCTTCGGCGCAAGTGAGATTCTTGATCGCATGAAAAGAGAAGATCGCCGTGCCGCGGGAGCCGATCGCTTGCCCCTGGTAGCGCGTTCCCGCCGCGTGCGCCGCATCCTCGATCAGGGCCACCCCGCGTTGCTTCGCGATGTGCCGCAACGCCGCCAGATCGCAGGCCGCTCCGGCGTAGTGCACCGGGATGATCGCCTTGGTGCGCGGGGTGATGGCGGCCTCGACCGCCTGCCCGGTCACCATCAGGGTGTCGCGATCGACATCGATGAACACCGGCGTGGCGCCCAGCAGGCAGATCATGTTGGCGGTGGAAACCCAGGTCAGGGAAGGCGTGATCACTTCGTCGCCGGGTCCGATCCCCAGCGCGAGCAAGGTCACGTGCATGGCCGCGGTGGCGGAACAAAGCGCTACCGCGTGCCGGGCTCCCGCGAAAGCCGCGAAGCGTTCTTCAAGTTCCTGGTTTTTCGGACCGGTGGTGATCCACCCGGAGCGCAGAACCCCGGTGACCGCCGCAACTTCGGCATCGCCGATGCTGGGCACGGAAAAAGGCAGGAAAGGCAATTCCATTCGACCGGTCGCGCAAAAAGCGGCGTCTCCCATCATTCAACATACGGCAGCCCATCGGCAAAACGCGATGTTCCGACATGCTGACTGAAGCGCCACTTAAGGAGTTATACGCGACTCGGAGGCGTCGTGGGCCGGACGCTACAAGTTTTGGAGCGCAAGCTTGAGTTGCGTCAGTGCAAGGATGAGGGGGCACGGCATACCCAGCTCAACCGTGGACACGGCTCTTGAATGCTCGCCTTGCGGGGCCCATTGCAGGCCGACCGCAGACGCGGCTTAGGGCCCGTTAACAGGCCCTAATGCACCGCAATCGGCGCGTGCCTGGCCTGCAGCGCCTCGTGGATCGCTTGCGCGGATCGCTTGCCGGCGCCCGCGGCCAGGATCACCGTCGCGGCACCCGTCACCGCATCGCCGCCGGCGAAGACGAGCGTCTTGGACGTGAGCCCGGTGCCCTCGTCGGCCACCAGGCAGCCCTTCTTGTTCGTGAGCAGGCCGGACGTGGTGCGCGTGAGCAGGGGGTTGGGCGTGGTGCCGATCGCCAGGACGACATTGTCGACGGGCAGCACGAATTCGCTGCCTTCGATCGGGATCGGCCGCGCCCGCCCGGACGCATCCGGCTCGCCCAATTTCATCTTCTGGCACTTGAGGCCGGTGACCCAGCCGTCGGCGTCGCCGATGACTTCGAGTGGATTGTTCAACCACTTGAACTGCACGCCTTCCTCGATCGCGTGGTGGTATTCCTCGACGCGCGCGCCCATCTCCTTCTCGCTGCGGCGATACACGATGTACGCCTCCTCGGCGCCCAGGCGCAGCGACGAGCGGACGGCGTCCATCGCCGTATTGCCGGCACCGATGACGGCGAAGCGCTTGCCCACCTTGAGCGGCGTGTCGGTTTCCGGAAACTGGTAGCCGCGCATCAGGTTCATGCGCGTGAGGAATTCGTTGGCCGACATCACGCCGTTGAGGTTTTCGCCGGGAATGCCGAGAAACTGGGGCAGGCCCGCGCCGGTGCCGATGAAGACGGCCGCATAGCCCATCTTCTCGAACAGCGCATCGAGCGCCAGCGTGCGGCCGATCACCACGTTGCAGACGATCTCGACGCCCATCGCCTTGAGGATGTCCACTTCCCAGTCGAGGATGGCCTTGGGCAGCCGGAACTCCGGGATGCCATAGCGCAGCACGCCGCCGGGCGCATGCAGCGCCTCATAGATGGTGACCGCGTAGCCGAGCCGCGCGAGCTCGCCAGCGCAGACGAGGCCCGACGGGCCGGCCCCGATGACGGCGATCTTCTCCTTGCGGGTGATGTTCACCGAGGCGGTGATGGGCTGCGAGCGCTCCCAGTCGGCGACATAGCGCTCCAGATGGCCGATCGCCACCGGGTTGAAACGCTTGAGCATGTGGCATTCGGATTCGCACTGCGACTCCTGCGGGCAGACCCGGCCGCACACGGAAGGCAGCGGATTCGCACCGCGCAGGATCTTCGCGGCGCCCGCCATGTCGCTGGCCGCGATCGCATGGATGAAATCCGGGATCGGGATGTTGACCGGGCAGCCTTCGACGCACACCGGGTCCTGGCAGCGCAGGCAGCGCTCGGCTTCGAACACGGCATGGGCGGGCGAGTAGCCCGAGTTCACTTCATTGAAATCGTGCGCGCGAAGCTGTGCGTCACGCACCGGCATCGGCGTCTTTTCTGCGCGTTTGACTGGCATCAGTGCAACTCCTTCGCCGCCGACCGGCTGCAATTGACTCGCTCGAGTGCGAGCTTTTCCTCTTTCACGTAGGCCTTGTTACGGCGCATCGCCACTTCGAAATCGACTTCGTGCGCATCGAAGGCCGGGCCGTCGACGCAGGCGAACTGGGCCTTGCCGCCGACGATGACGCGGCAGCCGCCGCACATCCCGGTGCCGTCCACCATCAGCGGGTCCATCGACACGAGCGTCTTCACCTTGGGCCCGCGGGTCGTTTCGGCCACCGCGCGCATCATGGCCATCGGTCCGATCGCCACCACGTAATCGGGGCGGCCCGGGCCCTCGCCGGCGATGAATCGCTCGAGCTGCTGCGACACGAAGCCCTTGAAGCCGGCCGAGCCGTCGTCGGTGCAGATCGCCAGGTGATCGCAGCTCGGCTTCAATTCGTCGGCCAGGATCAGCAGGTCCTTGTTGCGGGCGCCGATGATCGCCGTGGTGCGCTGTCCGGCGGCTTTCAACTCGCGCATCAGCCCGAGCAGCACGGCCGAACCGAAGCCCCCGCCGACGCCGCACACATGCGAGCCCGCCGGTATGTCGATCGGGCTGCCGAGCGGGCCGACCACGTCCAGGATCTCGTCGCCGGCCTCCAGCGCGCACACCAGCGTGGTCGTGGCGCCGACTTGCTGCACGACGATCGAGATGGTGCCGGCCTTGCGGTCGTAATCGGCGATCGTGATCGGAATGCGTTCGCCGCCGTCGCGCACGCGCAGCATGACGAACTGTCCCGGCTTGGCCGACGCGGCAATCAGCGGCGCGTCGAGCCGGAAGTACTTGGTGACGGGGGTGAGGCGTCGCGTTTCCAGGATGCGGGTCATGCGGGTTTCTCCCTTACAGCAGCGGGTGCTCGTGCATCGCCTTGATGCGGCTCCAGCGGCGGTCCACCTCGCCCTGGATGCCCTCGAGCACCGGGGCATTGGCGGGCGACAGCAGGTGCTTGGTCTTGCCCATCAGCTTGAGCCAGTCGCCGACCGGCCGGCGTCGCCCGGAGGCTTCCGGGTCGTAGGTCAGCGTGGTGTGGCCGTGCTCCACCTCGTACAGCGGGAAGAAGCACGAATCGATGGCCGCCTGCAGCACCGGCTGCGCCGCGTCGTCGGCGGTGCGCCAGTTGAGCGGGCAGAACGAAAGGATCTTCCCGTACACCAGGCCTTCGCGCTTGGCGTAGTACTGCGCCTTCGCGACCTTGCGCATCAGGTCCTCGGGGTAGCCCTCGCTGGACGTGAAGACGTACGGCAGGTGACACGCCGCGAAGATCTGCGCCGTGTCCTTGTGGTGATAGCGCTTGCCGGGGAGCGGGCCGCCGACTTCGCTGGTGGAGGTGCGGTGCCCGAATGGCGTGGAGTACGACAGTTGCGCGCCGGTATTCATGTAGCCCTGGTTGTCGTACTCCAGGATCATCATGCGGTGATTGCGGTGGGCCGCGCCCAGCGCGGCGCCCATGCCGATGTCCATCCCGCCGTCGCCGGTGATCATCACGAACGTGATGTCCTTCGACTTCGGCAGCTCGCCGCGGCGCACGCGCTCGTGGTACATCTCGACCAGGCCCGACAGAGTGGCGCCGCCGTTCTGGAACAGGTTGTGGATGTAGTTGACGCGGTGCGCGGTCGAGGGATAGCCGGTCGTCACGACCATCGCGCAGCCGGTCTGGAACAGCATGACGACGTCGCCTTCCAGCACGCGCCCGATCTGGTGCAGCGTGGGGAACGCGCCGCAGCCGGGGCAGGCGCCGTGGCCGGGGGCGATGCGGCCCGGCACTTCGGTCATTTTCCAGAAGGGCGCCAGTTCGACGTTCAGGCGCCCGGTTTCCTTGTCGGTGGTCACCTTGGCCATGCCGCGCGAGACTTCGGCCGCGGTGATCGGCGGCAGGCCGGGGCGGGCGCCCTTGCCTGGCGTGCCGGGCGTGGCGCCGTGGTAGGCGAACACCTTCGCGGGCTGTTGCGTCGCCGCCGCCGCGAGCGCTTCGTCGAAGAACACTTCGGCGTCCGAGCCGACGAAGTCCTTGCCGCCCAGGCCGTAGATGCGCGAGAGCACCAGCGTTTCGTTGTCGCGGTCGAGTTGCAGTGCAGCGCGCACTTCAAGCGACAGGTTGCCGCCGCCGGCGCCATACGAGTCGGCGCGGTCGCCGATCGTTGCCGCCTTGACATGCTTCAGTGCATCGCGGAACTCGTCCGCGGGGAACGGCCGCATCACATTGGGCGAAAGCACGCCGACCTTCTTGCCCTTCGCGCGCAGCTCGTCGGCCACTTCCTTGGCGGTCTCGGCGGCGGAGTTGATCAGCACCTGCGCCACGTCGGCGTCTTCCATGCGATACGAATCGAGCACCGCATAGGAACGGCCCGTCATCCGCCCGAGTTCGGCGAACACGTCGGGGATTACCTTGCGCGCCGCTTCCATCGCGTTGGAAAGCTGCACCTTGTTGTTGATGAGGTCGGGGTCGTTCATGTACGGCCCGAACGTCGCCGGATGCTCGGTATCGAGCGGCGAGGGCCATTGCGGGCGCTCGCCGAGGAAATTGCGCATCGCGGCTTCGTCGTCGAACACCTGGATGCGCCTCTTCTGGTGGCTGGTGAAGAAACCGTCGTACACGACCATCACCGGCAGCCGCACGTCCGGGTGCTCGCCGATGCGGATGGCCGCGAAGTTGAGGTCGTAAACGGCTTGCGGATCGCGCGCGCACAGCACGATCCAGCCGGTGTTCAGCGCGTAATAGAAGTCGGAGTGATCGCCGCGGATGTCCAGCGGACCGGACACTGCGCGTGCGGCCACGTTGAGCACCATCGGCACGCGGGTGCCGGCCTGCACCGGCAACTGCTCGAGCGCGTAGAGCAGGCCCTGCGAGCTCGTCGCGTTCAGCACGCGGCCGCCGCCCAGCGCCGCGCCGTAGCAGATGCCCGCCGCGCCGTGCTCGCCGTCGCCGGCGATCATCGCGATCTCGTGCATGCCCTCGGCCTGCATCTTGGACAGGCTCTCGGCGACCTCGGTGGAAGGCGTGATCGGGAAGTAGCCCATCACGTGATAGCCGATGTCGCGCGAGGCGAGCGCGGCCGCTTCGTTGCCGCTGCGGAACTCGATCTTCTGGCGCACCAGTGCGGCCGGGCGGTCCTGCGGAGCGAGCGTTGATTCGGCGAGAGCGTTGGTCGTCATGGTAGGAGCCCTTACGCGATGAGTTCTGGAAAGAGCGGCACGCGCAGCTTGTCCGCGAGCCCGGCCGTTTCGGCGGTTTTGGCGAGCGCCTGCGTCGGGCACGATTCGACGCAGCGCAGGCATCCCTTGCAATAGCGGTAATCGACACCGTTCAACTTGCGCTCGAACTTGCCGCCGTCGTCAGCCTCGCCCCAGACAAGGCAGAAGTCCGGGCAGACCAGGTCGCACACGCCGCAATGGATGCATTTCGATGAGTCGAGCACCGGCATCCAGCCGATGCGCGACGTGGTGAGATCGTTCCACGCGCTGTTGCCCGGTGTCGGCAGGATGCCGCCCACCGGTTGGGTGTCGTAGCCCCAGAGCGGTTCGGCCTGCATCGGCGCCAGGTCGCCTTGCGCGGTGCCTACCCCGCGCAGTTCCTCGAACTCGGACTCGCCCGCATGAAACGCGCTCTCGTTGGCTGCGACCGCTTCCGGGTGCTTGCCCGCGAATTCTTCCGACAGCGCATCGAGCACGCTCGAGCGGTCCAGGAACGGACACAAGGCGCACAGCGTGCCCAGGAACACCGCGTTCGGCCGCGAAGCCTGCTTCATTGCGATACCGGTTGCATCGACGCGTACGACGCGTGCGGTACGCGGCAGCGCCGAGAGCTCCGGCGGGACCACGCCCGCAGGAGCGTTGTAGATCAACGTGCCATCGGCCTTGAGGCCCGCGAACGTTGCCGGGCTGCGCAGCAGTGCCGCGTGGAATACCACGATCACGTCGGGGCGTTCGACCGGCGCGCTGGTGCGGATCGGACGATCGCCGGCCGTCAGCCGCACGTACGAACGGATCAGCGATCCCTTCTTCTCCGAGCCGTAGGACGAGAAGTGCGCGCCGTTCAGGCCCATCCGTACGACCGATGCCGTCGCCAGCACCTGGCCGGCCGCATGCGCGCCGAGACCGCCGATGGATTCGAAGCGGACCTCGTAATACTCTTCTGGATGGGGCAGCACCACCGCGGGGGGCAGATGCCGTGTTGGCAAAGCCGATGAACCGGCCCGGCTGGAGGTCAGAGCAGATGACATTGTGGTCTCCGACTTGGATGTTGCCTGACGTCGGGGCGCCGGTTGACGCTCGCTCGTCATTGCATCATGTGGTTGTCGATTGCATTATGTAGAGAATCACTGGGCGCGAAACATCGTTCGTAGGCCCTCCGCCCTACATCTTGCGTGTGGTTGATTCAGGTCAATCGGGTCACGGCTGCTTGCGCCGCGCGCGTCCATCCGACGACATCCGAAGCTGCGCGGCGACACGCAAAACGACCGTGTGCTGAGCCTGTGCTGCGCCGCATTGCGAGTCATCCATGGATGCCATTCCCTCTCACGTTCGTGCTCGCGGGCAGCGCCCTTATCGCCACCGTTTCATGGCGTTCGCTGCGCCATCCAGGCTCGCACGGCTTCTATCGCTTCTTCGCGTTGAAGCCATTCTCTGCATCGTGGTCGTGAATGCCCCGCGTGTGAGCCGCGCGACCGGGACGCGCTGGGCGCGTTCCGCAAAGCCGAAGGCCGCTTCGGCACTGCTGCCGCAGCGGCCTGTCGGCGCCGCGATGGCGGTTACTCAAACGTTCTTGGGCAAGGCGTGCTCTGAACGAACGTCAAGTTGTTGTTGGCGCTGTCCAAAGCGTTCTTGAGCAGTTCCTGGTATGTGCGGGCAGCGCTGGCGCCGATCGTGACGTTGTCGGGACTGACCAGCGCCGCATTGGCGGCGTCCATGATCACCTGGACCGTGGCGAAGCCGGCGGTGTTGGTGAGGGAAGGCAGCCCCGGCGCGTAGATCAATGTCGTGGCGACCGCAGGATTGGCGGAGACATTGAGCCGCATGGCCGCGAGTTGCGCCGACAACATGTAGGCCATGTTGGTGGCCGTCGCA
>JAGRPN010000419.1 GCA_019449555.1 Ramlibacter sp.
CGTTTGATGACGGAGACACTTGCGCAAGACGAGTCCATCATCAACAATCGGGACGCAGCATCAACGATAAGGAGGAGTAGATGGATATCCAGCGTGTCTTTACGCGCGGCGCGGTGGCATTTGCAGCCGCTGTAGGCATCACAGCAATACAACCCGCAGCCGCAGCAGCCTGGGAGCCCACCAAGCCGGTGGAGTTCGTGATTCCGGCCGGCACCGGCGGCGGCGCCGACCAGATGGCGCGTCTCATCCAGGGGATAGTCGCCAAGCACAATCTGATGAAGCAGTCGCTGATTCCGGTGAACAAGTCGGGCGGCGCGGGCGCTGAGGGCTTTCTCGCGGTGAAGGACGCGAAAGGTGATCCGCACAAGATCATCATCACGCTGTCGAACCTGTTCACCACGCCGCTCGCGACGGGTGTGCCGTTCAGCTACAAGGACCTGACGCCGGTTGCGATGCTCGCGCTCGACCAGTTCGTGCTGTGGGTGAACGCCGAGAGCCCGTACAAGACGGCGAAGGAGTATCTGGACGCGGTGAAGCAGGCGGGGCCGAACAAGATGAAGATGGGCGGCACCGGCTCGAAGCAGGAAGACCAGATCATCACGGTGGCGATCGAGAAGGCGACGGGCACGAAGTTCACGTATCTGCCGTTCAAGGGTGGCGGGGACGTGGCGGTGCAGCTGGTGGGCAAGCACCTGAACTCCAGCGTGAACAACCCGATCGAGGCGGTGGCGCAATGGCGTGCCGGGAAGCTGCGACCGCTGTGCGTGTTCGACAACGAGCGCATGCCGTACAAGACGAAGGTGACGGACACGCAGTCGTGGAACGACATCCCGACGTGCAAGGAGGCCGGTGTTCCGACCGACTACGTGATGCTGCGCGGGATATTCATGCCGCCGGGCGTGCCGCAGGATGCGGTGAACTTCTACGTCGAGCTGTTCAAGAAAGTGCGCGAGACGCCGGACTGGAAGGAATACATCGAGCGCGGCGCGCTGAACAACACGTTCATGACGGGCAAGGAATACCTCACCTGGGTCGAGAAGAACGAGGCGCTGCACCGCAACCTGATGAAGGAAGCGGGATTCCTGGCTGCGAAGTAATCTGAAAAAGCCGCGGGCGACGCCCGCGGCTTTTTTTCGCCCTCGGGCAGCAAACCGATTCCCACAACCTACGCACCCACCCCATGACCGAAGAAACGCGCACGCAAGGTGAAGACCGGCCGGCGGTCGGCATGCTGACGATGGAACTGGTCGTCGCGGCCCTGCTCTTTGCGATCGGCGCCGCCGTTGCGATCTCCAGCTTCAAATTGGGCGCCCGCTGGGCCGACGACGGCCCCCAGTCCGGCTATTTTCCGTTCTACATCGGCATCATCCTCTGCATCTGCAGCCTGGTCACGTTCGTGCAGGGTTTGAGCGGCAAGCTGGGCGCCAACCGTTCGTTCGTCGACCGCGGACCGCTGCGCCAGGTGATGTCCGTGCTCGTTCCGGCGGCCGGTTACGTGCTGCTCATACAGTTGATCGGCATTTACGTCGCCGCCGCCGTCTACATCACGTTCTTCATGATCTGGCTCGGGCGCTATTCGTGGCTGAAAGGCGACTCGCTCGGCATCGGCGTGAGCGCGTTCGCATTCGTCTTGGTCGAGGTCTGGTTTCAGGTGCCGCTCTACAAGGGCGGCTGGTTCGATCCGTTGAGCTTCCTCGGCTATTAGCGCACCGAATCGGACGAAGGGGGAGAACTTGGAAGAAATCAATGCGCTGTTCCACGGGTTTGCGGTCGCACTGACGCCGTTCAACCTGTTGCTGATGTTCGTCGGCATCCTTCTGGGCGTGATCATCGGCGTGCTGCCGGGCCTGGGTGGTGCGAACGGCATAGCGATCCTGCTGCCGCTGACCTTCACGATGCCGCCGACTTCGGCGATCATCATGCTCTCCTGCATTTACTGGGGCGCGCTGTTCGGCGGGGCGATCACCAGCGTGCTGTTCAACATCCCGGGCGAGCCGTGGTCGGTGGCCACCACCTTCGACGGCTATCCGATGGCACAGCAGGGGCGCGCCGGCGAGGCCCTCACCGCGGCGTTCACGTCGTCTTTCGTCGGCGCTTTCGTGGCCGTCGTGATGATCACGTTCCTTGCGCCGCTCGTCGCGCGCTTCGCGCTGGAGTTCGGGCCGCCCGAGTTCTTCTCGGTCTACTTCCTGACGTTCTGCAGCTTCGTCGGCATGGGCAAGGGCTCGGCGTTCAAGATCATCGCCGCGATGATGCTCGGGTTCGCGCTTGCCGCCGTCGGCATGGATACCATTACCGGGCAGCTGCGGCTGAATTTCGGCTGGACGGAGCTCATGCGCGGATTCGACTTCCTGGTTGCCGTGATCGGACTGTTCGGCATCGGCGAGATACTGCTGTCGATGGAGGAAGGGCTTTCGTTCCAGGGACGCACGGCGAAGATAAACCCGAAAATCGTCTTCGAGACCTGGAAGAAGCTGCCGCGCTTCTGGATGACATCGGTGCGCAGCTGCCTCATCGGCTGCTGGATGGGCATCACCCCGGGCGGTGCGACGCCGGCCTCGTTCATGAGCTACGGCGTGGCCAAGCGCATGTCGAGCGAGGGCCGCAAGTTCGGCACCGGTCAGCTGGAAGGCGTCGTCGCGCCCGAGACCGCCGCGCACGCGGCGGGAACGTCGGCGCTGCTGCCCATGCTCTCGCTCGGCATACCCGGGTCCCCGACTGCCGCGGTGCTGCTCGGCGGTCTGCTGATCTGGGGCCTGCAGCCCGGGCCCCTGCTGTTCGTCGAAAAACCCGAATTCGTCTGGGGCCTGATCGCCAGTATGTATCTCGGCAACCTCGCCGGCCTCATCATCGTGCTGACCACCGTGCCGCTGTTCGCCGCGATCCTGCGCATACCCTTTTCGATCATCGCGCCCATCATCATCGCGGTGTGCGCGATCGGCGCCTACACCGTCCACAGCGCCATGCTCGACGTGTGGTTCATGGTGTTGTTCGGTGTGCTCGGGTATCTCCTGAAGAAGCTCAAGTACCCGCTCGCGCCGCTGGTGCTGTCGCTCGTGCTGGGCGACC
>JAGRPN010000420.1 GCA_019449555.1 Ramlibacter sp.
CAAGGACAAGGAGATGGTCATGCCCGGGGACAACGTGACGATCACCGTCAAGCTGATCGCCCCGATCGCCATGGAAGAAGGCCTGCGCTTTGCCATCCGCGAGGGCGGCAAGACCGTGGGCGCCGGCGTCGTCGCCAAGATTCTTGAGTAATTTTGCGGGACAGACCTTTGGCTCTGTCCTCAACTGATTGACAAAGGGGTATAGCTCAATTGGCAGAGCGTCGGTCTCCAAAACCGAAGGTTGTAGGTTCGATTCCTACTGCCCCTGCCACCTGAGTGGCAACCCAGGCCCGTCATCCGGCGGGCGCAAGAAACAACCCGCCCCACCGTGGCGGGTTTGGCGTCTCAAAAGACGCAGTGAATTGAAGCAGGAAAACGCCGCAAATGGCCACTTCTCAAGTTGAAACCGTCAGTACCGGCGCCGACAAGGCCAAGCTGGGCGTCGCCGTTGCCCTCGTGATCGCGGCGGTGGTGGGCTTTTACCTGCTGGCCAGGCAGGGGTCGGTCGCCCAGTGGGGCGCGTTGCTGGTGGGCCTGGCCGCGGCGTTCGTGGTGTTCATGACGTCCGAGCCCGGCAAGGAATTCGTGGCCTTCGGCCGCGACTCCTGGAAGGAAGTCAAGAAGGTCGTCTGGCCGAGCCGCAAGGAAGCGATCCAGATGACGCTGTACGTCATCGCCTTCAGCGCGGTGATGGCCCTCTTCCTGTGGCTGACCGACAAGACCCTCGAATGGGTGTTCTACGACCTGATTTTGGGGTGGAAGAAGTAATGAGCGATATCACAGACACGGCCGCGGAAACGACGGACTCGCAGCCCGCGAAGCCGGCCAGGCCGACGCGCCCGGACATGCACTGGTACGTCGTGCACGCGTACTCGGGCATGGAAAAGGCCGTCGAGCGCAACATCCGTGAACGCATCAACCGCGCCGGCATGCAGGAAATGTTCGGCGAGATCCTGGTGCCCACCGAGGAAGTGGTGGAGATCAAGAACGGGCAGAAGAAGACGTCCGAGCGGCGCTTCTACCCGGGGTACGTGCTGGTGCAGATGGTCATGAACGACGACACCTGGCACCTGGTCAAGCACACGAACAAGGTCACGGGCTTCGTCGGCGGCGCCAAGAACCGGCCGGCCCCCATTTCCGAGGACGAGGTCGCCAAGATCCTCGGCCAGATGGAAGAAGGCACCGAGAAGCCGCGCCACAAGGTCGAATTCGTGGTCGGCGAATACGTGCGCGTCAAGGACGGTCCGTTCACCGACTTCAACGGCACGGTCGAGGAAGTCAATTACGAAAAGAACAAGGTCCGCGTGTCGGTGACGATCTTCGGTCGCGCGACGCCGGTGGAACTGGAGTTTTCTCAAGTCGAAAAAACTTGAACAAGGTCAAGGCGGACGGCTTGCCGGCTGCCTTGTTTTCACCTCGCTTTTCGGCTCAGCGAGGCGAAAAGATTACGAGCCGCTAACCCCGGGGAGCTGAAGCCGTTGGGCCCAGGCGTTATCACCCGCAAGGAGTAGGAAACCATGGCGAAAAAAATCGTCGGTTTTGTCAAGCTGCAAGTGCCGGCGGGCAAAGCCAATCCGTCGCCGCCGATCGGCCCCGCATTGGGCCAGCGCGGCCTGAACATTATGGAGTTCTGCAAGGCGTTCAACGCCCAGACCCAGGGCGTCGAGCCCGGTCTGCCGCTGCCCGTGGTGATCACGGCCTATGCGGACAAGAGCTTCACTTTCATCATCAAGACCCCGCCCGCGACGGTGCTGATCAAGAAGGCCGTGAAGCTGGAAAAGGGTTCTGCCACGCCGCACAGCAACAAGGTCGGCAAGATCACGCGGGCCCAGCTCGAAGAGATCGCCAAGACCAAGCTGAAGGACATGAACGCCGCGAATGTCGATGCCGCGATCCGCACGCTGGCAGGCTCCGCCCGTTCGATGGGCATCACGGTGGAGGGCGTCTGAATGGCCAAGCTGACCAAGAAACAGAAAGCCCTGCAGGGCAAGGCCGACAGCACGAAGCTGTACGCGCTCACCGATGCCCTGGGCATCGTGAAGGAAGCGGCCACCGCGAAGTTCGATGAGTCGATCGACGTGGCGGTGCAACTGGGCATCGACCCGAAGAAGTCGGACCAGGTGGTCCGCGGCGCGGTGGTGATGCCCAACGGCACCGGCAAGACCAAGCGTGTGGCCGTGTTCGCGCAGGGCGCGAAGGCCGAGGAAGCCAAGGCCGCCGGCGCGGACATTGTCGGCATGGACGACCTGGCGGCCCGCGTGAAGGCCGGCGAATTGCCGTTCGACGTGGTGATCGCCGCTCCCGACGCGATGCGCGTGGTCGGCACGCTGGGCCAGATCCTGGGTCCGCGCGGCCTGATGCCGAACCCGAAGGTCGGCACCGTGACGCCGGACGTGGCGACCGCGGTGAGGAACGCCAAGGCGGGCCAGGTGCAGTTCCGCGCCGACAAGGCCGGCATCATCCACGCGACCATCGGCCGCCGCTCGTTCGAATCGGACAAGCTCCATGGCAACCTGGTGGCGCTGGTCGAGGCGCTGAACAAGGCCAAGCCGGCCACGAGCAAGGGTGTGTATTTGAGGAAGATCGCGGTCTCGTCGACCATGGGTCTGGGTGTCCGGGTGGACACGCAGTCCCTGTCGGCGTAACGCGCAAGTGCAATTGGCCGGTCCCGCGAGGGGTCGGCCGGTGTGGTGGGCCGCCGGGCCCCTGTCACAGGAATCCGGCGGGCCATCCAGGACCGTTGGTGCGCAGGCGACTGCGCTTAATCGGAGCGCCGCAAGGCTCCGGCCAACGCAGATGGCGATCCCGCTGCAGATGGAATCGAGAGTTTCCTTCAAACAGTTGGTCGCTGCAACGAGGCGTGCCGCAGGGTGCAAACCCGAAGGTACATTCAATAGGAGTAGAGACCTTGAGTCTGAATCGCAGTGAGAAGCAAGCGGTCATCGATGAAGTGACCGGCCTCGCCGCTAAAGCTCAAACGCTGGTGATGGCGGAATACCGCGGCATCACGGTCGCCGACATGACGAAACTGCGCAGCGATGCGCGCAGCAAGGGCGTGAACCTGAGCGTGTTGAAAAACACCCTGGCTCGCCGTGCTGTGGCAGGCAGCCAGTTCGAAGTGGTGGGCGACCAGATGACCGGTCCGCTGATCTACGGCTTCTCCGTCGATGCCGTCGCCGCCGCGAAAGTGGTGGCCGACTTCGCGAAAACCAACGACAAGCTGGTGATTCGCGGCGGTGCATTTGCGGGCAAGGCCCTGGACTTCAACGGCGTGAAGCAGCTGGCCAGCATTCCCCCGAAGGAAGTGTTGCTGGCGCAGCTTTGCGGCCTGCTGATGTCGCCGATCTCGCGCACCGCGGTGGTGCTCGGCGCACTGGCAAAGAAAAAAGGCGGTGGCGAAGCCGAACAAGCGGCCAGCCCTGAAGTTGCAGCTGCCTGAAGCGGCTGCTTTCCCCCCTCTGTTTAAGGAAACGAAAAAATGGCATTCGATAAAGACCAGTTCCTGACCGCGCTGGACAGCATGACGGTCATGGAGCTCAACGACCTGGTGAAAGCGATCGAAGAGAAGTTCGGCGTGAGCGCCGCCGCGATGGCTGCCCCCGCTGCCGCCGCCGGCGCCGCCGCACCGGTCGCCGAAGAAAAGACGGAATTCACGGTTCAGCTGCTCGAAGCCGGCGCCAACAAGGTGCAGGTCATCAAGGCAGTGCGCGAACTGACGGGCCTGGGCCTGAAGGAAGCCAAGGACCTGGTGGACGGCGCGCCGAAGCCCGTCAAGGAAGGCATCGCGAAGGCGGACGCCGACGCCGCCCTGAAGAAGCTGCAAGACGCCGGCGCCAAGGCCGAACTGAAGTAATTCGTCCCTGGCCCGAGGCTGGAGCGACCCGAAAGGGCCTCCAGCCTTTGGTACTTAAAGGATGCGTGCAGAACGCACCCGAAAACCCTCCGAAACGAAGGGTTCCCCAGGCGAAAGCCGGGGGAAAACGAGTAAAGAAGGTTGTCGAGTGTCTTCTGACCCCGACTGCAGGAGATGCCTTGGTTCGGGCGATGTGCAATGCATCGCCGTCCGCCATGGTTGGTAGTGGCCAACCCACCAAGCAGGTCGAGTCTCGAACGCCCCGAGAACTCGATGACAGTTGCGCAAGTTAGCCCGGAGATCTCATGGCCTATTCTTACACCGAACGCAAACGCATCCGCAAAAGCTTCGGCAGCCGCGACAGCGTGCTTGAAATCCCCTACCTGCTCCAGATGCAGAAGGACGCGTACACGGCGTTCCTGCAGGCCGATGTCGGCCCGCAAAAGCGCACCATCGAAGGTCTGCAAGCGGCGTTCGACGCCGCGTTCCCGATCGTCTCGCACAACGGTTTCGTCGAGATGAAGTTCCTCGAGTACAACCTGGCCAAACCCGCGTTCGACGTGCGCGAGTGCCAGACCCGCGGCCTGACCTACGCGTCGGCCGTGCGTGCCAAGGTCCAGCTCATCATCTATGACCGCGAGTCTTCCACGCCGCAATCGAAGGTCGTGAAGGAGGTCAAGGAGCAGGAGGTCTACATGGGCGAAGTGCCCCTGATGACCGACAAGGGCTCCTTCATCATCAACGGCACCGAGCGCGTGATCGTGTCGCAGCTGCACCGCTCGCCCGGAGTGTTCTTCGAGCACGACAAGGGCAAAACCCACAGCTCCGGCAAGTTGCTGTTCTCGGCCCGGATCATTCCTTACCGCGGCTCGTGGCTCGATTTCGAGTTCGACCCGAAGGACATCCTGTACTTCCGCGTCGATCGCCGCCGCAAGATGCCGGTCACGATCCTGCTGAAGGCGATCGGCCTGACGCCCGAATCGATCCTGGCGAACTTCTTCGTCAACGACAACTTCCGCCTGATGGACAGCGGCGCGCAGATGGAATTCGTGCCCGAGCGCCTGCGCGGCGAAGTGGCGCGTTTCGACATCACCGACAAGTCGGGCAAGGTGATCGTGGCCAAGGACAAGCGCGTCACCGTGCGCCACACGCGTGACCTGGAGCAGTCCGGCACCACGCACATCAGCGTGCCGGAAGACTACCTGATCGGCCGCGTGGTCGCGCGCAACATCGTCGATGCCGAAACCGGCGAAATCATCGCCAAGGCCAACGACGAACTGACCGAAGCGCTGCTCAAAAAGCTGCGCCAAGCGGGCGTGCAGGAGCTGCAGGTCATCTACACGAACGAGCTCGACCAGGGCGCGTACATGTCGCAGACCCTGCGCATCGACGAAACCGTGGACGAGTTCGCCGCCCGCGTCGCCATCTACCGCATGATGCGTCCCGGCGAACCGCCGACCGAAGATGCCGTGCAGGCGCTGTTCCAGCGGTTGTTCTACAACCCCGACACGTACGACCTGTCGCGCGTGGGCCGCATGAAGTTCAACGCCAAGGTCGGCCGCAACGAATCGACCGGCCCGATGGTGCTGACCAACGAGGACATCCTCGCCGTGGTCAAGATCCTGGTGGACCTGCGCAACGGACGCGGCGAAGTTGACGACATCGACCACCTCGGCAACCGGCGCGTGCGCTGCGTCGGCGAACTGGCCGAGAACCAGTACCGCACCGGGCTCGCCCGCATCGAGAAGGCCGTCAAGGAGCGTCTCGGCCAGGCCGAGCAGGAACCGCTGATGCCCCATGACCTGATCAACTCCAAGCCGATTTCCGCGGCCCTGAAGGAGTTCTTCGGCGCGTCGCAGCTGTCGCAGTTCATGGACCAGACCAACCCGCTGTCCGAGATCACCCACAAGCGCCGCGTCTCGGCGCTCGGCCCGGGCGGCCTGACGCGCGAGCGCGCCGGCTTCGAAGTGCGCGACGTGCACGTCACCCACTACGGCCGCGTGTGCCCGATCGAAACGCCGGAAGGCCCGAACATCGGCCTGATCAACTCGCTGGCGCTGTACGCCCGCCTGAACGAATACGGCTTCATCGAGACGCCGTATCGCCGCGTCGTGGACGCCAAGGTGACCAACCAGATCGATTACCTGTCGGCCATCGAGGAAGGCAAGTACGTGATCGCCCAGGCCAACGCGGCGCTCGACAAGGACGGCCGCCTCACCGGCGACCTGGTGTCCGCGCGGGAGGCCGGCGAATCGGTGCTGGTCGGCGCCGACCGCATCCAGTACATGGACGTGTCGCCCGCGCAGATTGTGTCGGTAGCCGCCTCGCTGGTGCCGTTCCTGGAGCACGACGACGCGAACCGCGCACTGATGGGCGCCAACATGCAGCGCCAGGCGGTGCCGGTGCTGCGTCCCGAGAAGGCCTTCGTCGGGACCGGCATCGAGCGCGTTTCGGCGGTGGACTCCGGCACCGTGGTGGTCGCCACCCGCGGCGGGGTGGTCGACTACGTCGACGCGACCCGCATCGTGGTGCGCGTGAACGACGCCGAAGCCCAGGCCGGCGAAGTCGGCGTGGACATCTACAACCTGATCAAGTACCAGCGTTCCAACCAGAACACCAACATCCACCAGCGCCCGATCGTCAAGCGCGGCGACCACATCGCCAAGGGTGACGTGATCGCCGACGGCGCATCGACCGACCTGGGCGAACTGGCCCTCGGCCAGAACATGCTGGTGGCGTTCATGCCATGGAACGGCTACAACTTCGAGGACTCGATCCTGATCAGCGAACGCGTGGTGGCAGACGACCGCTACACCTCGATCCACATCGAGGAGCTGGTGGTGATGGCCCGCGACACCAAGCTCGGTGCCGAGGAAATCACGCGCGACATCCCGAACCTGTCGGAGCAGCAGCTCAACCGCCTGGACGAGTCCGGCATCATCTACGTCGGCGCCGAAGTGCAGCCCGGCGACACGCTGGTCGGCAAGGTCACGCCCAAGGGCGAGACGACGCTGACGCCGGAAGAAAAGCTGCTCCGCGCGATCTTCGGCGAGAAGGCCTCGGACGTGAAGGACACGTCGCTGCGCGTGGACCAGGGCTCGCAAGGCACCGTGATCGACGTGCAGGTCTTCACCCGCGAAGGCATCCAGCGCGACAAGCGGGCCCAGCAGATCATCGACGACGAGTTGAAGCGCTTCCGCCTCGACCTGAACGACCAGCTGCGCATCGTCGAAGCCGATGCGTTCGACCGGATCGAAAAGCTGCTGACCGGCAAGGTCGCCAACGGCGGCCCGCAAAAGCTCGCCAAGGGCACGAAGATCGACAAGGCCTACCTCGCGTCGGTGGAGAAATTCCACTGGTTCGACATCCGTCCGGCCGATGACGACGTGGCTTCGCAGCTCGAATCGATCAAGAACTCGATCGAACAGCAGCGCCACAGCTTCGATCTCGCGTTCGAAGAGAAGCGCAAAAAGCTGACCCAGGGCGATGAGCTGCCCGCGGGCGTGCTGAAGATGGTCAAGGTGTACCTGGCGGTCAAGCGCCGCCTGCAGCCCGGCGACAAGATGGCCGGCCGCCACGGCAACAAGGGCGTGGTGTCCAAGATCGTTCCGGTCGAGGACATGCCCTACATGGCCGACGGCACGCCTTGCGACATCGTGCTCAACCCGCTGGGCGTGCCTTCGCGCATGAACGTCGGGCAGGTGCTCGAAGTGCACCTGGGCTGGGCCGCCAAGGGCATCGGCCAGCGCATCGGCGACATGCTGCAGCACGAAGCCAAGCAGGCCGAACTGCGCCACTTCCTGGACCAGCTGTACAACAGCTCGGGCCGCAAGGAGGACATCGGCGCGCTGTCGGACCAGGACGTGCTGGAGATGGCGGACAACCTGTCCAAGGGCGTGCCGTTCGCGACCCCCGTGTTCGACGGCGCCTCGGAAGAGGAAATCCGGGGCATGCTCAAGCTCGCCTTCCCGGAAGACGTCGCGAAGGTCAAGGGGCTGACGGCCACCCGCACGCAGGCCATGCTGTACGACGGCCGCAGCGGCGACCAGTTCGAGCGGCCGGTGACCGTCGGCTACATGCACGTGCTGAAGCTGCACCACCTGGTGGACGACAAGATGCACGCGCGCTCGACCGGCCCGTACAGCCTGGTCACGCAGCAACCGCTGGGCGGCAAGGCCCAGTTCGGCGGCCAGCGTTTCGGCGAAATGGAAGTGTGGGCGCTGGAAGCCTACGGCGCCGCCTACACGCTGCAGGAAATGCTGACGGTGAAGTCCGACGACGTGCAGGGCCGCACCAAGGTCTACGAAAGCATCGTCAAGGGCGAGCACGCCATCGAAGCCGGCATGCCGGAATCGTTCAACGTCCTGGTCAAGGAAATCCGTTCCTTGGGCATCGACATGGAACTGGAACGCAGCTGAAAGCTTTGCGGGTCGGATCACGAATTTGCGCAGCAAATC
>JAGRPN010000421.1 GCA_019449555.1 Ramlibacter sp.
AGGGTATGGGATTGGCCGCCGCGCTGCTCGCGGGGTGCGCGCTCATGGCGTCGCAAGGCTGGCCGGCGGCCTCGATGCGGACCGCCGCGTTCCTGGCCCTCGTGGCCGGGCTCTTCCTGCTGGTGCCGGCCCAGCGCGAGCCATCCCGCGCAGCCGGCCGCGCGCCGAACCCATGGTTCTGGCGCCTGGCGCTGGGAGTCGTGCTCGTGACAGCCGCGCTGCTGGCGGTGCCGTGGTTGCGGCGTGTCATGGGCTTTGAGCTGCCCGATGCGCCAATGCTCGTGGCCGTCGCGATGATGGTCGCCGGGACGACGGCGTGGCTCGCCATCTCGCGCCGCGTGCCGCACCTGCGGCGCACATTCGACGGGGGCCGAAGCCGCCGTTGATGTGCATCAAGCCTGCCCGCGCCTGCGTAGCCTAACGTGCCACTTGCAATGCAGGAGGGTTTGATGAGCGATGGATTCGCCGACCGCGCCACGGCTGGCCGCGCGTTGGCCGATCGGCTGCAGTCGTATGCGCACCGGACGGACGTCGTGGTGCTGGCGCTGCCGCGCGGGGGCGTCCCGGTCGCTTCCGAGGTGGCGCGCGCGCTGGGCGCGCCGCTCGACCTGCTGATCGTGCGCAAATTGGGCGTGCCGCGCCATCCGGACCTGGCGATGGGCGTCATCGCGAGCGCGGGGGCGATGCACGTCGACTCGAAGATCGTGGCCAACTACGGCGTGAGCGCGCGCCAGCTCGATGAGATCATCGCCGCCGAGAGCCTCGAGCTGATACGGCGTCATGCGCTGTATTGCGGCAAGCGCGCATCCGTGCCCGTCGAGGGCCGCACCGTCATCGTCGTGGACGACGGGCTGGCCACCGGCGCATCCATGCGCGTGGCGCTCAAGGCGCTGCGCAGCGCGAAGCCGGCGTGGATCGTCGTGGCGGTGCCGGTGGCGCCGCCCGAAGCGCAGGAACTCATCGGCACCGCCGCCGACGAATTCGTCGGGGTCCTCAGTCCGCTGGATTTCAGCAGCGTGGGACAGTACTACCGCGATTTCGCGCAGACGACGGATGAACAGGTGCGCGAATTGCTGGCGCGCGCGCAGCCGCCCGCGTAGCCGCGCGTCTGCCCGCAGCGCAATTCCCTCGCCCTTGATTCGCGTCAAAGTTGCCGGACGCGCCAGCGTCCAAAGTGAAGACATGGGCTCTCGCCTCACGTTGCTCCTGCTGGTCGGCGCACTGGGGGCATGTTCGTCGCTGTTGCCGCGCGGCAGCACCGACACGCCTACCGGCTTCGCCAGCTTCGAGGAAGCCCAGACGGCAGCCGGGAAGATCGTGGCGATGGAAACCCCCACCAGCGAGCTCGTCAAACTCGGGTTCGACGCCGACGCCGGCCCGAACGTCACGCTCATTCCCTACCCGGATATCGTGGGGCGGCTGGCGCCGAATTCCGCGGTTCCGTTCGACAAGCTCGATGCCGGCATCCGTCAATGCATCGAAGCGCAGACCGCCTGCCGTGGCTATGTGTTCCATTTCGAGCGCCAGGACCGCAAGCGCCAAGGCGGCTTCTGGCTCGACTTCCTGAACGTGCGCCGCATCACGAAGGTGACCGGCTGGTGGTTCGACGCCCTCATTGTGGTCACTGACGGCAAGGTGCTCTTTCGCAACTTCGCGGGCCAGGCGAGCACCGACAAGGTCGAAAAGCAGCACAACCCGCTCGGGCCGTTCCAGCCGGCCGGGGAATCCGCCGGATCCGTCCTGTTGCGGTAGTACGTTCGTTTACTTCTGCTTAACTTAGGTTAGATTGGGGGAAATCAGCGCATGTCATACTGAGACGTGTCTTTTTCCCCAGTCCATGTTCTCGACAACGCCACGACCCTGAGCGGTGACGCCGGGAACGCGGCGGCGCTCCTGGCCGGCCTGCTCGATTCGGCGATGGACGCCATCATCACGGTCGACGAGCAGCAGAGAATCGTTCTCTATAACCGCGCCGCCGAGAAGATCTTCGGCTGGCCGCGCGGCGACATCCTGCGCCAGCCGCTCGATAAGTTGATTCCCGGCCGGTTCCGGCCGTCCCACGGGGAGCATGTCGATCGCTTCGGCAGCACCGGTGTGAGCTCGCGCCGCATGGGGGGCCTGAGGGTGGTCTACGGCTTGCGGGCCAGCGGGGAGGAATTCCCGCTGGATGCGTCCATTTCGCAGCTGGACACCCCCCAGGGCAAGCTCTACACCGTCATTTTGCGCGACATCACGGAGCGCCTGCAGGCCGAAGAGCGTCACGCGCGGCTGGCCGCCCGGCTGGCGGGGCTGCTCGATTCGGCGATGGACGCGATCATCACCGTGGACGAGCAGCAGCGCATCGTGCTGTACAACCGGGCCGCCGAGAAGATCTTCGGCCGGACCAGTGAACAGGCGATCGGCGGACCGCTGGAGATGCTGATGCCCGAGCGATTCCGCGGCATGCACGGGGCGCACCTGAGGCGATTCGAGCGCACCGGCACCTCGTCGCGCCGCATGGGCGACGGCACCGTCCTGTATGGACAGCGTGCCAGCGGTGAGGAATTCCCGATGGAAGCTTCCATTTCGCAGCTCGAGACGGCCGAAGGCAAACTGTTCACCGTCATCCTGCGCGACATCACCGAGCGGGTCGAGGCGCAAGAAGAGCTGAGCGCTTTCGCGGCGGAAGCCCACGCACTGCGCGAAGGCGAGAAGAGCCGCATCGCGCGCGAGCTGCACGATGAACTCGCGCAGTCGCTCACGGCCTTGAAGATGGACACGATCTGGCTGCGCGACAACGCCAACGAACAGCCCGATAAGGCGGTCGCGAAGCTCGGCGAGATGGTCAGCATGCTCGACACGACCGTGGCCGCGACCCGCCGCATTGCCGCCGACCTGCGGCCGCTGCTGCTCGACGACCTGGGCCTGGCGCCGGCGATCGAGTGGCTGGCGCACACGTTCACGCAGCGCAGCGGCGTGCCTTGCGAGGTATCGGTGGATGAAGATCTGGAGCTGCAGGAGCCGTATGCGACGGCGGTGTTCCGCATCGTCCAGGAATCGCTGGCCAACGTGGGCAAGCACGCCCAGGCGAGCGAAGCGGGCGTCGTGATCAAGCGCACCGGCCCCGCCGTCGTGCTGGAAGTGCGCGACAACGGCCGGGGATTTTCCACCGCCGCGCCGCGCAAGCCCCACTCGCTGGGGCTGATGGGCCTGCGCGAGCGCGCCCAGCTGCTCAAGGGCACGGTGTCGATCGACAGCCGGCCCGGCAAGGGCACGCGCGTGCAGGTGCGCATTCCCCTTCAGGAGGACGGGGAAGACAAATGATCAGGATGGTCATCGCCGACGATCACGCCATCGTGCGCGAGGGGCTCAAGCGCATCGTCTCCGAGGTGGGGGACATGGAGGTCATCGGGGAAGCCGCCGACGGCACCCAGGTCATGCAGCGCGTGCGCGAACTCGAATGCGACATCCTGGTGCTCGATCTGTCGATGCCCGGGCGCAGCGGGATGGAATTGATCCGGCTGGTGCGCGCCGAAAAGCCCAAGCTGCGCATCCTGGTGCTCAGCATGCACCAGGAGCTGCAGTACGCCGTGCGCGCGATCAAGTCGGGGGCCAGCGGTTACCTGACGAAGGAAAGCGCGCCCTCCCAGCTGGAGCAGGCGATCCGCAAAATCGCGGGCGGCGGCGCGTACGTCACGTCGGAAGTGGCCGAACAGCTGGCGCTGGGCGCCATGCCGGGCAGCCAGAGCCATCCGCACGAATCGCTTTCGGACCGCGAATTCGAGGTCTTCCGGCTGCTGGCCGCCGGCGTCTCGGTGACCGACATCGCCTCCCGGCTCAAGCTCTCGGTCAAGACCGTCAGTACGCACAAGGCGAACCTGATGCAGAAGATGGGGCTGCAGAACGCGAGCGAGCTGATCCGCTACGCCATCAAGCACGGCCTTGCCGACTCCATCGAGCCCTGATCCCCGCGTCGCCGCGGCCGGCCGCGGCGACGGCCTCGCTTGACCCCGGTCAACGCGCAACCCCCATCCGCCGCCTAAGTTTGATCGAGCAGACTTCGAAGGACAGCGGCCATGAAGGAATCCCTGAGCCAATTGCTGGTGCACCTGGATGCGTCCCCCGGATCCGCCCAGCGCCTGGAAGTCGCGCGCAGCATCGCGCAGTCGCAGGGCGCCGCGGTCACCGCGTTGTATGCGGTGACCCCCGCGTTGATGGTGGTGCCGTTCGCACCGGAAGCCGGCGCGAGTGTCGCCGCCAGCCTGCGGGAGATCGACGACGAGCGCCGCGCCGCGGCCCGGCGCATGCTCGAGCGCTCCGTCGCCACGCCGGGAGTCCATGCCGTATGGGCCGAGGTGCAGGATTATCCGATCGTGCCCGCTTTTGTGCGGCAAGCGTTGTATGCGGATCTATTGGTGCTGGGCCAGTACGACGCCTCGACGCCGGCTCCGGGCGTCCCGTTCGACTTCGTGGAGTCGGTGATCGCGGCGAGCGGCAAGCCGGCGATCGTGCTGCCCTATGAAGGCCTGCCGCCGGTGGTCGGCGAGACGATCGCCATCGCCTGGAAACCGACGCGCGAGGCGGCTCGGGCGGTGGGCGCCGCGGTGCCGTTGCTCCAGCGCGCGCGCCGGGTGCACGTGCTCTCGTGGACCGGCGAGGAGGAGGGCGTCAGCGGCGGCCGGCTGGACCTGGACGGGTACCTCAAATTGCGCGGCGTCGAGCCGGTCTGGCATCGCGAGGACCGCGAGCCCGACTTCCTGGGCGAACTGCTGCTCACGCGCGCGTTCGACCTCAATGCCGACCTGCTGGTGATGGGCTGCTACGGCCACAGCCGTGCCCGCGAATGGGTGCTCGGCGGGACGTCTCGCACGGTGCTGCGCTCGATGACACTGCCGGTGCTGATGGCGCATTGACGGCCCGGCAGGCGGCCCGCCCGCGCCCGCCTGCTTCACGGACGAGTTTGACGCGCGTCAAGGCAGGCCCGCGGGCGCGGGACTATCGTCGTTGTATCAATGGAGGGCCTTGCGCTCTGCCTCGATGCATACCCGACCCAAACGCGACTGGATCCTGATCGCCAACACGACCCGTGCGCGGGTCCTGCAGCAGGAAGCCGGCAGCGCGATGCTGGTGTTGGAGAGCTTTGTCCATCCGGCCGGGCGGGGTGTGCGCACCGATGCGCCCACGGACGCGAGGCAGAAGGAGTGCACGCGCTTCGCCCACGAACTGGCGCAGTTCCTCGAATTCGAGGCGCGCCAGGGCCATTACGCCAGCCTCGTCATCTTCGCTTCGACTTCATTTGTGGACGAGTTGCGGGCCGGCCTGGGCAAGATCACGCAGCGGCTGCTGGTGGGCATCCACGAGCAGGACCTCACCAGCGTCGGCGTCGCCGAGCTGGAGCGCCGCATCTCCCACGAGCTGTCGCTCTCGGCCCACTAGCCACCCAGGTTCGGCCCCACACCTGGCGGCAAAGGCGGGACCGGGCAGGCCGCGCCGCATCAACGAGGTGACCGGCGCAGGCAAAAAAACCCGCCGGCCGTTCCCACGGGCGGCGGGCGGTGGAGACCCCGGACGGCGCATCGGCTCCGGCTCCGGTCTGATGTCGTCTCCTCCATCCCGGCGAATCAGGACGCCGGAACCTGCCGGCGGGACGAATGCCCGCCGGCGAGTGCCTCGAGGGCCTTGATTTCCCCTCGGCACGATTCCACTCTAGTAGCGCGCGGGCGCCGGGATGTTGATCTTCGTCAGGCGTCCGCCACGCCCGCTTCTCTGGCGTTGCCCCGAAAGCGCGTCACGGCATACGGTTGAGCAATTTCTGCATGTCGGCCATCAAAGGGGCCAGTTGCGTGTCCTGCTTTTGTTTGTCCAGCCGGTCTTCGAGCTCCTGCTCGAGGATGCACATGGTCATGCGGACATAGGTGCTGTCCAGCGCCTTGCGCACGGCCGAGAACTGCTGCGCGATGTCCATGCAGGCGGAGCCTTCCTCGACCATGCGCTGGATGCCGCGCAATTGACCCTCGGCACGACGCAGCCGCCGCATGATGTCGGCGCGGGCCGACTCGTCGTGGAGCGCGGAATTCATTTCAGCTTCACGCCGGTCGCGTCCCTGACTTCCACGCTGATGGCGATGCCCTGCCCGACGCTTTGGGTCACCGTGCAGAACGCTTCGAATTGGTCGAGCACGCGATCGAGGTGCTCCAGCGACTCGCCCGGCACGCCGAGCGTGAGGATCGCTTTCATCGCGACGACGCGCAGCCGGCCTTGCTCGTTGCGTCCCTTGACCGCCTCGACACTGCACGTGATCGGTTCGGGTTTCTGTTTGAACTTGCGCAGCGCGAAGAGCAGCGAGTCCGACAGGCAGCTGCCGACGGCCGAGGCCAGCAGCTGCACCGGCGAGGGACCCATGCCGGTGCCCAGCGGCGCGGGTTCGTCGGCCAGCAGGTCGGGCGCGGCGCCGCCGAAATGCACCTGGAACCGGTAGTCGCCTTGCTGCGTCAATTCGACGCGGACGGTTTCCTCGGCCATGGCGTGCTCAGCTGCCGCAGGCGTTCGCCGCGACCGGCACGCCCAGCTTGCGCAGGATGGTGGCGAGCGGGCACACATTGCTGAAACCCGACTGCAGCAGGTTGGCGCCGAC
>JAGRPN010000032.1 GCA_019449555.1 Ramlibacter sp.
AGCCGTCCGCGCCGTAACGCGTACGCGGCTCGCCCGGGACTATCCCGTGATTGATGAGATGTGCGACCAGCGCGCTGTGGTCGAAGGGCTCGACGCGCACGCAGAAGTGATCGAGGTTGCGCGCGGCCGCGGGCACATCGCCGCCGGTCGCCTCGTTCGCAGCATGCACGTCCGGGACGTCCTGCCCCGGCGCGATGCGCGGGAGCAGGTCGATCAGCGACTGCCCGGCCCGCAATTGCACCAGCCCGGTCGCCTCGAGGCGGCGCTCCACCTCGCAGCCCAGAACTTCGGTGTAGAAGCGCACCATGCGCGCCATGTCGTGCACGCGCAGGACGAGATGGTCGAGGCCGAGGATCTGCATCATGATCGGTTCAGGCTCCGTGGCGGCCAGCGCAGCCGATGCGCGCTTCCGGGAATCCAGCCGCATCCTAGCAAATCGCATCCGCGCCTTACAGCCGTCGCGGCAGGCACGATGCCTGCACGCGCCACGCACGGCAGCCGGCTCCTTCGCGAACCGGACCGGCGAGGAGCGCGGCATGGGATTCAGCTTATCGGATTTATTGACGCAGGATCGATCGCGAAACGCCGGCGACGGCTTCCGATGGCGGTTCGAGGTCGACCGTTCGCGCGCACCCGTGCGCGTGGCGTGGCGGTGGGAACGTTACCGTGCCGGGGGGCTCCCCGAGCGCTCGATCGAAGCGTTCACCAGCTTTGCCGAATGCGCGCGCGATGCGCAGGCGCACGGGTTCGGCCCCAGGCATCCATACACACTGAGCGACCGGCCCCGCGTGCCCGCCTCGGCATGGGCGGCGCCGCGTGAGCCTCACGACTCTCGTCCCGAGGCTAGGGGTTAAGCGGCTACGCGCCGTCTGGATCGAAGCTGGACGACGCGCGGTGACGCCCTAGGGCATCAGCGCGGCCAGATGCCTCGCGATCACGAAGACCAGCCCGCCGATCACGACGACGACAGCACCGATCAACAGCCCGGTGCTCTTGTACCACGGCTTGGTTGCCTTGTTCTCCATGTTCCCCTCCCTGGGATGCACCGCCGCGATGGCGGCGGCCGATGAACGGCACCGATGTTCTCATATGGGCGGCGTCATGGAAAACCCGAAGACCACGATACGGACACAATGAAAAAGGCCGGGACATCCCCGGCCTTCTGTTGCAGTCTGTTCCGATGATCCTGCGATCCCGCCGGCCGTCACATCGTGGACCGCCGCGTCACTTGTTGACGTCGCCCATGCACAAGTACTTCACTTCGAGGAATTCCTCCATCCCGTACTTGGACCCCTCGCGGCCTATGCCCGACTCCTTGACGCCGCCGAACGGCGCGACCTCGGTGGAGATGATGCCGACGTTGATGCCGACGATGCCCGACTCTATGCCCTCGGCGATGCGCCAGATGCGGCCGATGTCGCGGCTGTAGAAGTACGCGGCCAGGCCGTATTCGGTGTCGTTCGCGAGCTTGAGCAGCTCCTCCTCGGTCTTGAAGCGATAAAGCGGCGCCACCGGCCCGAACGTCTCCTCGTGCGTCACTTTCATCTTCGTGTTCACGTCCGCGAGCACGGTGGGCTGGAAGAACTGCCCGCCTTTTTCGTGCCGCTTGCCACCGGTGATCACGCGCGCGCCTTTCTCCAGCGCGTCGGCGATGTGCTCCTCCACTTTCTCCACGGCCTTCATGTCGATCAGCGGCCCCTGCAGCACCCCGCTTTCCAGCCCGTTGCCGACCTTCATCGCGGCGACTTTGTCCGCGAGTTTCTTCGCGAACTGATCGTACACGCCGTCCTGGACGAAAATCCTGTTGGCGCATACGCACGTCTGCCCGGTATTGCGGAACTTGGACGCGAGCGCCCCTTCCACCGCCGAGTCGATGTCGGCATCGTCGAAAACGATGAACGGCGCGTTGCCGCCCAGCTCGAGAGAGACCTTCTTCACCGTGCTCGCGCATTGCTGCATCAGCAGCTTGCCGACTTCGGTAGAGCCGGTGAACGTGAATTTGCGCACCATCGGATTGGTCGTGAGCTCCTTGCCGATGGGGCCGGCGCTGCCGGTGACGACCGACAGGACGCCTTTCGGTATGCCGGCGCGTTCGGCGAGCTCGCACAGCGCGAGGGCCGAATAGGGTGTCTGCGAGGCCGGCTTGATCACCATGGTGCAGCCGGCCGCGAGCGCGGGGCCGGCCTTGCGCGTGATCATGGCGTTCGGGAAATTCCACGGCGTCACCGCGGCGCACACGCCGATCGGCTGCTTGATGACCACGATGCGCCGGTCCGCTGCGGGCGCCGGTATCGTGTCGCCGTAAACACGCTTCGCTTCCTCGGCGAACCACTCGATGAACGAGGCGCCGTAGACGATCTCACCGCGCGACTCCGCCAGCGGCTTGCCCTGCTCCACCGTCATGAGGATCGCAAGATCCTCCTGGTGCGCCAGCATCAGCTCGAACCATTTGCGCAGGATGGCCGAACGTTCCTTCGCCGTCTTGGCGCGCCACGCGGGCAGCGCAGCATTGGCCGCCTCGATTGCGCGGCGCGTCTCCGCCACCCCCATTTTCGGCACCGTCCCTATCTGCTGGCCGTCCGCCGGGTTGTGCACCGACAGGGTCGCCTTGTCGTCCGCATCGACCCAGGCGCCGTCGATGTAACACTGCTGGCGGAACAGGCTCGTGTCCTTCAGCTGGAGAGACTTGACTTTCTGTAGCATGGCTGGATCCTCGATGCGGAAAATGTGGCGGGGTGGACGCGAACCGTCCCGTAAAGCGCATCATTCTAGCAACCGGCGCCAGGTCGCGCACCCCGCGCAATGCGCGCGTCCGGCCGATGCGAGCCCACTGCGCGGGCCCGGGGCGCGGAACTTGCTTGTTTGCGAATGCCATGGCAGCGGGGCGACCCGCCCGAGCTTCGAATTAGCGCGCCTTTCCGTGGCTGCTTTGAGTCAAGCCGCGTGGCGGCACCTGCTTTGATTGGGGCGCGTTTCCGGTCCTGATCGCGGCTTGGTATAATCGCGCCCAAGGGCCTTGCCTCGAACTCAATAAAAATCTGGGACTTACCTCTTGATACACGAAATTGTTCGCCGCACCCGCGCAAGGACTCTCGGTCTCGCGCTGGCGTTCGCGCTCCTTGGCGGCTGCGCCACCACCGCAGGCAATTCACGAGATCCGCTCGAGCCGCTCAACCGCGCCATCTACACGTTCAATGAGCATGCCGACGGCCTCGTGCTCAAGCCGGCTGCCGAGCTCTATCGCCTGTTGCTGCCGCCTTTCGCGCGCACCGGCGTGAGCAATTTCTTCTCCAACCTGAACGACGTGGTGGTCGCCCTCAACAATCTTCTACAGGGCAAGGTGAACCACGCGGCGTCCGACGCGAGCC
>JAGRPN010000033.1 GCA_019449555.1 Ramlibacter sp.
CACGAGCGATTTGCCGGGCATGTCCGTGCGCGACAAGGCCCATGCCATCGGCACCCCGAACACCAGGCACAGGCTCGCAGCGGAAACTCCCAGCACCAGCGAATTACCGAGGGCTTCGAGGTTGCGCAGCCGGCTGTAGGCCGCCACGTAATTGGAAAAAGTGAAAGCGCCCGCGCCGTCCTGGAAGCTGACGACCAACAGCCGCGCCAGCGGATTGACCACCAGCAACGCCAGCACCGCGATCGCAACCAGCCAAAGCCAGAACGTCTTGTCGAGGTGGCGCCAGCGCTGCTCCAACGCCGTCCAGGCGCCGGCGGTGGGGGGCGACGCTTCGAGGGAGCTTTGCGTCATCGGCCCTTAGATACCGAAGGTGTCGCGGAACTGTTCCTTGACCTCCGGAATGCCCTTGGTGATTTCCTCCTCGGTCGGGCGGATCACCTTGATGCTCTCGAGCGGCTTCGCGCCCGGCGCCGGGGCGACGCCCTTGACCACCGACAGGTCGTGATTCTTCACCTGAACCTCGCCGGCCTCCTTGCTCAGCAGGAATTCCATGTACAGCTTGCCCGCGTTGGGCGACGGCGCGTTCTTCGGAATGCCGCTCGGAGACACCATCAACAGGGTGCCGTCGGAGGGATAGGCGACCGCCAGCGGGTTGCCCTTGTCACGGCTCAGGAGCGTGGTCGCTTCCGGTCCCGCGGCCACCCAGCGCTCCTTCGAGTTGAGCATGGTCACGGTATCGTTGACGGAGCGCCCGATCTGGGGCTTGTTCTTTTCGAGTTTCTCGAAGAACTGCCACCCATAGAGCTTGCGCATCAGGACGACCCAGGTGCCGACGTAGCCGCTGAAGGCGGGATGGCCGATCGAAACCTTGTCCTTCCACTTCGGGTCGAGCAGGTCGGTCCAGTTCTTCGGCGCGTCCTTCTCGGCAACCAGGCTCGAGTTGTAGCAGATCAGCATCAGCGCCGCGGCGGTGACGTGATAGAAATCGTCCTTGTCGCTGTACTGCTTCAGCGAATCGACGACGACGTCGAGGTTGTGCGGCTTGTACGCCATCAGCAGGCCGCGCTTCTTGAGGTCCGGGAAGTGGCTCACGTCGGTGCTGCTGAACACCGAAGCGACCGGCGCATTGGCCTGCAGGTCCTGCTGGAAGCGCTGGAACGCCACCTGCGCCGTGGTGCGCACGAAGTTGCACTTCAGGCCGGGGTACTTCTTCTCGAACGCGGCGCACAGGTTCTGCGCCGTTTCGGTGTTGTAGTGCGCGGTATAGACCGTGACCGGCTTTTCCTTCTTCGCCGCCTCGTACAGGTCCTTTTCCCAACCGGGCATCTCGGCGAAAGCCGGGCTCGCCAGCAGCACGGGTACCACAGCCAACGCCATCAGGATGCGCTGCGCCACACGATGGATCATGACTCTTCCTTTGGTGAGTGCCGAACGCTCGGCACGAAGAGCGACTCTAGAGGCTTTGCGCCCGCAGCCGAATAGGCACTTTCCTCAATCCCGGGCACAACCTAAAGTTGTGCCTGACGCCACCCCTCGCCGAGCGGGCCCTTATCGCGAGGCGAGCTCCAGCTTGATCGGCACGCTCTTGCTGCGCTCGATGTCGATCTTCCCGGACGCTCCGGCAACGGCACGCGTGGAGTCCACGCCGGCTTCGGTCAGTGCCGCGAGAATGGCCTTGGCCCGCTGCGCGCCCAGGCTGGCCAGGGCCTGCGGCGGCAGCGCCTGGTTCTGCTCCAGCCGCTCCTGCAGCTTCCGGTAGAACGAGCTCGCGTCGGCCACCTGCGGCTCGCCCTCGATCATCTTGCCCACGCGTTGCCAGATGGCCAGTTTCTGCTGCGCAGTTTCCGACGCGGGCTTGGCGCCGCTCGCGGCGCTGCTCGCCGGTGCGGCAGCGGTCGCCTCCTCGGCGGCCTTCTTCTGTTTGTCGAGTTCGCCTTTGCCGAAACGCTCGGCATAAAGATCGCGCATCGCACTGCGCACTTTGCGGTCACCCAGATCGGTTGGCCCCGGCTCCTCGCCTGCTTGAAGCTTTACGTCGGCTCGCCGCGTGATTTCGGCACGCACTGCCCGCGCGCGCAGCGCCGCTCCATCGGCGGCCTCGCTGTACTGTGCCGGCACCGACAATTTGAGCTGGGTGCGTTTGCCCAGGAGCTGGGCCACCTGCTTGAGCTTTTCGCGCTCGGGCGGCATCAGCCTGGCGCTGCCCGGATCGAAATCGATCGCTTCGAGTTTCTCGCCGCTGATGCCCAGCAGGTTGCCGAGCGCCCGGAACGGCGCCGTGACGATCTTCGTCAGCAGGTTGCCGATGGCTTTCCAGATCAGCGCGCCATAGCTGAACTGCGGATCATTGATGTTGCCGGACACCGGCAGCCCGAGGTTGATGCGGCCGTCACTGTCCTTGAGGATGGCAATGGCAAGCTGCAGCGGCAGCTTCAGCGCATCGGGGCTTTCGACCCGCTCGCCCAACGTGAGCCGGTCGATCACGATCTGGTTCGCGCCCTCGAGCTGGCCTTCGCGCACCTTGTACTGCAGGTCCAGCGAGATCTTGCCCTCCGCCACCCGGTAGCCGGCGAACTTCATCGAGTACGGCGACGCCGGCACCATGTCCACGTTCTTGAAGACGACGCTCAGGTCCGTGTTGTTGCTGGGTTTGAACGGGTTGAGTTCACCGCGCACCCGGGCCGTGCCGAACTCGTCGACTCGCCCATCGAGCTCGACCTGGCTGCGCGAGTCGCGGTTGGACGACAGCCCCGTCGCCACGCCATTGAGCTCATAGACCTTGGCGCTGAATTGCGGCCGCAGGCTCAGGTCGGTGAATTCGAGCCTGGCGTTCTGCAGGCGGACGCGCCGGATGCGCACCGGGAAAGGATCTGCGGCAGCGGCCGTTGCGGGCTTCGCCGCGACCGGTGCGGCGGCGGCAATGCCGGCGGGATGCACCAGCAAGCGGGCCGCGTTGAAGCTGCGGTCGTCCTCGATGATCAGTTTGGCGTTGGGCTCCACCACGCGCAGTTCCGGAACCTCCAGCCGGTTCGGATTCACGGTCGCGGTGAGCTTGGCGGCACCGACGTCCTTCCACGACGCGAAGAGTTCGCCGTCCTGCTCGTTGAGAACGAGCGCTGCGACGCTGAAGCCGCCGACATAGCGCAGCGCGGGGCTCTTCGGGCCGCCCTCGCCCGTGGTGATCCGGCCCGCGGCGGACGCCTTGCCGCCGGCGACTTTCAGTTTGAGGTACTGCGCGAGCAGCGGCTGCAAGGGTGCGAGTGCCAGCTGCTTGACCTGCACATCCGCTTGAAGCGCGCCACTCACCGGCACCACGCTGCCTTGCGCGGAGAGCGTTCCGCCCTCCCGCAAGTTCAGTCCGGCCGTGAACTTGACCGGCTGCTTGAGGTCGGTGCCCATGCCGTCGAGCCTGGCGCCCAGGTCGCTGACGTGGACCTTGATCGCCGTGCCTTGATCGATCACGTCGGCGCTGAACCCGGTGAGTTCCGTTCGCGCTATCGTGCCCGTCCACGGCTTGCCCCTGGACGCTTGTCTTGGCGCCGCTTCGGACGCGGGCAACTTCGGCAACAGGCCCAGCACCGTGAGCTGTCCCTTGCGGTCGCGCGTGAGCTGCATCTGGCCGCCCTGTGCATAAAGGCGGCCGAGGCTGGCGCGCCGCGCGGCCAGGTCGAATGATCCTTCCGTGAAGCCCGCACTGGCCAGCTTCGCAAGGCTCTGCGAACCGCTGGTGAGCGCCAGGCCGGCCAGCGACAACTCCGCGTTCGATGCGGTGAGCTGCAGGTCGGGGCCCTTCTGCGCGGCGGCCAGTTGCAGCTGCAGCCGCACCTTGTCGGCAGTCAGCTTCACGGGCGGGGTGACCGTTTCATCGACGCCGCTGAGCGCGAGCTGGTCGAACAGCACCTGCTTGACGCCGACCTTCCAGTCGTTGACCACCACCACGGGCCCGTTCGATGGCGAGGCGGCAGGGCCCGCGGCTTCGATCATGAGGCTCGCGACATCCAGCTGCCCCCTGGCATCGCGCCTGACCTTGAGGCTGCCGCCGTCCGCACGCACTTCGCCGACCGTCGCCTCGCGCCGTTTGAGATCGGCGCTGACGTCCGTGACATCGAGGCGGGACAACGTGGCGAACGAATCCTTTGCACCCTGGTGCGCCAGCGCGAGATCGCGCAGCGACAGTTTCGCGCCCGCGAGGCTCGCCTCGAATTGGCCGTCCTTGTACGAGAGGCGGTACGGCACATTGGCCGACAGTTCCCCCGCCGCGACCGTCGCACGCGTGTACGACTTGAGGTAAACGGCGAGCTCGGGCAGCGAGGCCTTTTCGAGGGTGAGTTCGCCGCTGGCGCGGATCGGGTTCACGGAACCCTCGCCCTTCCAGCGCAGCTTGCCGCCGCGCGCCGTTTGCGCAATGAGCGTGTGCGAGTCGTTCTGCTCGGGCAGCGTACTGAAACTGGTCAGCGTGAAATCGATCGGCGTGAAGGCATTGGTGTAGCCGGCCCGCTGGTCGCGAAAGTCCACCTTGCCCTTTTCCATCGTGAAGCGCTCGATGATCAGCCGCGGCAACGCGGAGTCGGTGGACCGCTCGGCCGGCCTGCGTTTCTCGATCGTCGCCACCAGCTCTGCCAGGTTGAACTTGCCGTCCGCGGCAATCGCCAGGGTCGCGACCGGCTCGGTGATGCGGATTTCGGTGAAGTGCCAGGCGCGGCGCAGCAGCGACTTCCACTGCAGCTCCACCGCGAGGTCGCCGATCGCGAACAGCGGGGCGCCGTCGGCCTCTGCCAGGCGCAGGTCATGGGCCTGCAGCCGCAGCGTGTACGGATTGAATTTGATGTCGCCGATGCTCGCCTGGCGCGCCAGTTCGGACTGGCCGATCTTCGGGAGCTGGTTCCGGACCATCCAGGGCAGCAGCCAGAAACCTGCCGCCGTGTAGATGGCCACCAGGCCCACGGCGCCTGCCAGCCATCGCGTCCACCTGAACTTCATGGATACCACTTTCGTCTCGCTGCGTGTCTCGCTTCCAAACAGGCTATCGGATGAGCTGGGTGACTGGCGGGTGAGCGGCGGCCAGCGAACCCCCGTGCGACAGGAGGGCTTTCCCGGACGTGACGGCTAAAAGCGACACCGCGGTGATCCCTGAAGGGGGAATTTGCAGCGAAAGCACCAGTGACTGCCAGAATGTATTCGACTACAGCTTTGACTTTGAAGTATGACCCGCAACGTTGGAAAAGCAAGATGCTGAAGCCCGTCGCAATCGTGATGGCCATTGCGGGAGGAATCGCCGGCACATTGCTGCTCGCGCCTCGCGGCCAGAATGTTTCGATACTTGCGTTGCTCGCGATGGCAGGCGCATTCGGCCTCGCATGGTTCCTGGTGCGCGAGCGCCGTCGCCGGCAGATCCGAAAACTCAACGACATGCGCGATTCCGCGCTCTGGTGACCCGCGGGTCAACGCCCGGAGAACACCGGTTTGCGCTTTTCACCAAAGGCGCGCACGCCTTCGCGGTAATCCTCGCTGGCATTGCACGCATCGATCGCCGCCTGGGCCGCGGCGCGGCCCGCCTCGCCCGCGTGCCCCAGGAAGGCGTTGACGGTCAGTTTCACGGCCCGGGCCGTGAGCGGGGCGTTGTCGGCGATCACGTGGGCCAGCGAGTGCACTGTTTCCTCCAGTTGCGCCGGGGGCACGACCTGGCTCACGAATCCCATCCGCAGCGCTTCCCTGGCATCGAAGACGCGGGCCGAGAAGAAAATGTCATAAGTGTTTTGCACGCCGATCAGGGATACGAAACGCTGCACGCCTTCCTGCTTGTACCCGATGCTGAGCCGAGCCGCCGGCATCCGGAAGCGCGCGTCGTCCGCGCAGATGCGGATGTCGCAAGCGGCCGCCAAACCTAGCCCTCCCCCCATGCAGATGCCGCGGATCTGCGCGATCACCGGCTTGAGCGCCTTCACCGGCGCGAGGTAGGCCGCATCAACGACCACGCCATAACGCTGCTGCGCTTGCGGATCGGTGCGTTCGGTGCCGAACTGCGAGATGTCGGCGCCGGAAACGAACGCCTTGTCGCCATCCCCGGCCAGCACGATGGCGTGGATGGACGGATCGGCATCGAGCTCGGCAATGCGCTCCGGCAACGCCTGCCACATCCCGGTGGTCATCGCGTTGAATTTGTCCGGGTTGGACATGACGACGGTGCCGACGGGACCGTCGCGTCGAATCAGGATGTCGGGCACTCGCGTTCTCCTTGTTGGGCGGGGACGTTTCCCCGATTGGACCAGAACGAGGATAACCGCGCGCTTCAGAACACCTCCGTGTCCACCTCACGGTTCGACTGGTCGCTGTAGCGGTTGCCGGCCACCGTCCTGTCGTTGATGAGCGTCTCCAGCCGCGCAACCAGGCCCGCGTCGAGCCGGACGTCGGCCGCCGCCAGGTCTTCCTTCAGGTGCGCGACGCTCGTGGTGCCGGGAATCGCCACGATGTGCGGCGCCTTGTGCAAGAGCCAGGCGAGCGCCAGTTGCGCAGGTGTGCAGCCGGCCTCCTCGGCCAGCGCCTTGTACGCGGGCAGCAATTTCAGATTGGCCGCGTAATTCTCCGGCGAGAAGCGCGGCATCGCGCGCCGGATGTCCTTGGCGTCCAGTTGCGATACGTCGTGCAGCGCGTCGCACAGGAAGCCGCGCGCGAGGGGGCTGAAGGCGACGAACGCAGCGCCCAGTTCGCGGCACGCGTCGAGCACGGCGATCTCCGGGTTGCGCGTCCATAGCGAGTATTCGGTCTGCACGGCGCTGATCGGGTGCACCGCATGCGCCTTGCGCAACGTGGGGGCCGATACTTCCGACAGTCCGATGCTGCGCACCTTGCCGGCACTCACCAGGTCCGACATGGCGCCGACGCTGTCCTCGATCGGCACTTTCTTGTCCCAGCGATGCAAGTAATACAGGTCGATCACGTCGGTGCGCAGGCGCCGCAGGCTGTCCTCGCAGTTCCTGCGCAGCGCCTCGGGGCGCCCGTCGATCACTCGCTTGATACCGTCCTCCGTCTGCACACCCGCCACGCCGCCCTTGCTGGCCAGCGTGAACTGGCTGCGGTGCTTCGCGAGCACGTTGCCCACCAGCGTCTCGCTGGCGCCGAAGCCGTACAGGGCGGCCGTGTCGAACATCGTCACGCCGGCATCCAGTGCCGCCAGCAGCACGCGCTCGCCCTGCTCCGCCGGCGGCGGCTTGCCATAGGCATGGCTCAGGTTCATGCAGCCCAGGCTGATCGCGCCGACCTGGAAAGCGCCCAATTGACGAATCTGCATTGCTGTCGTTCCTGCTATTTGCGTCACGCGGACTTTTCCGCTTCGAGTCTTTTGATCATCTTGTTGCGAACCAGTTTCCAGAACCGGCCGTAGTCCTGCCAGGCGACCTGGGCGGCAACCTCCTTGTCGTCCAGGAAGGTAATCGCCCCGTGCGCGCCGGCCAGCACTTCGGCCTGGAACTGCATGCGGGCATTCTGCTCGAGATAGACGCTGCGGCCCACGGCAATGGGCAGGCTTTCGCCGACCACCACCGCCCCATGGCCGCGCAGCAGGGCGGCGGGATGAGGCCCCAGCCTTCTGGCCAGCGAGGCGCCCAGGTAGGTGTCGCGCACCAGCATGTCGCTGCCTTCACGGGCCTCCCGGATTTCCCAGTTGGGAACGCCCAGGCCGACGAAGGCCGACAAGTGGAATATGGGCCGCAGCGAGGTGTCGGTGCAGGAGAACGGGATGACCGAAGGCGAGTGGTTGTGCACGACCGCCATCACTTCGGGGCGCAGCTTGTAGACCTCGCCGTGAATGAAGCGCTCGTTCACGGGGCTGCGCCCTTGGGCATCGACGGGCTCGCTCTCCATGTCGAATTCCATCATGTCGGTTTCCGTCACCAGTTCAGGCGCGACGGAGCGCGCCATCCAGAACCGCTGGGGATTGCCCGGCGAGCGGATGCTGACGTGGCCATAGGCATCGATGATCCCTTGTTCCGCAAGAAGGCGGTACGCAATCACCAGGTCCTGGAGAACGTTCATGGGAACCACCGGAAAATTCGTGTTGATCAATCGGCAACGATCTTGCCGCGCGAAACCACCTGCGCCCACAACTGGAGCTCACTGCGCACCAGGCTGTCGAGTTTTTCGGGCGGGCCACCCGCCGGCTCGACGCCCTGCCTGGCCATGAGCTCTTTCACATCGGGGAGCGTCAGGAGCTGGTTGATTTCGGCATTCATCCTCCCGACCACCGCGGGCGGAGTGCCGGCAGGGGCCATGACGCCATACCAGGTGTCGACCAGCAGGTTGGGATAGCCCGATTCCACCAGAGTCGGCACCTGCGGAAACGTCGCCACGCGCTCGCGGCTCATGACGCCCAGCATCCTCATTTTTCCGCCCTGCACCAGCGAAGTCGCGCTTTGGAGCGATGCGACACTGGCCTGGACATGGCCGGCAACCACGTCGTTCAACGCACCGGCGGTCCCCTTGTAAGGCACATGAAGCATGTTCGTCCCCGTTTCCTGCTTGAACAACTCCATGGCCAGGTGCTGCGACGTACCTGTTCCGGGTGATGCGTAATTGACCACGCCCGGCTGCTTCTTCAGCTGTTCGACGAATTCATGCATCGTCGCGGCGGGAAACTTGTTGCTGACGACCAGTGTCATCGCGCTGGTCCCGAGCAACGAGACCGATGCGAAGCTCTTGGCGGGATCGTAAGGCAGCTTGGCTCGCAGGGCCGGCACCGTGCCGTAGGACGTGGCGGTGAACAGGAAGGTATATCCGTCCGGCGCCGCGTTGGCTGCAGCCTCCGTGCCGATCACACCGCTCGCCCCGACCTTGTTGTCCACCACCACGGGCACGTTCCAGCGCTGCGCTATCTTCGTGCCGAGCAGGCGCGCGAGCACGTCGGCGGTGGTCCCCGAGGTGTACGGCACGATGAACTGGATGGTGCGGGAGGGATAGTCCTGTGCCTGGGAGGGGGCCGGCAACGCAAACACCACCCCCAGTCCGATTGCCGCAAGAACATTCATGTTCGCCTCCAGTCGGATCAACGACGCAGCGAGCTGCCTTGTCGGATGCTGCGACTCTAATGTCCGGTTGCCACGGCCGCAACCACTATCCGCGTCACGCTTGCAGCTGCTGGTCGAGCCGGTGCAGGATCTCGTAGCAGGGCAGCACTTGCGCGACGCTGGAATTCGGCTCGCGGCGCTCGCGGATCGCGGCGAAGAACTCGCGGTCCTGCAGCTCGATGCCGTTCATGCTCACGTCCACCTTGCTCACGTCGATCTGTTCTTCCTTGCCGTTGAAGAGGTCGTCGTAGCGCGCGATGTAGGTGGCGGTGTCGCCGATGTAGCGGAAAAACGTGCCCAGCGGCCCGTCGTTGTTGAAGCTGAGCGACAGCGTGCAGATCGCGCCGTTCGCCGCCTTGAGCTGGATGCTCATGTCCATGGCGATGCCCAGCGTCGGATGGATCGGCCCCTGGATCGCATTGGCCTTGACGATCGGGCTGCCGCACTGGTAGGCGAACAGGTCCACGGTGTGCGCCGCGTGGTGCCACAGCAGGTGGTCGGTCCAGCTGCGCGGCTGCCCGAGCGCGTTCATGTTGCTGCGCCGGAAGAAAAAGGTCTGCACGTCCATCTGCTGGATGTGGAACTCGCCGGCCTGGATCTTCTTGTGCACGTACTGGTGGCTCGGGTTGAAACGGCGCGTGTGGCCGCACATGGCGACCAGCCCCGTTTGCTTCTGCATGGCCGCCACCGCCTGGGCGTCCTTCAGGCTGTCAGCGAGCGGAATTTCGACCTGCACATGCTTGCCGGCGTTCATGCACTGAATGGCCTGCGAGGCGTGCATCTGGGTGGGCGTGCACAGGATCACCGCATCCACTTCCTTGAGCGCAAGGCTGTCGGCAAGGTTCGTGGTCACGTGGCCGATGCCGTAGCGCCCCGCGACTTCCTTCGTCTTGTCCAGCTCACGGCCGACCAGCGAAACGACTTCGACGCCGTCGATCAATTCGATGCCGTCCAGGTGCTTGATGCCGAAGGCGCCGGCCCCCGCGAGGGCGACTTTGATGTTCATGATTGCTTGCTCCTTCACTATCCGTTCGGGCTGAGCTCGTCGAACCTTCTTGCCGGACCAAAGACCCTTCGACAGGCTCAGGGCGAACGGTTGGGTTATGGATTTTCAAGAATCAAATGTCCGACCGCCGTATTCGATGCGGGCACATGATAGAAGCGATGCGCGACTTTGGGGGGCGATCCGCCCGCCAGATCGGCCATCGCGCCCCGGGCGATCAGCCACATCACCAGTTCGATGCCCTCGCTGCCCGCCTCGCGAACGTAGTCGATGTGCGGCACGGCGGCCTGGCCTTCCGGATCGGCGATCAGCCGGTCGAGGAAGGCGTTGTCGAACTCGCGGTTGATCAGGCCGGCGCGCGGCCCCTGCAACTGGTGGCTCATGCCGCCGGTGCCCCAGATCTGCACATTCAGGTCCTCGTCGTAACTCTCCACCGCCTTGCGGATGGCCTTGCCGAGGTTCAGGCAGCGGCGCCCCGACGGCACCGGGTACTGCACGACATTCACCGCGAACGGGATCACGGGGCAAGGCCACGCCTGGGGCTGGCCGCACATGAGCGAGAGCGGCACCGTAAGGCCGTGGTCCACGTCCATCCGGTTCACGATCGTCAGGTCGAAGTCCTGCTGGATCACCGACTGCGCGATGTGCGATGCCAGCTCCGGTTGCCCCACCACCTTGGGCACCGGCCGCGGGCCCCAGCCCTCGTCGGCGATGTTGAATTCAGCCGCGGTTCCGATCGCGAACGTGGGGATCATCTCCAGGCTGAACGCGTTCGCGTGGTCGTTGTAGACCAGGAAGACCACGTCGGGCTTGCGCTCCTTCAACCACTGCTTGGAGAAATCGTAGCCCTTGAAGACCACCTGCCAGTAGGGTTCCTGTGTCTTGCCCGCGTCCAGTGCCGCGCCGATCGCGGGCACATGCGACGTGTAGACACTCGCCGTGATGCGTGCCATTACTTCTTGCTCCTGCCCTGTTCGCCGACGTAGCGGTTGCCTTCGATCGAACGGCCGCCGGCGACCATCATCTTGCGATATTCCTCTTCGCTCATGCCCGTCATGCTGCCGGCCATCTGCTGGAAGCTCTTGCCGTCGGTAGCGCCGATCTTCGCCAGGAAATAGATGTTGCCACCGAGCTCGATGCAGCGGTTCAGGTCGCGCGCCAGCACCGCCTGCTTCTGCTCCTCGGTCATGGGCCACTCGTCCAGGTAGGCCCGTTCGTTCGCCTTGAATCGTTCGCGGTTCTCCGGCTTCATCAGCGACATGCAGAACTGGTTGAGGTGATAGCCCTTGCGCGACTGTTCGGCGTCGAAGATGGTCGTGCCGGGCACGTCCAGGTAGGGTTTGTCCAGCGGCATGTCAGTCTCCGCAGTGAACGTGGGGGTTCATGCTTGTCCTTCGGGCCAGTACAGGCGGGTCGGGTTGTCCACCAGCAATTTTCGTTGCAGCTCGGGCGTCATCGCGATGTGGGGAATGAAATCCACCATCAGCCCGTCGTCCGGCATATGGTCTTTCAGGTTGGGATGAGGCCAGTCGGTGCCCCACAGTACCCGGTCCGGAAAGGTTTCGACGATGCGCCGGCCAAAAGGCACGACGTCGCGGTAAGCATTGCGTTCGCCGTTCAGGGCCGGCGGGCCGGTGACGCTCAGCCGCTCGGGGCAAGTGACCTTGCTCCAGACGTTTTCATGCTCGCGCATGAATTTCACGAACAGCTCGAACTCCGGGCCGTCGACGGGCTTCGTGACATCGGGCCGCCCCATGTGATCCACGACCACCGTTGTCGGCAGCGCGGTAAAGAAGTCCCACAGCTCGGGCAGGTCCATCGCTTCGAAATAGATCACCACGTGCCAGCCGAGCGGCGCGATCCGGCCGGCGATCTCGAGCAGCTCGTCCTTGGGCGTGAAGTCCACCAGCCGCTTGACGAAGTTGAAGCGCACGCCGCGCACGCCCGCCTCGTGCATGTCGCGCAGCGCCTGGTCGGTCACGCCGCGGCGGACCGCGACGATCCCCCGGGCCTTTCCATTCGAACTGCGCAGGGCGTCGAGCAGCGCGCTGTTGTCGGCGCCGTGGCAGGTCGCCTGGACGATCACGTTCTTGTCGAAGCCCAGGTAATCGCGCAGCGCGAACAGCTGATCCTTGCTCGCGTCGCAAGGCGTGTACTTGCGCTCCGGCGCGAACGAGAACCGCTCGCCCGGGCCGAAGACATGGCAATGCGCGTCCACCGCGCCGGCGGGCACTTTGAAGCGCGGTTTGCTGGGACCGGCGTACCAGTCCAGCCAGCCGGGGGTTTTGGTGAAATTCATTGGTCCTGTCGCAATGATCGATCAATCGGCCTTGATGTTGGCCTCGCGCACGAGCTTCTCGTAGCGCAGGCGCTCCGAGTGGATCAGCGCGGCGGCCGCCTCGCTGCTGCCGGGGGTCGCTTCCCCGCCCACGGCGGTCATTCGCCCCTGGACTTCCGGTGTCTTCAACGCCTTCTGCACTTCCGCATGGAGCTTCGCGACGACGGGCTTGGGTGTGGCAGCGGGCGCCATCAACGCATACCAGACCGAGGCCTCGAACCCCGGGAAACCGGATTCGGCGATCGTCGGCGCTTCGGGGAAGATGGTGGACCGGGTCGGGCTGAGCACGGCCAGTACCTTGAGCTTGCCGCTCGCCACGTGGGGCTTGACCTCCAGCGCATTCATCGCGAGCAGCGGGACCTGGCCGCCAATCACGTCCGTGATCGCCTGGGCACCGCCGCGGTACGGAACATGCATCAGCGAAATGCCGGCGGCGCGCGCAAACAACTCGCCCGCCATGTGCGGCGTGGACCCGTTGCCCGGTGTGGCGAAGCCGATCGATCCCGGCTTGGCCTTGGCGGCCTGGATCAGCTGCTGCAGGTTGGAATACGGCGCACTCGGGTTGGCAGCAATCACCACCGGGACCCGGCCGATCAGTGCGACCGCGACCAGGTCGCGCTCCGCATCGAACGGAGGCGGCTGGTACAGCGCCATGTTCGCCGCGAGTGCGTTCGCGGCCAGCAACAGCGTGTAGCCATCGGGCGCGGCATCGATGACGGACTTCACGGCAATGTTGGTGCCCGCGCCCGGCTTGTTCTCGATGACGATCGGCTGGCCCATGCTGGCGGACATGCTCTGGCCCAGCGTGCGCGCCACGATGTCCACCGCGCCGCCGGCGGAGTAGCCGACCACGATCTTTAGAGGTTTGGTGGGGAACTGCTGCGCGGCAGCATGCAGGGGCAAAAGAGCAGCGACCGAGGCCAAAAGGCCGGCCAGGGCGGCGCGGCGGCCGAAAAAGAAATTCATGCGGGATCCTTCATGGTGTGACTGAACCTGTTTCATTCGGCGCGCGCCGTGCCGCGCAGCCCGGCCCGGGCAATGATGGCCTGCAGCCGTCCGTCGGCCTGCATCTGCCGGGCAAAGCTGCGCAGGAACGGCATCCCTGCCTCCCGACCTTTCGGAATCGCGATCGCCAGATTTTCCAGGCCCCAGCGGCCATCGAGAATGCGGTAGCCCGGCAACTCGTCGGACAGCTCGAACAGGATGCCCTTGTTCGTTGCAAAGGCATCGATCGCGCGCCCCTTCAGCATTTCCTGCGCCTGCTTCAGCGATGCTGCCGGCACCACGGCCGCGCTCTTGAACTGGCGCGTGAGGGTGCCCTGCGACGTGCTGCCCTGCGTGACCCCGATGCGCACGCCCGGTCGGTCCACATCGCCGACGGCGGCGATGGCGGAGCCGGGCGGCACGAGGTAGCCGAGTTCCAGCCGGATCAGCGGCGCGGTGAAATCGACGTCGCGCGCACGGCTCTCGGTGGCATTGGTGAAGGTGAAGTCGACCTGCTGCGCCTTGAGTGCGTCGAGCACCTGCGCCACCCGGCTGAATTCCACGATCTTCACCGGCACGCCGAGCCGGCGGCCTAATTCCAGCCCCAAGTCATGTGCGACGCCGGCCCGCTCACCCGTCTTATCACGCACCAGCGAAGTGGGGCTGCCCGGATAGACGCCGACCCGCAGCGCGCCGGTGGGAGCCAGCGCTGCCCGAGCGCCGGCGTCCGCGGCAGGCATCTGGCCGGCGCAACCGGCGAGGAACAACAGTGCCCCTGCGGCCAGGCCTGCAAACAAGCGCCGGGAAGCATTCACGGGCAACTTCGGATCAGGCAGGTGGATCAATCGATATACCTCAGCCCGGCCTTTTCGAGCGGCTCGCGCATCTTGTACATGTCCAGGCCCAGCACGCCGGCTGCGAGCTTCGCGCGTTTCTCGCCCTCGTTGGCCTCGCGTGCCGTCGCGGCTTCCAGGGTCTTGCGCGCCAGCGCCGCCGGGACGATCACGACCCCGTCATCGTCGGCGACGACCACGTCACCGGGGTTCACGCTCATTCCCGCACACACGACCGGGATGTTGACCGAGCCCAACGTGGACTTCACCGTGCCTTTGGAGCTGATCGCCCGGCTCCAGACGGGAAAGCGCATCTCGGTGAGCGTCTTCACGTCACGGCAGCCGCCGTCGATCACCAGCCCCAGCGCACCGCGCGCCTGGAAGCTGGTGGCGAGCAGGTCGCCGAAGAAGCCGTCGGTGTTATCGGCGGTGCAGGCAGCCACCACGATGTCGCCGGGCTGGATCTGCTCGGCCGCCACGTGCATCATCCAGTTGTCGCCGGGATGCAGCAGCACGGTGACGGCCGTGCCGGAAACCTGCGCGCCGGCGTAGATGGGCCGCATGTACGGCTTCATCAGGCCGACGCGGCCCATGGCTTCGTGCACCGTGGCCGAGCCGAATCTCGCCAGCGCATCGGCCGCTTCGCGATCGGCGCGCTTGATGTTTCGATAGACAACGCCCAGTTCGTACATATCCGTTGCTCCTGTATTCACGCAAGACCGCGCTGGGCCAGCAAGGCATCCAGGCGCGGAAACACCCGCCGCGCATTGCGTTCGTAAATCTGCTGCCGGTCCTCGGCGCTCAGCACCTTGCAGGCCTCGATGTAGCGCTTCGTGTCGTCGTAGTAGTGGCCGGTCTCCGGATCGATGCCGCGCACGGCACCGATCATCTCGGAGGCGAACAGCACGTTCTTCACGGGAATCACGGTATTGAGCAGGTCGATGCCCGGCTGGTGATAGACGCAGGTGTCGAAGAATACGTTGCCCAGCAGATGCTCCGTGAGCAGCGGCTTCTTCAGCTCCTGCGCGAGGCCGCGGAAACGCCCCCAGTGATACGGCACCGCGCCGCCGCCATGGGGGATCAGGAAGCGCAGCGTCGGGAAATCCTTGAACAGGTCCGACGTCAGGCACTGCATGAACGCCGTCGTGTCGGCATTGAGGTAATGCGCGCCGGTCGTGTGGAAGCACGGGTTGCAGCTGGTGCTGACGTGGATCATCGCGGGGATGTCGTACTCCACCATCTTCTCGTAGATCGGGTACCAGTGGCGGTCCGACAGCGGCGGCGAAGTCCAGTGGCCCCCGGAAGGATCCGGGTTGAGGTTGATGCCCACGTTGCCGTACTGCCTGACGCATTTCTCCAGTTCGGGAATGCAGGTGGCGGGATCGACGCCGGGCGACTGCGGCAGCATGGCGACCGGCACGAAATGATCCGGGAACAATTTGCTCACGCGGAAGCACAGCTCGTTGCAGATCGCGGCCCAGGTGGACGACACGTTGAAGTCGCCGATGTGGTGCGCCATGAAACTGGCGCGCGGCGAGAACAGCGTGATGTCGCTGCCGCGCTCCTTCATCAGGCGCAGCTGGTTGGATTCGATGGACTCGCGCAGCTCGTCGTCGCTGATCTTCAGGTCGGCAGCCCTCGGCATGACGGCCGGATCCTTGATGCCGGCGATCTGCCGGTTGCGCCACTCCTCCAGCGCCTTGGGCGCGGTGGTGTAGTGGCCATGGCAATCAATGATCATTGTTTCTCCTGGGATTTCAGGCGGGTTCCATTCCGTGGCGGCGCTTGATGGCGGCCGTTTCGGGCGAGGCCATGATGGCCAGCATGCGGCGCACGGCCTCGGCCTGCGACGAGACGGCGCATGGCGCACCGGAAAACGTGGTGATGATCCGGACGGTTTCGGGCAACCGGCCGATGACGGTGATCCCTTCGAGGTGGATCAGTTCGCTGAGTTGCTGGAAGCCGAGCGCGACCTCGCCCCTGGCGACGAGCGAGCCCACCGGCACGCCGGGTGGCGCCTGCACGAGGCGTTGCCTGATTTCGCCGGCGATGCCCCAGCGCTCGAACAGGTGCAGCAGCGCCGTGCCGCTGGGGCCGGTCGAGTAGCCGATGCTGGCCGCCGCCTGCACGGCAAGGCGCAGGGCTTCTTCGGTGCCGATGTCCGGCCGCGGCGCACCCGCGCGCACCGCAACGGCTACCGGCGAACGCACCAGGTCGACCTTGCCGTCGGCCGCAACGGCGCCACTTGCCGCCAATTTGTCGATTGCGTCGGATGCGAGCACCACTACATCGAAGGCCTCGCCGGCCTGCACGCGGCGCGCTGCATCCACGCCGCCGACCGATTCGATCTGCACGGCGCCACCTGCTTGTTGTTCGTACGCGGCCGCCAGTTCGGCCAGCACCTGCCGGGTGGCCATCGACGAGATGCCGTGGATCACGGCGGTCATGACAGCCCCGCTCCCGAAGGGCTCAGCTCGATGGGGGCGGCACGAGGAGACATGCGGTGCATTGTGGCCGTCGCGGCCCTGGAACAAAAGCGGCGGGTGCGACTAGCAGCTATACCGGTTCGGCATAATCGCTGCAAAGCTATTCCGAAACCATGGACCTCAGGCAACTCGAGTATTTCGTCCGCGTGGCCGAACTCGGCAGTTTTACGAAGGCCGCGGTCGCACTCGACGTGGCCCAGCCAGCGCTCAGCCGCCAGGTGCGCCTGCTGGAAGTCGAGCTGCGCCAGACGCTGTTGACGCGCAACGGGCGCGGCGCCGCGCCGACCGAAGCGGGCAAGCTCCTGCTCGAGCATGGCCGTGGCATCCTGCACCAGGTCGAACGCGCAAGGGAAGAGTTGGGCCGGGTGCGCGGCGCACTGGCCGGACGCGTTGCGATCGGCCTGCCGCCCAGCGTTGCGAAGGTGATGGCGGTGCCGCTGATCCGGGAGTTCCGCCAGCGCATGCCGGAGGCCACACTTTCAATCAGCGAAGGGCTGTCGTTCGGCATGCACGAGTCGCTCGCGAACGGTCGCCTGGACATCGCCCTGCTCTACAACGCCAGCGCGTCACCGGACATTGAATTGACGCCGCTGCTCGAAGAGCCGCTGTTCCTCGTGCAACGGCAAGGCGACAAGCCGCGGACGGCCCATAAACCCCGCGCCATCCCCTTGCGCGAAGTCGCCAAGTTGCCGCTCGTGATCCCCAGCCGGCCCAACGCGATCCGCATGCTGGTGGAAACCGAAATGGCGAACCTCGGCTGCCGGCCGCAGGTGGCGCTGGAGATTGACGGCATCGCCGCCATCCTCGACCTGGTGGAGGACGGCGCCGGCAGCGCGATCCTGTCGCGCAACGCGGTGGCGACGTCGGCGCGGCCGCACGCCTTCGCCATGCGAGCAATTGGCGCCCCCAGCCTGCGCAGCAAACTGGTGATCGCGATGAGCTCGCAGCGCCCCGCCACGCTCACGCAGAAAGCCATGCTCCAGCTGATCCAGCAGATGGCCCACAAGCTGCTGGCGAGCGGTTGAAGACAAGCCGGTATGCCGGCGATCGCGGCAGCTTATAACTGCCCGCTCAGGGCGTTGCCACGTTGCCCAGCGATTGGACGTATGCCGCCACGTCCCTGATGTTGTCGACGCTGAGCTCGTGCGCCACCGTCTGCATGATGGCACCGGACGGCCGCTGGTTGGTGCGTTGAAACACGACCAGCTGCTTGACCACATAGTCCGCATGCTGGCCCGCAAGACGCGGGAATGTCGCGTTCCCCTGGCCGGCATCACCGTGGCACGTCGTGCACGCCGGTATGTTCTTTTCGGGCACTCCGTTGAGGAACACCAGATTGCCCGCGGCCCTGCGATTCGCATCCGCTTCGATCGGGCCGTGCGCAGGCGCCTGGCTGGAGAAATACGCGGCCAATCCGTTGATCTGGTCGTCGGTCAGACTGCGGCTGAGTCCCCACATGTATTCGAATCCAGCCGGATCCTCGCGGTCGTGGCTCTTGAACTCCCTGAGTTGGGCCTCGAGATACGCTGCCGGCTGGGCCGCGAGGTTCGGGAAATTCGGAGACACGCTGACCCCGGTGATGCCATGGCAGTTGGAGCAGACCTGTTGCGCCATCGTGGCCGCAGCCACTTTCGGATTGTCCAGATCGCGCGAGCGCGTCAGGTCGGAGCAGGCGGCGATCAACCCGGCGCCGGTCAGTGCGAGGACAAGATATGCATATTTCATTGTCGGTCTCCTGAAACGAAGCACAGGGCCGCGGTGCATTGGGCCTCCATCAGTACGCTGCCCAGACATAGACGAACAGCGAGTTGTTGTCGCGCGCATTGCGCCCGAATCCGTCGTAGTTCGTCGATGCACCGTTGAAGCGGTTGTAGGCCGTGTACTGTGCGCCGATGCGAACGTACTGGATCGGCGTCCAGAATGCTTCCAGCGTGACCCCTCTCGTCGCAGGATTCCCCGACAGATTCCCTCCAACCCGCTGTGACGGCGCCGCGGCTGCGGAGTCCGAAGTGATTCCCAGGGTATCAGGGCTCAAGCCCGAAGTCTGGTTGGCCGTGTTGGTGCTTCCGGTCAGATTGAAGAACCCGATGCTGCCGCCGTATTTGGCCTGGTACACATACGTCAACTTGGCTCGAAAGATGTTGGTGGTATCCACCGAGTTGGTGTTGGCCAGCGCATTGCCCAAGGCATCGACGAACGGCACGGGCTGGTCCGCGAGCAAGTCCGGGAAGCGGTGGCGGTTGCGCGCGAAGACGAGCTGTGCGGTGACGGAATGCGGATCCAGCAAGTACTGGTACTGCGCGTCGATGCTCAGATCGCGGTTGTGGTGGACGGTGGACGGATCGGACGTGTCGAGCGGGTCGTCGAAGATCCGGGAGGTCATCCCCGCCGTGCCGATCATCAGGCTGTGCGGTCCCCACTCGCGGTTCCACGCCAGCCGCCAATACGGATTGAGGCCGCGCAGCTTGGTGACCTCGTCGTTCGCCAGGCCCGCATGCATGAACGACAGCGCGCCGCGCGATGTGCCGTAGGCGCCCAGTTCGGCGTAGATCGTCCGGTTCCAGAACGCATACGCGGTGACACCCCCGATATTGCCGCCGGCCGCATAGCCGGGATAAGGCGCGTTTGCATCGATGAACCGGCTGCTCGTCAGGCTCGGGGTCGGCACGTATTGCATCCATGCGGGCGCCGTGTTCCACGGGTCGGAAACGGACGGGTTGTTGTTGACCGATACGCCGACGATCAAGTCGCGCTTGGGATCGATGAAGCGATCGGCAAAGCGCAAGTCGATGTTGTCCGCACTGGTGTGGCCGTGAAACGAGCCATCGGCGGACTGCGTGGCGTAGGGGTCGTAGGTGAATTGCGCGAACGCGCCGATGTTGTCGGTGACCTTGCCGCCGAGGAACACGCTTCCGGTCGCAAGAACGGTCTTTCCGTTCTTCTGGAAATCGGCGCCGGGGTCGTCGCTCTTGGACGTGTTCGCCACGCTGGAATTCGTGATGACGCCCATCACCGACAAGGGAATCGTCCGCTTGCCGATGGTGTACCCCGTCATCTTGAAAAGCCGGCCATATGGCGTGAGCTCAGGGAACTGGCCGCCCGCGTGGCAGGCGACACAGTTCTGGCCGGTCTGGCGCGCGAAGAGCGGCAACGCATACGACGATTGCGTGAACAAGGCGACGAACACGGCCGCCGCGAACATCCGGGCCCAACTCGTGATGCGAACACTGGTCACTGCAGTCATTCTCGAATCGTTCATGGCGTCTTCCCATTGCCCTTGACGAGTTCAATATCAGCTCTGGAATCGACCATGTCAAGACAGTCGGACCCTGCCTGTTGCGAACTTCGTGACGGGGTCAGGTGGTGGTCAGACGATGGTCAGGCCGTGGTCAGGCCCAACGTAGCGCGCGGCGAATTTCGTCGCTTATTGAAGCCGGAGTGCAAGCAGCGTGCGCAGCCCAACTGTCGAGTTGGTCACTTGTGCTTGCGCCTGCTGTGCTCGATCAACCGGTCGGCGTACTCCTGCCAGCGGGCGTCCTTCGCCACATCCTTGAACGCGCCGGCCGTGGCGGCATCGGCCACGAATTGCTGCTTGTCGGCGATCGCGGCGGACATGAACGGCTCGAACCCCGCCTCGCGCACGGTGTTGGCGGCCTCGCGCATTTCCTCGGCGCGGCGCTTGCCGTGCTGCACCACCCGGCTGAACAAATACGCGCCTTGTTTCTGCCAGTCGATCGACGGGAATGTTTCGGCCAAGGTGGGCAAGACGTACTCTTCCACGCCGTATTCGCGCGCCGTCGTGTAGCTCTCGATCACCAGCGCCTCCAGGCCCTTGATCATCACGCTGCGGCACATCTTGATCGCCGAAGCGACACCGAGTTGTTCCGACACCGGCTTGGCGTCCATGCCCCAGCCGGCCAGCACGGCGGCGAGTTCCGCGGCGCTCGCGCCCCCGAGCAGCATCGGCACCTTGATGCCGTACGGCGGCACGGACGTCATCACGCCCGCTTCCACGTAACGCCCGCCGGCCGCGTCGATCACGGCGCCGGCCTGCTGCTTGGTGCCGGGCGAGGCGGAGTTCAGGTCGAGGAACAAGGCGCCGCGACGGATGTGCGGCGCGGCCTCCTGGGCAACAGCCAAGGTATTGGACGCGGTCACCGCCGAGATGATCAGGTCGGACGCCGCGCAGAGCGCCTGCATGGAGCCGTGCACGGTGACGCCGGCTTTCCGTGCGTGAGCTTGCTCGCCCGCGCGCATGGCCGCATCGGCGAACTTCAAATCCCAGGCGCCGACTGTCGCGATGCCCGTCCTGCCCTGCAGCGCCGCGCCGAAGATCTTGCCGACTTCGCCGTAGCCGACCAGACCAATGTTGCGAATGTTCATGAGTTTCCTTGTCTCCATCATTGCCGCTGGATTTTCGCGCGCGCGATCACGTCGCTCCAGCGCTTGATGTCGGCTGCCAGGTGTTCGCGCAATTGCGCCGGCGTACTGCCCTGGGCGACGAGGTTGAGTTCGAGCAACCGCTGCTTCACTTCGGGCTGCGCCAGCGCCGCCTGGACTTCGCGGCTCACGCGCGCGATCGCCTCGGGGGCTGTCCTGGCGGGAACCGCCAGACCGTTCCAGGACGACACATTGAAATCCGCCAGCGCACCGCCGGTCTCGCGGGCCGCCGGCACGTCGGGCAACTGCTGCGCCCGCCTGGCGCCGAGCACGGCCAGCGGCCGCAGCGCATGCGCGGTGATCTGCGGCATCAAGGGCCCCAGGATGTCGATCGCCGCATCGAGTTCGCCGCTGCGCAGCGCGGTGATCACCGGCGGGGTGCCGTTGAAGGGCACCACCTGCACGTCGATGCCCGCCGTGGACTTGAACAGCTCCGCCGCCAGGTTCTGGGTCGTGCCGATCTGCGGCGTGCCGACATTGAGTTTGCCGGGGTTGGCGCGGGCGTACGACAACAAGTCGCCGAGCGTCTTGAACCGGCCGCCTTCTTTCACCACGATGGCCAGGTCGAACGTGGCCAGCATCGATACCGGCGCGAAATCGCGCAGCGTGTCGAACGGCAGCGATTTGAACAGCGCCGCACTCACCGCCGTGCCGCTGGAGATCAAGAGCACCGTGTAGCCGTCGGGTTCGGCACGCGCGACCGATTCCCCGGCCACGATGCCGCCGGCGCTCGGCTTGTTCTCGATCACGACGTTCTGCCCGAGCGGCCCGGCGATCTTCTGCGCCACGATGCGCGCGGTCAGGTCGGCGGCGCCGCCGGCCGCGTTGGGCACGACGATCTTCAGCGGCCTGGAAGGAAACGCCTGGCTGCGCGCCGGCCAGGGCAGGGCCGCAGCGGCCAACGCGAGCAGGTTTCTTCGGCGCAGCAGGGAGGAGTTCATGTCCATGCCGGAAGTGTCGCAGCTCCCGGCGCTCTAGCGTGCGACGCCCAACAGCCGGTCCAGCAGGTCCGGGGCGTCCTTCAGGTCCTGCGCCGTGCCCGAGTGCACGACGGTTCCGTGGTCCAGCACCACGGCGCGATGCGAGATCGCCAGGATCGCCTGGGGATGCTGCTCGACGATGATGGCCGACAACCCTTCGTCGCGCGTGATGCGCGCGATGGCCCGCAGCAGTTCTTCGACGATGATGGGCGCGAGCCCTTCGAGCGGTTCGTCCAATAGCAATAAGCGCGGGTTGATCGCCAACGCCCGGCCTACGGCCAGCATCTGCTGCTCGCCGCCGGACAATTGCGTGCCGAGGTTGGCCCTGCGCTCGCCCAGCCGCGGGAACATCTCGTAGACACGTTCCGGCGTCCACGGGCCGGGCCGCGCCACCGCGGTCAGGTTTTCGTGCACCGTGAGCGACTTGAAGATGTTGCGCTCTTGCGGCACCCAGCCAATGCCGGCGGCCGCGCGTTCATGCGACGGCAATTCGTGCAAGGCAATGCCGGCCAGCGTGATCGTGCCGCCGTGCCGGCGCGTGGCGCCCGCCAGCGTGTTCATCAACGTCGTCTTGCCGGTGCCGTTGCGGCCGAGCAGCGCGAGCGTTTCGCCGGCGGGCAGAGCGAACGATACGTCGTCCAGGATGACGGCTTCTCCGTAGCCGGCGCGCAGGTGCTCGACCCGCAGCAACTCAGACATGCGCCTCTCCCTGGCCGAGGTACACCGCCCTGACTTCCGGATTGGCCGAGATCTCCTGCGGCGTGCCTTCGGTCAGCACGGCGCCGTTGACCAGCACCGTCATGCGTGTGGCGAAGCTGAATACGAGGTCCATGTCGTGCTCGATCAACAGCACCGATACATCGGCCGGCAGGTTGCCCACGGTGCGCAGCAGTTCCTCGCGCTCGCCCGGGGGCACGCCGGCGACCGGTTCGTCGAGCAGCAGCACGCGCGGCTCGCAAGCCAGCGCGATCGCGATCTCGAGCAGCCTGCGCTTGCCGTACGCCAACACGCGGGTCGGCTGGTCCTTGACGCCGGCGAGGTGGAACTGCTCGAGCAGCTCGTCGCATCGCTGCGCCACCGCGCGGCTGGCCCCGAGCGGCTGCCACCATTTGGTGCCGAGGCCCTGGTGCTGCGAAACGGTCAGCGCGAGCGTCTCGAGCGGGGTGAGGCTGTCGAACAACTGGTTGATCTGGAACGTGCGCACCATGCCGCGGCGCGCCCGCTGGTGCGGCGCCAGATGCGTGATGTCCCGGCCCTCGAGCGTGATGCGCCCCCCGGTCGGCGCGAGCACGCCGGTCAGCAGGTTGACCAGCGTCGTCTTGCCCGCGCCGTTCGGGCCGATGAGCGCGTGGCGCGCGCCTTTCCTGAGATCGAGCGTCACGTTGTTGGTCGCCACGATCCCGCCGAAGCGCTTGACCAGCCCATTGGCGCTCAGGACGATGTTGGCCGCGTCCGCGGCCGCCTGCAGGCCGGTCGCGCCTCCTCGCATGACGGCCACCCCGGGCGAAGCGGCGGCATTCATGGGCGTCGTTCCCGCGTGAACCACGTCCAGGGGCGGATCAAGCGATCGCGTCCGATCAGCACCAGCAGCACCAGGAACAGGCCGAGCCAGAATGTCCAGTACTGCGGCGTCATCGCCGAGAGCGCGTCCTGCATCAATTTGAAGACGATCGCGCCGGCCACGCCGCCATACAGCCAGCCGGTGCCGCCCACCACCAGCATCAGCATGACGTCGGCCGAACGGTGGAATTCGAACAGGTCGAGCGACGCGAAGCCGGTGGTCTGCGCCAGCAGCGCGCCGGCGGCCCCCGCCATGCCCGCCGCCACCGTATAGGAGACGGCGAGCCGCGAGCCGACCGGGATGCCGATCGCCATGGCGCGCAGCCGGTTGTCGCGGATCGCTTTGAGGGTGGCTCCGAGCGGCGAATCGACCAGCCGGCGCGCCAGGAAGAACAGCACCAGCAGCACGGTGAGCGAATACCACGCGGCCGTGCGTCCGGTCAGGTCGAACTCGAAGCGTCCGAGCAGCGGGCCCATGACCACGCCCTGCAGGCCGTCGGCGCCGCCGGTGAGCCAGTCGAGCTTGTTGGCCAGTTCCATCAGGAGCAGGGCCGCCCCGAGCGTCACCATGAGACGGGTCAGGTCGCTGCCGCGCTGGATGGTCACGGAGAACAGCGCGCCGAGCAGCGTGGCCGCGGCGATACCCACGGCGAGGCCGACCAGCGGGTCGGGCATCAGGTACTTCGCGAACAGCGCCGCTGAATACGCGCCCATGCCGAAGAACGCGGCGTGGCCCAGCGACACGATGCCGGTGTAGCCCAGCACCAGGTCGAGCGAGATGGCGAACAGCGCCACGATCGCGATCTCGTTGACGATGAATGCATGCGCGGGCAGCAGCAGCGGCGTGGCGAAGGCGGCCAGCCACAGCAGCGGCTCCCAGGCCCGCCAGCGCCTGCCGGCGAGCAGCGATTGCTGCGACGGCGAAGCGCCCGTCACGCCTTGCCTCCACGGCGCACGAACAGGCCCTGCGGCCGCCAGATCAGGATGGCGATCATCAGGCTGTAGACGATGAACGCGCCGAGTTTGGGGATGTAGTACTTGCCGGCCACGTCGGCGATCCCGAGCAGCAACGCGGCGAGCAGCGGGCCGGTGATCGACGAGGTGCCGCCCACCGCGACGACGATCAGGAAATAGATCATGAACTTGAGCGGGAAAGTGGGGTCGAGCCCCAGCACTTCGGCGCCCAGCGCGCCGCCCAGCCCCGCCAGCCCCGAGCCGAACGCGAAGGTGGACAGGAACACGACGTTGACGTTGATGCCCAGGCCCGCGGCCACGCGCTGGTCATCGACGGACGCGCGCAGGCGGCTGCCGAACCGGGTTTTCGCCAGCACATATTGGAGCCCCACGGTCAGCGCCGCGCAGACAGCGATGATGAAAAGGCGGTAGTGGCCCATGCCGAGGATCCAGTCACCCGAACCGATCTCGGTGCGCCCGCGCAGGAAGCCGGGCAACTGGATGATCTGCTGCGTGGAGCCCATGAAGTAATCCGTCGCGGCCACGGCCATGAACACGAGGCCGATCGAAAACAGCACCTGGTCCAGGTGGGGCTTGTGGTAAAGCGGCCGGTACAGCGTGCGTTCGAGCACGGCGCCCAGCAGCGCTGCGACGATGAACGCGAGCGGCAGGCACACGAGGAATGGCACGTCCAGCCGCTGCATCAGCAGCACGGTGACATAGCCGCCCACCATGGCGAATGCGCCATGGGCCAGGTTGATGAAGTTCATCAGGCCCATGGTCACTGCCAGCCCCACGGCCAGGATGAACAGCAGCATGCCGTAGGCGACGCCGTCGAAAAGGATCGTCAACATGGATGGTCGCGGCCATCGGGCCGCGTGATCGTCCGTTTATTTCGACTTGCCGGGGTCCTTCACGTCCTTGATCGTGTCGAACTCCACGTTGTACAGCTGCCCGTCCTTCTTCTCGACCTTGCGGATGTACACGTTCTGCACCACGTCGCGGGTCTGCGCGTCGATGTAGATCGGGCCGCGCGGGCTCTCGAAGATCTGGCCCTTCATCGCCGCCAGCAGCGCGTCGCCGCCGCCCGCGCCCCTGGTCTTCTTCAGCGCTTCGTAGATCAGCCGCATGCCGTCGTAGCCGCCGACCGCCATGAAGTTGGGACGCAGGTTGTTGTTGGCCTTCATGAAGGCCTCGACGAACTTCTTGTTGGCCGGCGAGTTGTGCGCGGCCGAGTAATGGTGCGAAGTCACGACGCCCAGGGCCACGTCGCCCATGCTGTTGAGGATGTCGTCGTCCGTCACGTCGCCGGTGCCGATCAACTTGATGCCGGCCTTGTCCAGCCCGCGCTCGGCGAACTGCTTCATGAGCGCCGCGCCGGCGCCCGACGGAACGAAAGTGAACACGGCGTCCGGCTTGTCGTCGCGCACCTTCTGCAGGAAGGGGGCGAAATCGGGATTGCGCAGCGGCACGCGCAGGCTTTCCACCACCTGGCCGCCGTTGAACTGCAGGCGCTCCTTGAAGTACTTTTCTGCGTCGATGCCCGGGCCGTAGTCGGTGACCAGGGTGACCACCTTCTTGATGCCGTTCTTCGGCGCCCAGTCGGCGATGGCCACGGAAACCTGCGGCAGCGTGAAGCTGGTGCGCACGATGTACGGCGAAGCTTGCGTGATGCTGGACGTGGCCGCGGCCATCACGACCAGCGGCGTCTTCGATTGCGTGGCGATCGGCGCCGTGGCGAGCGCCAGCGGCGTCAGCCCGAACCCGGCGAGCACGTTCACTTTTTCGTTGACGACCAGTTCCTGCGCGATGCGCTTGGTCACGTCGGGCGTGCTGGCGTCGTCCTTGACGATGAGCTCGACTTTCTTGCCGGCCACCGTGTCCCCGTTCTGCGCCATGTACAGGCGCGCGGCGGCTTCGACCTGCTTGCCGGTGGACGCGAACGGCCCCGTCATGGGCAGGATCAGGCCGATCTTGAATTTGTTGTCCTGGGCCAGCCCGAGGCCGCTCGCCGCCAACAGCGCGGCGGCAACGGCAGCCTGGATCACGGTTCTTTTCTGCATGGAGTCTCCTTTGGTAGTTTGTGGCCACGGTCACGGGTGTGCCCCCGGCGATCCCGTGATTCTGTGCCCTGCGGCGGCTGCCGCAAAGCCTGAGCCCGTCTAGCAGTTATCGCATGCCGGCATGGCGGCGGCGCAGCTATGTCAATTGCTGCGCCTGGCCGATTCCTTGTCGCAGCCATCGTGGGCGCCTGACTCACCCGCGCTTGCGGATCAGGCGCACGCCGGGCATGCGATCGAGGTCGTGGCTTTGCAGCGCCTCGCGCAGGTTGCGCTGGGCGATGCGGGAGTGCTCGCGCATGATCGCATCGGCCCGCGCGCCCTCGCGCCGCTCGATCGCATCGAGCACCTGCCGGTGCTGGTCCTGCGCCACGATCAGCATGTCGCGCGCCTGCGGTGAATCGGCCTGCACCACCACGAAGCCCGAGGGCGAGGCGAAGGGCAGTCTCACCACCCGTTCCAGCTCACGCCGGATCACGGCGCTGTCGGCCATTTCGCTGAGCAGGTTGTGGAATTTCTCGTTGAGGTTCACGTAGCGCAGGAAAGCCTCGTCGTCGAGCGCCGGCCGTTTCAGCACGGTGTCGATCTCGGCCAGGCAGGCTCGCGCTTCGGCCAGCACGACCGCCGGCGCACCGCGCTCTGCCGCAACCCGCGCCGCCAGACCCTCCACGGTGCCGCGCAATTCGATCGCGTCGGCGACCTCCCGCTCGGAAAAAGTGCGCACCGCGAAGCCTCCGTTCGGCAACGCTTCCAGCAGGCCTTCCTGTTCCAGGCGCATCAGCGCGGCGCGAATGGGCGTGCGCGAAACGCCGAGCTTTTCCACGATGGCCAGCTCGGCAATGCGGGTGCCGCCGGGCAGCTCGCCGGCGAGGATCATCTCGCGCAGGCGCAGCTGGGCCTTGACGGTCTGCGAGGCAGTCGCCTCGCCGGGCTCGGCGGCCGCTTCGGCTGACGTTGTCTCTTTCATTGTTTTCCGCATGTATACAGAAGAAGTCGATATGCCGGAGTTTCACGGCTTGATTTGTTGATTTTGCTCGTGTTTTCCGTTCGACACCAGTCCTATTTGTTCAAGACTTGCGAAGAGCTGTATACAAATTCCAAAATTCAAAGCATAATTCTTGTCCGGCCGCGGACTCGGCCGCCCTGGCTCCTACCTTCCGCTTGCTCCTGAGGACAAGACATGTTCCCGAAAAACACCTGGTACGTCGCATGCACGCCGACGGAAATCGACGACAAGCCGCTGGGCCGGCAGATCTGCGGCGAGAAGATGGTCTTTTATCGCGGCGACGAAGGCAAGGCTGCCGCGCTGGAAGACTTCTGCCCCCACCGCGGAGCGCAGCTGTCGCTGGGACAGGTGTGCGAAGGCAAGCTCGTGTGCGGCTACCACGGCCTCGCGATGGGCTGCGACGGCAAGACCGTGTCGATGCCGGGGCAGCGCGTCCAGGGCTTCCCGCGCATCCGGAGCTATCCCGTGGTGGAACGCTACGGCTTCGTGTGGGTCTGGCCGGGCGACGCGTCGCTGGCCGACCCCGCCCAGCTCCACCACCTCGAATGGGCCGAAAGCCCCGAGTGGGCCTATGCCGGTGGGCTGTACCACATCCACTGCGACTACAGGCTGATGGTCGACAACCTGATGGACCTGACGCACGAGACATATGTGCACACGACCAGCATCGGCCAGAAGGAAATCGACCAGAGCCCGGTGTCGACCCGCATGGAAGGCGACAGCGTGGTCACCAGCCGCTTCATGGAAAACGTGATGGCCCCGCCCTTCTGGCGGGCCAACCTGCGCGGCAACAACCTGGCCGACGACGTGCCGGTGGATCGCTGGCAGGTCTGCCGCTTCACCCCGCCGAGCCACGTGATGATCGAAGTGGGCGTGGCGCACGCGGGCATGGGCGGCTACCACGCGGATCCGAAGCACAAGGTCCACGCGATCGTGGTGGACTTTCTCACGCCGGAAACCGAAACGTCCATGTGGTATTTCTGGGG
>JAGRPN010000422.1 GCA_019449555.1 Ramlibacter sp.
CGCGGGCAGTGTGCGTCTGCGGATCGAAGAAGATTTCGGCATGGATCACGTTGTCGGCCGCCGCCCTTTGCAAGTAGGCCCACGCCATGTCGTGGAAGTCCTGTTCCTTGAGCAGCACACTGGCGCCAGCGTAATAGATGTCGAGAAAGCTTTGCAGGTTGGTGAAGGCGTAAGCGCGGCGCAGCTCGTCCACGGTGGCGTACGGAATGCGCACGCCGTTGCGCGCGGCCATCGCGAAGATCAGCTCGGGCTCCAGCGAGCCTTCGATGTGGATGTGCAGCTCCGCCTTCGGCATGCGGCGCAGCAGGTCCGGCAGGCATTCGGCGGGCACTTGACTGAACTTCATTCCAGCTCCTTAAGCAAAAGAGCCGCCCGAAAGCAGCTCTTCGATCGCCCAGGTCGAGGCGTATCAGACGGATGCAGGGCCAGGCATGCGCCCGTGTGATAGCCGACCTTATTTCTTGTCGCCGCCCGGGACCTTGCCTTCGACACCCTTCACGTAGAAATTGATGCCGCCCAGGAAGTTGTCGTCGGCGACCACGTCCTTGGCCAGCACTTCCTTGCCGCTGTTGTCCACGATCGGGCCCTTCCAGATCGAGAAGGTGCCGGCCTTCAGGCCCGCCTTGACGTCGTCGAGCTTCTTCTTCGCGTCGTCCGGCACGTCCGCGGCGACCGACACGAAATCGATGGCGCCTTCCTTCACGCCCCACCAGATCTTGGTCGGCGAAGTCTTCCACTTGTTCTCCAGCACTTCACGCACGGTGGAGATGTAGTAGGGCGCCCAGTTGATCACGGCCGAACCGAGGTGCGCCTTCGGGCCGTAAGCGGTCATGTCGCTGTCCCAGCCGAACGCGCGCTTGCCCATGCTCTCGGCGGTCTTGAGCACGGCCGGGGAATCGGTGTTCTGCATCAGGACGTCGGCGCCGCCGTTGATGAGCGACGTGGCCGCTTCGGTTTCCTTCGGCGGGTTGAACCAGTCACCCACCCACACGACCTTGGTCTTGACCTTGGGGTTGACCGACTGCGCACCGAGCGTGAAGCTGTTGATGTTGCGCACCACTTCCGGGATCGGAATGGAGCCGACCACGCCCAGGGTGTTGGTCTTGGTCATCTTGCCCGCGATCACGCCGGCCATGTAGGCGCCTTCGTAGGTGCGGCTGTCGTAGGCCCGCAGGTTCTCCGCGCTCTTGTAGCCCGTGGCGTGCTCGAACTTCACGTCCTTGGCATCGGCCGCGACCTTCAGCATCGGCTCCATGTAGCCGAACGTCGTGCCGAAGATCAGCTTGTTGCCCTGCGCCACCATGTCGCGCAGCACGCGCTCGGCGTCGGCCGACTCGGGCACCTTCTCGACGAAGCTGGTCACCACCTTGTCCCCGAATTCCTTCTCGATCGCCTTGCGCCCGTTGTCGTGGGCGAAGGTCCAGCCGCCGTCTCCCACCGGGCCGACGTAGGCGAACGCGATCTTCAGCGGTTCGGCCTTGGGCGCCGCAGTGGTGGCGGGCGTCGCGGCCGGCGCGGGCGCAGGCGCCTCGCTCTTGCTGCAGCCCACCAGGGCCGCCGACGCCAGCGCCGACAGCGCAGCCAGCTTCAACATCGAACGTTTCTTCAGGTCAGTCATGGCAGTTGTCCTTCTCCGGGGAGTTTTGTGGCTAAAGGCGGAATTATGAGCCGGGATAAAACGGTTTACCAAGCGAGGCCGGCATGTTGATGCGGATCCACGCCGGGTTGCGCGAGATGAGCGCCAGCACCACGATCGTGGCGATGTAGGGCAGCATCGTGAGGAACTGGCTCGGCACTTCGACGCCGATGCCCTGCAAATGGAACTGCAGCATGGTCACGCCCCCGAAAAGGTACGCGCCAAGCAACACGCGTGCCGGGCGCCAGGTGCCGAACGTCGTCAGCGCCAGCGCGATCCAGCCCTTGCCGGCCACCATGCCCTCGACCCACAGCGGCGTGTAGATCACCGAGATGTAAGCACCCGCCAGCCCGCACAGCGCGCCGCCGGCCACGACCGCCGCCAGACGGATCGCGCGCACCGGATAGCCCAGCGCGTGCGCCGACTGGGGCGATTCGCCGACCGATCGCAGCACCAGGCCGGTGCGCGAGCGATACAGGAACCAGATCAGCCAGCCCACCAGCGCCATCGCGAGATAAACCATCGGGTGCTGCCTGAACAGCGCCTGGCCCACGAGCGGAATGTCGCCCAGCAGCGGAATCGAGAAATGCGGCCGCTCCGGCAGTTTTTCCTGCACGTACGTGATGCCCGCGAAGGCCGAGAAGCCCGCGCCGAACAGGCTGAGCGCGAGGCCGGTGGCGTACTGGTTGGTGTTGAGCCAGATCACCAGCACGCCGAAGATCGCGGCGAGCAGCGCGCCCGCACCCATGCCGGCGGCGAAGCCGAGCCAGTCGCTGCCGGTGTGCACGACGGTGGCGAAGCCCGCGATGGCCGCGCACAGCATCATGCCCTCGGCGCCGAGGTTGACGATGCCGGCCTTCTCGTTGATCAAGAGGCCCAGCGCCGCGATCGCGAGCACGGTACCGGCATTGAGCGTCGCGGCAAGCAGCAGTGCGTAGGGTTCCATCAGTCGAATTCCCGAAATGAGATCCCCAAACCGTTCATGCCGTCTTCAGCATCGGCTGGATGCGGATCCGGTAAGCCATCAGCGTGTCGCACGCGAGCAGCGTGAACAGGAGCAGCCCCTGGAACACGCCGGTCAGCGACTTCGGCAAACCCAGGCGCGACTGCGCCAGTTCGCCGCCGATGTAGAACATGCTCATGAGGATGGCCGAGAACACCATGCCCACCGGATGCAGGCGGCCGACGAACGCGACGATGATCGCGGCGAAACCGTAGCCGGCCGGCACATACGGCGTGAGCTGGCCGATCGGACCCGCCACTTCCAGCGCACCGGCCAGCCCCGCGGCGCCGCCCGAAGCCAGCAGCGCCAGCCACAGCGCCCTGCGTGACGAGAAGCCCGCGTAGCGCGCCGCCGCCGGCGCGAGCCCGCTCACCTGCTGGGCGAAGCCGGCGCGCGTGCGAAACAGGAAGATCCACAGGCCGGCCACTCCGGCCAGTGCGATCACGAGCCCGATGCTCACGCGCGAGCCGTGCATCAGACGCGGAATCTGCGTCACCGCCTCGAACGTCTTGGTCTGCGGGAAGTTGTAGCCGGCCGGGTCCTTCCACGGTCCATAGACCAGGTAACTGAGCACCATGTCGGCCACATAGACCAGCATCAGGCTCACCAGGATCTCGTTTGCGTTGAACCGGTCCCGCAGCACCGCCACGATGCCGGCCCAGGCCATGCCGCCCAGCATGCCCGCCAGGACGATGACGATCACGATCCAGCGGCCGGTGTCCTTGTCGGCCAACAACGCCACGCCGCCGGCCAGCACGGCGCCGATCACGTATTGGCCTTCGGCGCCGATGTTCCACACGTTGGAGCGGAAGCACACGGCCAGACCCAGCGCGATGATGAGCAGCGGCGTCGCCTTGACCATCAGTTCACCCAGTGCATACGGCGAGCGGATCGGCTCCCAGAAAAAGACCTGCAGCCCCTTCACCGGATCCTTGCCCAGCGCCATGAACAGCAGCACGCCGATGACCACCGTGATGACCAGCGCCAGCACTGGCGAGGCCAGGCTCCAGAACCGCGATGGTTGCGGGCGCGCTTCGAGCTTAAGCATGACGATCTTTCTCCCTCTCCCGCTGGGAGAGGGTTGGGGTGAGGGCAGGGGTGGGGGTTTCTCTCAAGGGTGAAACCACCCACAAACCGCTCATCCACTCGCCGATCAGGGAGACCGTGGCGCGCGCGCGATCGATCGAGGGCGACAGCCGGCCCTTGGCGATCACGTGCAGGCGGTCGGTGATCTCGAACAGCTCTTCCAGCTCCTCGCTGACGACCAGCACCGCGCAGCCGGCATCGCGCAGCGCCAGGATCTCGCCGCGGATCTGCGCCGCCGCGCCGACGTCCACGCCCCAGGTCGGCTGCGACACGATCAGCAATTTGGGGTTGGCGTCGATCTCGCGGCCGACGATGAACTTCTGCAGGTTGCCGCCCGACAGCGACTGCGCCGCCGCGTGCGGCCCGCCGGCTTTAACGTTGAAGCGGGCGATGATGTTGCGCGCCTGCTCCTGCAGCGCCTTGACGTCGATCCAGCCGCTCTTGCGAACCGCCTCCGTGCGCGTGAGCATGAGGTTGTGCGACAGGCTGAGCGTCGGCACGGCGCCGCGGCCCAGCCTTTCTTCCGGGACGAAATGCACGCCCAGGTGGCGGCGGTGCGCGGCGCCGTAGCGCCCCACGTCCTTGCCGAACACCAGGATCTTTCCGGGCGGCGAGCGCGTGTCCTCGCCGGACAGCGCGTGCAACAGCTCCTGCTGCCCGTTGCCCGAGACGCCCGCGATGCCCACCACCTCGCCCGCGCGCACTTGCAGCGACACGCCGTCGAGATCGATGCCGAACTGGTCTTCGCGCGGCAGGTGCAGGTCCTCGACCTTGAGCACGACATCGCCCGGTTTACGGTCATGGTGTTCCAGCTCCGGCGGCTCGGCGCCGATCATCAGGCGCGACAGGGAGGCGTTCGACTCGTACTGCGGATTGCATACGCCGGTGACCACCCCGCCGCGCAAGACGGTGCAGGCCGTGCACAGCTCGCGGATCTCGTGCAGTTTGTGGCTGATGTACAGGATGCTGCAGCCTTCGGACGCGAGCTTCTTCAGCACGACGAACAGTTTCTCCACGGCTTGCGGCGTCAGCACCGAAGTCGGCTCATCCAGGATCAGCAGCTTCGGGTTGGTGAGCAGAGAGCGGATGATCTCCACCCGCTGCATTTCGCCCACCGACAGCGTGTGCACCGGCCGCGCCGGGTCGATGTCAAGCCCGTACTCGCCCGCCTTGGCGGTAATGCTGTGCGTGACCTGGTGCAGCGTGAGGCTCTTGTCCAGGCCGAGCCACACGTTCTCGGCCACGGTGAGCGTGTCGAACAGGCTGAAATGCTGGAACACCATGCTGATGCCCAGCGCCCGTGCTTCCTGCGGATTGCGGATATGCACCGGCTGCCCGTTCCACAGCACGCTGCCCTCGTCGGGTTTCACCGCGCCGTAGATGATCTTCATCAGCGTGGACTTGCCGGCGCCGTTCTCGCCCAGCACGGCATGCGTTTCGCCGGCCTGCACCGTGAGAGACACATCGTCGTTCGCCACCACCATCGGGTAGCGCTTGGTGATGTGCGCAAGCTGGAGTCTGGGGATGCTCACTGCTTGACTCTCCCTCGATGGGCCATCCGTCCGCTCATTGCTTTCTCGATGCCGCCGCCACCGATTTCACCAGCTCGCGCAGCCACTTGGCCGAAGCCGACGCATGCGTGCGTTCATGCCAGAGCTGGTAGTACATCAGTTCGGGGAAATCGATCGGGCATTGCAGGATTTTGACCGGCAGTCGCTCGACAAAGCGCTCGCAATACTGCCGGCCGCTGGTCAGCACGAGCAGGCTCGACGCCACCATCGCGGGAATGAGGCCGAAGTGCGGGCAGCGCGCGGTGATGTTTCGCGCCAGTCCAAGGCTTTCGAGGTGGTCGTCGATCACGCCGCGCGCGCCGGGATGCGTCGGGGTGGGCGCGACGTGCTCGGCCCGCAGCCAGTCGTCGGGCGTCCAGCCGCGCCGCACCGCCGGATGATCGTTCGATACCAGGCACACCACTTCGTCGGCGAACAGTTTGCCCAGGTGCAGCTCTTCCGGCGGCTTGAGCCAGTTGCCCACCACCACGTCGACTTCGCCGCGCGCGAGCTGCGCGTGGTAGTCGGAGGCCGCGGTGAGCGGGTGGATCTCGATATGGCACAGCGGCGCCTGCGACTTGATCTGCGAGACCAGCCGGGGCAGGAACAAGGGATCGAGATAGTCGCTGGCGGCCACGCGGAACGTGTTGCGCGCGGTCTGGGGATCGAACCCGCGCGCGTCGGTGAACAGCACTTCGGCGGCCTGCAGGATGTTGGCGCTCGGCTCGATCATGCGCAGCCCCGCATCGGTGGGCACCATGCCCGCACCCGAGCGCACCAGCAGCGGGTCGCCCGAGAGCTCGCGCAGGCGCTTGAGCGCCGCCGACACCGCCGGCTGGTACATGCCCAGCCGGAGGGCGGCGCGAGAGACACTGCGTTCGGTCAACACGGTATGCAAGACCCTGATCAAGTGGAGGTCTATCTTGTCGAAAAGCGCTTGGTCTCTCATACCTGGGCCTGCATTCTTCTCATACGAGGCCGGTTATGTTGCAG
>JAGRPN010000423.1 GCA_019449555.1 Ramlibacter sp.
AAGGCCGTGGACGAGGCGGCGGCCACCACCTTCGGGATGCGGCGCGTGGCGATCCTGTGCCCCCGCTGCGGCGGCCATCTCGGGCATGTGTTCGAGGATGGGCCGAAACCGACCGGGCTGCGCTATTGCATGAACGGCCTGGCACTGAAATTCACGCCCACCTGAACCCCGTCATACCCACCTGGAGCAAGCCATGAACACCCCACCTGCAACCCTCCTGCGCCGCTTCGGCGCTTTCCTGGCCGACAAGGGGCTGGCCATCGCGGTGGTGCTGGCGGTGGGTGCCGGCGCCTGGATGGCCACCAATGCCGCCGAGAAAGCCGTCACGCTGCCGGCCCCGGCGTTCGAAGGAACGCCGGCGGCCCAGACCTCGCAGACGGCTGTTTTCGCGGGAGGCTGTTTCTGGGGCGTGCAGGCGGTGTTCCAGCACACCCGCGGCGTGCTCAACGCGGTGTCGGGCTATGCCGGCGGCGACAAGCAGACGGCCGATTACGAAACCGTGTCCGGCGGCGCGACGGGGCACGCCGAGTCGGTGCAGGTCACGTACGACCCGCGGCAGATTTCGTACGGCAAGCTGCTGCAGATCTACTTCTCGGTGGTGCACGACCCGACCCAGCTCAACCGGCAAGGACCCGACGCGGGCACGCAATACCGCTCCGCGATCTTCTACGGCGACGCCAACCAGAAAGAAGTCGCGCAGCGCTACATCGCGCAACTCGAAGCGGCGCGTGCATTCCCGCGCAAGATCGTCACGCAGCTCGCGCCGCTGCGGGGCTTCTATCCGGCCGAGGCCTATCACCAGGATTACGCGACGCTGCATCCGCAGTCGCCCTACATCGCAGCGTTCGACCTGCCGAAGATCGCCAACCTGAAGCGCACCCTGCCCGAGGTGTATCGGGACGACCCGGTGCTGGTGGCGCGCCGCTGATCGCGCGCGTTCAGATGTAGCCGACCGGCGTCTGGGCGTGCCGCATGTGCATCGACAGGCCCAGGGCCGCCATGTGGTTGCCGTTGCGCCCGAGGATGATTTCGGCCAGCGGCAGGAATTCCTGTTCCTCGAAGCGCGCGTGGTTGCCGTAGGCGCAGACCAGTTCGGCCACGGCCGCCGAATCGATCTGGGCCGGCTTGCCCCTGGCGGTGGCATGCACCGCCGGCTCGACGCGCTTCCACAGCGCCTCCATGCTCCGGTGCTCGTGCGTGAGGCGATCCACCATCGCCTGGACGCTGTCGCGCTCATGGCCGGCGTGGGCGCTGCGCACGACGGCGCAGAACAGCTCCCCCTCTTCTTCGGCGTGGTGGTCGAACACGCCGTGCTGGAACAACGCCAGCGCGTCCGTCGACACCTTGCGCGCCTTTTCCGCGGCGGCGATGAGCGCGGGCAAGCCCGCCAGCGCATCCAGCCGGGCCAGGATGCCGGCGTGGCACTGCGAGAACGCGGTCAACGGCGCGTCCGGGTCCAACGCGAGCGGGTGGCTGGGTTGAGCGGTCATGGTTTGCTGCCTCGAGATGGGTACTGCGCCGGCGCCCGGACGGCTGCCTGCCCGTTTCAATGTAGAGGGCGGCCAGTACCCGCGGCTTGACGCATGTCAACGAGAACCATGCCGCGCCGGCAAGGCGATCGGGGCTGGACTAGGATCAAGACTGGTCTTTCAGGAGAGGCAACCATGTTCAAGCACATTCTGCTCGGCACCGACGGCTCCGCCGCCTCCGAGAATGCGGCCGCCCTGGCGGTCGGTCTCGCGCGCACGCACGGCGCCAAACTGACGGCGCTGTATGTCGTCGACCCCTATCCTTACCTGGGGATCGGGGAAACCAATCCCATGGGCTTCCAGGCCTACATGGCCGCCGCCCAGCAGCATGCCGCCCAGGCCCACGCGAAGGTCGCCGAATTGTGCGAGCAGGCGAAGCCGCCCGTGCCGATGGAGGCCAGGGTGGCGGAGGACGTCGCGGCGGCCCGCGGCATCGTCGAGATGGCGACGCGCGAGGGCGCCGATCTCGTCGTGGTCGGCTCGCATGGCCGTGCCGGCGTGGCCCGGCTGATGCTGGGCAGCGTGGCGGCCAAGGTGGTGGCGCAGTCGCCCGTGCCGGTGCTGGTCGCTCGCTGAAGCGCGGCAGCCCGGCGTTCCAGGAGAATGCACATGGATGAGACGATCGCCTCGGCGCCCCCGCGCAATCTCGGCGTGCGTGCGCTGCTCATGCTGTTGATGGCGGTGGCGTTCCACCTCGCCGCGTGGGTGCTGGTGTGCGTGGCGCTGCTCCAGCTCGTGTTCTCGATCGCCACCGATGCGGCGAACGATCGGCTGCGAAGGTTCGGCGCGTCACTGGGCCTTTACCTTGCGCAGATCGCCGCTTTCGAGACTTTCGCCAGCGAGGATCCGCCCTTTCCGTTCAGCGATTGGCCCGCGCCGCCGATAGCGGCCTGAACATCCACAGGCCCAGCGCCGGCCCGAGCGCGAGCCACGGCAGCACCGCCGCGAGCGACCACGCCTCAGCGGCCCGCACGAACAGCTCGATGCTGACGACGGAAATCGCGAAGCCGATGCAATTGGTGAACGTGAGGACGCTGCCTACCACGGCAGCCGGCGCGTTCTGCGCGGTGAGCGCGGAGAACTGCGGCGAGTCGCCCACGACGGTGGCGCCCCAGACCAGCAGCCAGAACATGAACACCGGCAGCGGCGCGACCAGCATCAGCGGCGCGGTGAGGCAGCAAAGGCCGCTGGTCGCGAGCTGAACCTGCGCGACTCGGGCGCTGCCGAAGCGCCGCGCCAGCAGGCCCCCGGCCACACAGCCGACGAAGCCGGCCGCGATGGCCCAGAATGCGGCGGCGCTCACCGCCCGGCCCGCAACGCGTGTGGCCGCGATCAGCGGCACCAGCACGATGAACGCGTACAGCTCCCACATGTGCCCGAAATAACCGAAGGTCGAAGCGCGCAGCCGCCAGTCCGACCAGATCAGCCCCAGGGCCTTGGGCGTGATGCGAGCGCTGCGCGGCGCGTCGGGATGAGCCGGCACCAGCAGCGCCGTGGCCAGCCCGCCAAGCGCCGCCAGGACCGAGATGCCG
>JAGRPN010000424.1 GCA_019449555.1 Ramlibacter sp.
GAGCGTGAGCATCAGCAGGTTGTCGCTGTAAGTGGAGTGAATGCCCCACTTCTGGTGCGGCGTGATGAAGTTCAGCAGGATCTCGGTATTGCCGTTGCCCTTGATGCCGTGGATCTCGGCCGTCGTCTTCAGGTCCACCGGCGGCCGGTAGCTGGCGAATGCCTCGCCGAACGCCGACATCCATGGATGGTCGAGGAAGAACTGTTGTCGCCCGGTGAGGGTGCGCCATGGGATCAGTTCGTGCACGTTCGTGTAGCCGGCGTTGTACGAGACCTTTTCGCTTTCCAGCCCGCTCCAGGTGGGGGATGAAATGATCTTGCGCGGCTGCGCCTGGATGTCGCGGAAGCGGATCTTCTCGTCCTCGCGGTGCAGCGCCAGGTGCGCGTGATCGCGGCCGGTCTGTTTGGACAGCGCTTCCCAGGCTTTCACGGCCACGTGCCCGTTGGTCTCGGGCGCGAGCTGCAGCACCACCTCGCAGGCATCGATGTCGGTGTCGATCGAGGGCATGCCCTGGGTCGCGCCGGCATCCGTCACCTTGCCGTTGAGCTGGCCGAGCTGTTCGACCTCGGTCTGCGTGTTCCACGCGATGCCCTTGCCGCCGTTGCCGACCTTGTTCATCAACGGGCCGAGCGCGGTGAAGCGCTTGTACACGTTCGGGTAGTCGCGCTCGACCACCGCGATCTGCGGCGCCGTCTTGCCGGGGATCAGCTCGCATTCGCCGCGCTTCCAGTCGGAAACGCCGAAGGGCTGCGCCAGTTCGGCCGGCGAGTCGTGCATCAGCGGGGTGAGCACCACTTCCTTCTCGACGCCGAGGTGGCCGGGGCACAGTTCGCTGAATTTCTTCGCGAAGCCCTTGTAGATCTCCCAGTCGCTCTTCGCCTGCCACGCCGGGTCCACCGCCGTGGACAGCGGATGGATGAACGGGTGCATGTCGCTGGTGTTGAGGTCGTTCTTCTCGTACCAGGTGGCCGTCGGCAGCACGATGTCCGAATACAGGCAGGTCGTGCTCATACGGAAGTCCAGCGTGACCAGCAGGTCCAGCTTGCCTTCGGGGCCGCTCTCGTGCCAGACCACCTCGGACGGCTTGGCGTCTTCGCTGCCGAGGTCCTTGCCCTGCACGCCGTTGCTGGTGCCCAGCAGGTGCTTGAGGAAATACTCGTGGCCCTTGCCCGAGGAGCCCAGGATGTTGGAGCGCCAAACGAACATGTTGCGCGGCCAGTTGGCGGGATGGTCCGGGTCCTCGCAGCTCATGCGCAGCGTGCCGTCCTTCAGCGCCTTGACCGCGTAGTCCTTGCCCTCCATGCCCGCGGCCTGCGCATCCTTGGCGACCTGCAGCGGATTGGTCTGCAATTGCGGCGCGGACGGCAGCCAGCCCATGCGCTCGGCGCGCACGTTGTAGTCGATCATGCTGCCGGCGAACGCCTTCTTGTCGGCGAGCGGCGACAGGATCTCTTCCATGCCGAGCTTTTCGTAGCGCCACTGGTCGGTATGCGCATAGAAGA
>JAGRPN010000425.1 GCA_019449555.1 Ramlibacter sp.
AAGGGCTGGTGGGTGGACACCGGTGCGCTCATCGCCCCGGAGGAATGGGCGCTGGCACGCGCACTCGCCACCGGCGAGGTGTCGAGCGCGGAGTTGGTGCGCATCGAGTGCTTCGACGGGTCCTGCAAGACGATCATCAATTCGGGGGCGCCGCTGCGCGACGAGAAGGGCGAGATCACCGGTGCGATCGTGGTCAACGAGGACATCACGGCGCTGCACGAGATTCAGGAAAAGCAGCGTGCGAGCGAGCATCTGTTTCGCACCGTGTTCGAATTGCTGCCGGTGGGACTGTGGATCACCGACCGCGAAGGCCGCATCACGCTGAGCAATCCTGCCGCGGCGCGCATCTGGCAGGGCACCCGCCACGATGGCCAGGCGCTCGCGCCCGAGTACAAGGCGTGGTCGGCCGACACCGGGACACCGATCGCGCCGGAAGAGTGGGTCATTTCACGCGCGATCCGCCTCGGCGAGACTTCTCGCAGCGAGCTGATCCGCATCCAGTGCTCGGATGGCTCGTTCAAGACCGTCATCAACTGGGGCGCGCCGATCCGCTCCGACGCCGGCGAGATCAGCGGCGCCGTGGCGGTCAACGAGGACGTCACGGCGTTGCACCAGACCCAGGAGCAGTTGCGCGCCGCCGTGCGCGATCGCGAAGAAATCCTGGCGGTGGTGACGCACGACCTGCGCAATCCGCTCAGCGCGCTGAAGCTGGTGGCGACCGCGGCGGAGCACAAGGCGCGCGCGCTGCCCGGCGGCGAGCCCGTGCGTTCGATGGCGGCGCAGATCATCGACATCACCCGCAGCATGTCCAGCCTGGTGAGCGATCTGCTCGCGATCGCCGTGTCTCGTCCCGGGCGTTCGATGCTGAAGCTCGCGCCGGTCAAAGCCGCCGCGCTGATCGCGAAAGCGGCCGAAGCGGCGCGGCCGCTGTTCGCCCGCGAGGGGCTCGGGCTCGAAATCGAGGTGATCGGCGAGCTGCCGGTAATCCAGGTGGATTCGGAGCGGATCCTGCGGGTGTTCGCGAACTTGCTGGACAACGCCATCAAGTTCACCGAACGCCCCGGGGCGGCCGTGCTGCGGGCCGAGGCGATCTCGGGCAGCGTGCGTTTTTGCGTGGGCAACACCGGGCCGGCGCTTTCCGCCGAGGAGATGGCGAGCATGTTCCAGCCGTTTTGGCAGGCCGCGGGCGCGGACCGCCGCGGCGCCGGGCTCGGACTGGCGATCTGCCGCTCGGTCGTGGAGGCGCACGGAGGCAGCATCTGGGCCGAACCCTGCACGGGCAAGCGCGTGCGCATTTGCGTCCTGCTGCCCTGCACGCACGCCGAAGAGCCGCGCGGCGCCGCGACGCAGTAGCCGCGCGCGTCAGCCCAGCAGGCCCTGGATGATGTCCACAATGACGTTATTGCGCGCCTGCACCAGCACGATGTCGTTGCCGATGCGCGCATAGCGGTAGCCGTACGGCGGCGGCGGCAGTTGAACGAGCACGGGCTGGGGCACCGAATACACCGTGACGCCGCGCGGAATCGGCTCGCCGACGCCCCACTTCTTCGCCTGGCCCGGAGGCATGCAGCCGTTGTTCTTTTTCGCGAGTCCCGGCGGGCAGTTCCTGGCGTAGTGCTCGTGATAGTAGGAACGGGCCGCTTCGCGGTGATGGTCGTCGAAGTAGGCGCCCATCTTCACTTCCTGGGCCTCACGTTTGGCGGCCTGCTTGTCCGCCTTTTCGGCGCGTTTCCCGGCCTTTTCCGCCTGCTTTTGGGCGTGCTTCTCGGCCTTGTCGGCTTGCTTGTTGCCGTGCCCTTCGTTCTGGCCCGCAAATGCGGGCATGACGAACACGGCAGCGAGCGCCATGGCGAGCAGGTGACGGGATGTATTCAGGTTCATGAGGGTCTCCTGCGGACAAAAGGTCTGCCTTTGTCCAACGCCAGTTTCAGCTCGGCGTTGACCTCGTCCTGTAGGACGGAAACCCGAATCGATAGCGCGTGAGCGCCGGCCGCTATCGGGGCGGCGATCTTCCTTAGCGGCGCGCCGGCGGCGGGCCGCTGCGGCCGGCGAGATGGCGGAACGTGATGCGTCCCTTGGTGAGGTCGTACGGCGACATCTCGAGCGACACGTTGTCGCCCGCGATGATGCGGATGTGGTGCTTGCGCATCTTGCCGCCGCTGTAGCAGATCACCTGGTGGCCGTTCTCGAGCGTGACGCGGTACCTCGAATCGGGCAGCACCTCGTCGACGTGCCCTTTCATTTCGATCAGTTCTTCCTTGGCCATGGGATCTCCTCTAAAGCGGTTAGAGCGCGGCGAGTGCCGGGCCCCGGATGGGGGTGCTGCCGTGGGCGATCCATTGCAGGCCTTCGGCGGTGGCGTAGCGCACCGCCGCGAGGCGTGTCTGGAAGAGCCGCGTCAGGCGCAGCACGCGGTCGTGCGTGCCGGTGCCGACGCCGGAGCGGATCGAGACCGAACAGGCGTACCAGCCGTTCTCGAGCAGTTGGGTCAGGGGCGATATCAGGTATCGGCCCACTGTGATGTTGTCTTTGTCGTTCATTGTTGTGTAGTCCTGCGGGCGCAACATTGCGGCCGCGATGCTGTTGGAAGGCTTGCCTCGAGCAAGCCGGCACATATCGATCCCGGTGGCATGGGCCTCGCACGGAGGGCCGGGTCTGCGTCTGGAGAAAAGCCCGGCTGGCTGGGACCGGTGCAAAGGGCTTTGCGATGCCCTCGAAGACGCGTGCGCAGTTCAGAAGTGCGCGCCTGGAGAAAATCGTTTTTTGGCGCGCTCGATCGCCTGCGCAATCGAAGTGTGTCTATTGTACCCGGATCGCTGCTTTTTTGCTCGCGCCGGGGCGGGGCGGCCGCGAGGCGCAGCCGCGCTCAGACCGACGCGAGCGCGGGAGCGATGGCCGCCCGGGACAGGTCGAGCCGTTCCGGCGAAACGTACTGCTGGCGATAGACCTCGAAGGTCATCGTGTCGGCCGCCTCGATCGCCTTCTGCTGCTGCACCGATTCATGGCTCATCGCAGCGAATTTCGCCTGTTGGGCCGCGCTGAACGGCAGCGCCAGGAGCTTGGATTTGGCCTGCTGCGACTGCGTGCGGGTGAAGGCCACGAACGAATTGCCGAAATCCCGCTCCAGGACGGCCAGCACGCGGGCGGACGGCAGCAGGTCGGGTTCGCGCAACACTGAACTGGCGGCCCGCAGCGCATCGCTGTAGTCGGTGGTCTGGTGCGCTGCGTCGAGTGCCGCCGCCACCGGCCCGAAGGCGTCCATCAGCTCCGCGGCCCAGGCAGTGAGCGGGATGTGGCTGTCTCCGCGTTCGAGCAGCAGGCCGGGTTGGCGGCCGAATGCCGCCGTCCTGTGCTGGTTGCGCCCCAGCGCCGCGATTTCCTGGGGCGTATCGGGCGGGCTGTCATCCAGCAGGCAGTGCAGCAGGAAGATGTCCAGGAAACGAACCGTCTGCGGCGTGATGCCGATGGCCACGAAGGGATTCAGGTCGAGCAAGCGCACCTCGACGTATTCGACGCCGCGCTCGCGCAACGCGTGCAGGGGCCGCTCGCCGGGGTAGATCACGCGCTTTGGCCGGATCGTGCCGTAAAACTCGTTCTCGATCTGGAGCAGGCTGGTGGCGAGCTGGTTGTATTCGCCGCCGGGATTCACGATCCCCACCGCCTCGTAAGCGGCGTAGGGCTGCGTGAGCGCCGCATGCAGCGACGAGGCGTAGCCTTCCAGCCCGTTGTAGCTGACGGCGAGGCTGGCCTGCGCGTCGCTCTGGTAGCCCAGCCGGCCCATGCGCAGCGAGGTGCCGTGCGGCATGTGCAGCGTGCCGGGGCCGAGCGGCTGCAACTCGTGCTGGCGGCCGGCGACGAAGCCGGAACACACCGCCGGCGAGGCGCCGAAGAGATACAGCAGCAGGAAAGCGTGGCGGCGGAAGTTGCGGATCAGCGCGAAGTACTGCTCGCTGGAAAGCTGCGGGAACGACCAGTTGTAGTGGATGCCCGAGATCGTCTGCATGCGCCGGCCGTAGCGGTGCGCCAGGCCCATGCGGTACACGCTCTTGGCGCGGCCCACGTTGGACGAGCCATAGCGGGCGATCGGGATGTTTTCGTCGGCGGGCAGGGTGCACGGCATGCTCGAAACCCACAGCATCTCGTCGCCGAGTGCGCGGTACGTGAACTGGTGGATCTGCAGCAGCTCCTCCAGGCAGCTCTCCGGCGTCGGGTGCACGCCCGTGATCAACTCGAGCTGGGCCTCGCTGTAGTCCGTGGTGATGTGCGGATGGGTGAGCGCGGAACCCAGGCCTTCCGGATGCGGGGTCAGCGCGAGCGCGCCATCGGCCGTCGCGCGCAGGCTTTCCTTCTCGATGCCGCGGCGTATCCCCTGCAGCCGGTCGGTCGAAAGGGCGGCGAGTCGCGAATGAAGGTCGCTCATGTTGGATGCGGAAAAAAGGGGCGTTGGCGGCGTGTTGTGGGAAGGAAGGTAGCACGGCTTCCGAATTCGTGCACCGCCGCGGGGCAAGTGCCGATCCCCACGGGGGGCTGGGGGATCGGCTCATCAATGCACCCCGGGCGCAAACGGGCCTGAGCGCGTTCCAGTGGCAGAATGGCCGCCGTCCCACAGCACAACACGAGGAGACCGCCATGGCCGTGAGCGTCGAGATCGACCTGGGCTATCAGTTCGAGGTGAACGCCAAGGCCGCGGACGTGTTCGAAGTACTGTCGGACGTGCCCACTTCGGTGTCCCACTTTCCCAAGGTCGATCGGCTCACCGATCTCGGGGATGGCATCTACAAGTGGGAAATGGAAAAGGTCGGCACCGCGCAGGTGAACATCCAGACCGTCTATGCCAGCAAGTACGTGAGCAACAAGGCCAAAGGCACCGTGGTGTGGACGCCCGTTCCCGGTATCGGCAACGCGCTCGTGGGCGGTCACTGGAAGATCAAGGACAACAAGCAATCCACCGCCATCGAACTCAAGATCGACGGTGAGATCACCTTGCCCCTGCCCGGGCTGATGAAGATGGTGGTCGCTCCCGTAGTCGAGGGCGAGTTCGAGAAACTGGTCGAGAAGTACATCGCCAACCTGATCAAGCGGTTCGGCGGCGAAGCCTAGGGTTTTGCCAGGACGCGGTTCAACCAGCGGCCGAGATCCCCGATCTCTTCCATGCACACCGAGTGCGGCATCGCATAGTCATGCCACTCGACCTCGTAGCCGAGCGCGCGCAAGGCGTCGCGCGACGCCGTGCCCCGCTCGATGATCACCACCGGGTCCTGCAACCCGTGACCCATGAAGATCGGCGTGAGCGCGTTGGCGTCGCTTCGCTCGGCGGCGGTAGTCGCCGCCAGGGGCAGGTACCCCGACATGCCCACGATTCCGGCAAGCCGCTCCTGGTGCCGCAACCCGCTCATCAAGGCCATGGCGCAGCCCTGCGAGAAGCCGGCCAGCACGATGCGGCCGGCGGGCATGCCGCGTTGCTTTTCCCGCTCGAGCAGCTGTTCCACGGCAGCCATGGATCGGCGCAGCCCCGCTTCATCTTCGGGGGAGCCCACCTCCATGCCCAGGATGTCGTACCAGGCCCGCATCCGGTAGCCGTTGTTGATCGTCACCGGCATCACCGGCGCATGCGGGAAGACGAACCGCACCGGGCCGACGGCGTCCAGGTCCAGCTCACGCGCGATCGGCACGAAATCGTTGCCGTCGGCGCCGAGCCCATGCAGGATGACGACGGTGGCGCCGGGCTGGGGCCCGGTTTCGGTTTCAATGGTTTCAAGCACGGCCATAGGCGTTTTCTCCGAAGAGAGGCGAGCATAGCGTCCCTACGGGCGGGACAATGGTTCACTCGGCGCGCGCCGACACGGCGCGGGAAGAATTCCTACACGACTTCAGGGGGCCCACCCCCACACTGGTCTGCAGGAATGAAAGGAGCCTCCGCTATGCAAGTGGAAGTGAACACCAGCAATGGCATCGAGAACAAGGACACGCTGGAGCGCTGGGCCAACGATTACCTGAACGAGGAACTCGCCCGTTTCAAGCAGGAGATCACCCGGGTGGAGGTGCAGCTCAGCGACGAAAACAAGATCCGCAGTGGCGCCTCCGACAAGCGCTGCACCATGGAAGCGCGGCTGAAGGGACACGAGCCGCTGGCGGTGAACCACCATGCCGAGTCGCAGGATCTGGCGTTCCGCGGGGCCACCCAGAAGCTGATCCGGATGCTGGAGCACACTTTGGGGCGCCTCGACCGGCACGAGCACCGCGCGCGCGACACGATCCGCAAGGACACGCCCATGCCGACGACGGAATAGCGCCTCGGCGCCACTGCCCCGGAGCAGATCCGCACGATCGTGCGAATTTCGGCTCAACCCCAACTAAATCGCTGGATTTTGAGCTATGTCATGGTTCTTAATCTAATTTAGAATTATTCTCATTCCCGTCGGCTATCGGCTGGATGCAGGGGGTGAGATGACAGCGGTTCTTCTGAGCAGTTTGCGCCCGGGCACCCGGGCCACGGTGGCGCAGGTGTTGCCGGCGGGGGACAGCCACGACCGCGAGCTGGCACTGCGCCTGATCGAGATCGGCTTCTTGCCCGGCGAGCCGGTGCGCGTGGTCGCCCGCGGCCAGCCGGGCGACGAACCCATCGCCGTGCGGCTGGGCCACACGACGTTTGCCCTGCGTCGCTTCGAGGCGGCCCTGGTCACCGTCGACGAGGCCTGAGCGATGAACGCCATGACGATGGAACTGAACGTCGCCCTGCTGGGCAACCCGAACTGCGGCAAGACGGCGCTGTTCAACCTGTTGACCGGAAGCCGCCAGAAGGTGGCCAATTACGCCGGCGTAACGGTGGAACGCAAGGAGGGTTTGCTGCGGACAGCGTCGGGCCGCCGGGTGCGCGTGCTCGACCTGCCGGGGGCCTACAGCCTGAATCCGCTGAGTATGGACGAGGCGATCACGCGCGACGTGGTCACGGGGGCGCGCGAAGACGTGAACGCGCCGGAACTGCTGGTGTGCGTCACCGACGCGACCAATCTCAAACTCAATCTGCGCCTCGTGCTCGAGGCGCGCAAGCTTGGCCGCCCGATCGTGGTGGCGCTGAACATGAGCGACGTGGCGCATCGGCGCGGCATCCACATCGACCGCTCCGCGCTGGAGCGCGAGCTCGGCGTGCCGGTGGTGGAAACCGTCGGCGTGCATCACGAAGGCGCCAAGGCGCTGGCCGCCCTGCTCGACTCGCATGTCGCCAGCCGCCAGGCGGTGCCGGCGCAGTGGAAAGCGCCCACGGTCGAGGACGTGCTGGAGACGCAAAAGGAGGTGCGCCGCATCCTCAGGATCGCAGTGCGCGAACCCGTGGTGGACACGCGGTTCGACGACGTGATCGACCGGGTAGTGCTGCATCCGCTGTGGGGCCTGCCCATCCTCGCGGCGCTGCTGTTCCTCATGTTCCAGGCGGTGTTCAGCTGGGCGCAATGGCCGATGGAAGCCGTGAAGTCCGGGATGGAAGGGCTCGGTGCGCTGCTGCAGTCGGCCATGCCCGAAGGCCTGCTGCGCAGCCTGCTGGTCGACGGCGTCATCGCCGGCGCCGGCAGCGTGCTGGTGTTCCTGCCGCAGATCCTGATCCTGTTCCTGTTCATCCTCGCGCTGGAGGATTCGGGCTACCTGCCGCGTGCGGCATTCCTGCTCGATCGCGTGATGGGATCGGTCGGGCTGTCGGGCCGCTCATTCATTCCGCTGCTATCGAGCTTTGCCTGCGCCATTCCGGGCATCATGGCCACCCGCACCATCAGCAACTGGCGCGACCGCCTGGTCACCATCATGATCGCGCCGCTCATGACCTGCTCGGCCCGGCTGCCGGTGTATGCGCTATTGATCGGCGCGTTCATCCCGAAGCGCGAGGTGGCGGGCCTGTTCAACTTGCAGGGCCTCGTGTTGTTCGCGCTCTATTTCGCCGGCATCGTCTCGGCGATGGGGGTGGCCTGGGCATTCAAGCACCTGCGCCACAACGGCCGGCCCGCGCCCTTGCTGATGGAGCTGCCCAGCTATCGCATGCCCAGTCCGCGCAGCCTTGCCCATGGGCTATGGGAGCGCGCGCACATCTTCATCAAGCGCGTCGGCAGCATCATCCTCGCGCTGATGGTCGTGCTGTGGTTCATCTCCAGCTTCCCCGCGCCGCCCGTCGGTGCAACCGGGCCGGCGATCCAGTACAGCCTGGCCGGCATGCTGGGGCAAGGGCTGGAGCCGCTGTTCCGGCCGATCGGTTTCAACTGGCAGATCTGCATCGCGCTGATCCCCGGGCTGGCCGCGCGCGAGGTCGCGGTCGGCGCGCTGGGCACCGTGTATGCGCTGTCTGCCGCCGGCGACAAGGTGGCCGAACAACTGGCACCGATGCTGGGCGCGAGCTGGTCCGTCGCGACGGCGCTGTCGCTGCTGGCCTGGTACGTGTTCGCCCCCCAATGCATCTCGACGCTGGCCGCCGTCAAGCGCGAAACCAATTCATGGCGCTACCCCCTGCTGATGGCGGGGTACCTGTTCGCCCTCGCCTATCTCGCCTCGTTCATCACCTACCGCGTGGCCTTGTCACTGGGAGCCTGAGAGATGATCCAGAACCTCATCGTCGGTGTCATCGTCGTTCTTGCCGGGCTGTACGCCCTCTGGATCCTGTTGCCCGATGCGGCCCGCCGCCGCGCGGCAGCGTGGTTGGCCTCGCTGGCCAGCCGCTGCGGCCTGGCCGAGGAGAACACGCGGCGGCTGCACGCCACGCTCGCGACGCACAGCAGCTGCAGTGAGTGCGCCGGCTGCAAAGGCTGCGCCAGCGCCGTGAAGAAGAAGATCGCTGCGCCTCAGTAGCGCACCGACGTGCTGTACCGCGGGTCGCGGTGCCACGCCCAATAGGTTTCCAGCAGTTGGCGCGTGAGCGGCCCGGGCACGCCCGCGCCCACACTCGCGCCATCCACCTTGGTCACCGGCAGCACGCCACCGCCAGAGCTGCTGAGGAAAGCTTCCTGCGCGGTGCGAAGTTCCTGAGCCGGCAAAGCTCGCAATTGCACCGGGATCCCCAGCGATTGCGCGATCTCGATCACGGTGCCGCGCGTGACGCCTTCCAGCACGCCTTCGCTCGGTGTCACGAGCACTCCGCCGCTCAACGCGAAGATGTTGAAGCCGGGCCCTTCGACGACGTTGCCCGCCTGGTCGGTCAGCAGTACGGTATCGCCCCCGGCATCCAGCGCGCCAAGCAGTCCCATCGTGAGATCGTTCCAGTGGTAGTTCTTGGCCGTCGGATCAACGCTGCGCGGCGGAATGCGTTGCACGTCGCTCACGATGACGTGCAGGCCGCGCTGGCGCTGCTCTTCGTTCGCGATCCAGACATACGGCACCGCGAAGGCGTAGAACTGGTTGACGGCCTGGCGCGGATCGCGTGAGCCCCACGGCGGCTGCCCGCGCGTGGCGATCATCTCGACATACGAACTGCGCAGACCCGACAGCGTGACGCACCGCTCCAGAATCGCTGCAATCTGGGCGCGCGTCTTGCCCGGGTCGAGCCGGAAGCTGCGACAGCTCTTCAGGAAGCGGTCCAGGTGCGCGTCCATCCGGAAGAAAGCGCCGTCCCACACCGTAACCACGTCATAGGTCGCGTCCGATCGCAGGAAGCCCCAGTCGGTGATCGGCACGCAAGCTTGGGCGATCGGGACGAACTCGCCGCGCACGTACGCGGCCCCTTTGGAGAACTCAGGTGATGGCTGCATGCGGCCATTGTCGCGCGCCACTGCATGAACGGTCCAGCTGCGACGTCGACACGGTCGCCCGCGCAGCGGCCACGTCGGCAGCGGTGCGCACGCAACGTTCGACCCCATTTCCCCTGCGGTTTTTTGTACCGTTTTGTGACCGCTCGTCGGTGCTCGGCTTGGTGGTGGAACAAACCGTACACAAGCCGGGCGCACGCGCGTATATTGGCCCGGCGCCCTGGTGGGTTTTTGCCGCCGGCGCTCCAATCATCAACCCATCAAGGAGCCTCGAGATGAGATCAACGATGAAGAAAATGACTTGCCGTGCTCTGGTCGTGTCGCTGCTGGCCTTATCGTTCCAGACAGCCAACGCCGGCATGATCGGCGCCGACCAGGCGGCCGCGGCGGGCGCCCCGCAGACGGATCGAAGCATGGTGATGAGCGTGCTCGACCGCGCGGAAACCACCGCGCAGCTCCAGGCCCAGGGCATCGACCCGACACTCGCACGCCAGCGCGTCGCCGCCATGACCGACCAGGAAGTGCATGCCCTCGCGCAGGACATCCAGACAGCGCCTGCCGGGGCGCTGAGCACGGCCGGCTGGGTGGCTGTCGTCGTGATCGCCGCGGCGATCTGGTATTTCGCGTACCGCAAGTGACGGGCGGATCGGCCGCATGAGCGGCCCGACACGCTGGGCCCGCCGATCGGCGGGCCTTTGCTGCGCCCTCTTGCTGGCGTGGCTCGCGGGTTGCGCTCAGCTCGTGCCGCAGACCGTGGGCCTGCGCACCGGCTGGCCGGAAGGCGTGCCGCAAAGCACCGAGCTGGCGGCGGTGCCGTTCTTTCCGCAAGACGATTACCAATGCGGCCCCGCCGCGCTGGCGACGGTGCTCGCCTACACCGGCGTGCCCATTACGCCCGATCCCCTGGTGAGCGAGGTTTACCTGCCTTCGCGCCAGGGCAGCCTGCAAATCGAGATGCTCGCGACCGCGCGCCGCCATGGCCGCGTTTCCTACACGCTTGCGCCGCGTTACGCGGACCTGCTGCGCGAAGTCGCCGCGGGCAATCCCGTGGTGGTGCTGCAGGACGTGGGCCCGCTGTTCACGCAATGGCACTATGCCGTCGTCAACGGCTTCGACTACCCATCCGGCACGATCCTGCTGCGCTCAGGCACGAATGCGCGGCAGGAGATGCCGTTCACTTATTTCGAACGCACCTGGATCAAGGGCGGGTATTGGGCCATGGTGGCCATGCCGCCGGACCGCATTCCGGTCACCGCCACCGAAGAGGGCTGGATGGCGGCCGTGCTCGCGATGGCGCGCGTCGACAAAGGCGATGCCGCCACGCAGGCCTACGCGGCGGCTCTCAAGCGTTGGCCCGACAACCTGCCCGCGGCAATCGGCCTGGCCAACCAGTACCACGCGCGCGGCGCTTTCGCGCAGGCAGTCGCGGTATTACGACAGGCACGTGAGCGGCACCCGCAATCGGTGATCGTGCTGAACAACCTGGCCCAGGCCCTGTCGGACGAGGGCAAGCACACCGAAGCACTGGCGCAGATCGACAAGGCCGCCGATCCGCGCAGTCCCTTCGCGGCCGACGTGCGCGCCACGCGGCAGCTGATCCTGCAACGCATGGCGCAGCGCAAGTCCGGCAGTCGCTGACGCCCGGGCTCGCCAGTGCGGCCCGGGCTCGCGTGCCGCCGCCGGTTCAACCGCGGTCGCGGCGCATGCGCCTCGGCTCGGGCGCGGCTTCGGGTTGCGGCTCGGGCGCAGCGCCCATCGCGACCGTCGGCGCCGGTTCGGGCGCGGGCGCTTGCGCTACGGGTGCGGGCGCCGGGGCGGGCTCGGGCGCGGGCGCCACGGATGCCACCTCGGGCTGCCGAGTGATCGTCGCGGCGGTCCTGATCTCACCGACCGGCGCCAACACACCCGTTTCGCCCATCGGCGTCAGGTGCGTGCTTTGCTGGCCCGCGCCGATGGCGGGATTGGTGACGAGCGGGTTGGGCGGCTCGCTCTGCGCCACGGCGACACCGATCACAGCGACGGCGGACACACCGGCGACGAGGCCCGCAAATTTGGTCAATGCACTCATGACGAACGACTCCTTGAAGGGTGGGAATGGATTGATTGCCAGCTTGGGTGCCAGCTATAAGTAGACTAGCGCCGTTGTCGCAGCACGGCGTCAGGCCGAGGCTTCAATGCTTGTCGGACGAGGGCGGCGGTCCGGCTTGACGCTGATGCGCTGACGTGCCGGCGCTCCCTGGCTCGAGCCCAGCCCCATCGCGAGCGGGTCGCGCATGCATGAGTGTCGCGATGTGCAAGGCACGCCTGGCTCTGCTAGCCTGTCGTCATGGAATTCAACGAAGAAACGTCCGACAGTCCCGTGCGCGCGGCCGCGAGCGTCGTGATGCTGAAAGACGGCCCGGCCGGATTGGAAGTATTCCTGATCAGGCGGCACGGGCTGTCCGACGTGCTGGGCGGCGCCTACGTATTTCCGGGTGGCAAGGTCGACCCCGACGACCAGCGCGCCGATGTGCAAGCCTGCCTGGACGCGCCGGCTTCGAGCTTGCGCGCGGCGCTGGCCGAGCCCGAGCTCGATGCGGCGAGTGCCGCTGCGCTTTACGTGGCCGCCTTGCGCGAAGCCTTCGAGGAAACGGGCGTGCTGTACGCGCGCGGCGCGCGGGAACGCGAGGCCACGCTCGCAGCGCAACTGCTGCGGGAGCACCGGGACTTCGCCCTGATGCTGGCGCGGATGCCGCTTCGCCTGGAGGCCAGCCGCTTGCAGCCGTGGTCGCGCTGGATCACGCCCCGCGTGGGCGCCGTGCAGCGCAAGCGCTTCGATACCCGCTTCTTCCTCGCGCCGGTTCCCGAGGGGCAGTTGCCCCGTCACGACAACCATGAGGCGACCGAAAGCGTGTGGCTGACTCCGCGAGCGGCGCTGCAGCAGTATTGGGAAGGACGCATTGAATTGGCGCCGCCCCAGATTCTCGGCCTGGCGCACCTCGCGCGCCACCCATCGGTCGCGGCTGCGATCGCGCAGGCCCGGTTGCGCCCTCCCCCGCTGGTGGAACCGGAGCCGTTCGACGACAACGGCGCGCGGGCGGTCTGCTATCCGGGTGACATGCGGCACCCCGTGCGCGAGCGCGCGCTGCCCGGCCCGACCCGGCTGCATTACCGCAACCGCAGGTTCGAGCCCGCCGGCGGGTTCGAGGCGCTGTTCGCAGATGCCGCTTGACAAGGCTGTGCCGGAGACTGCCTACACGCGGTCGAGCAGCCGGCTTGCTTGCGCGCCGCCGCGTGCTACCCACACTGTGGCGTGCCGGCCGGGCTTCGCGTTTTAAAGACAGGTATCGAGCTTCCGCGCCCTGCGCGAAACGCAAGAACATTGTCCAGCAGGCCCGGCTGCATTCCCGCTACCTCGAGCTCGCGGCGGACTTCGCGCCGTCCGACGTGCCTCGGTGTTTTGCGCCTACAGCGCGATCCCGGTCCGCACGCGTACGCTGCTTGCCCACATCGGGGAGACGCCAATGAATGCGCTGTTCGTCCGCTTGTCCGTGGTGCTTGCGCTCGCGTTCGCGGGCACTGATGCGATGCTCGCCGGCCCGCTCCCCGCATCCGACGTGGAACAAGTGCAGCGCGTCATCGCCGCCCAGCTCGCTGCCTTCGCGGTTGACGACGCCGATCGCGCCTTCGACACCGCCACGCCGCAGGTGCGAAAGGCGATCGGCAGCTCGGGGCGCTTCCTGGCCCTGGTGCGCGGCGCGTACCCGATGGTCTACCGGCCGGCCGCCGTCACGTTCCACAAGCCGCGTGAAGATCGTGGCGCCGTGCTGCAACTGGTGGAGATCAGGGATGCCGACGCCAAGTCATGGCTCGCCTTGTTCGCGCTCGAGCGCCAGCCCGACGCGTCGTGGCGCATCGGCGGCTGCGTCGTCACCGAGAACCGCTGGCTGCAAACCTGACACGCGCTGCCGCAAAAAAACCGGGCAGCGCCCGGTTTTTTTGCTCGTGTGACAGCGTGGAATCAGTTGCGATCGGCGCGCGCGCCGCGCTTGGTCTTGGACTTGGAGGCCACCGTGGTGTCGGTCGTGGTCGTTTCCGTGGTGGCCGTGGTGGACGAGGAGCCGGTGGCGCCCATAGAGCTGCCGCTCGGGCTCGTGCTGGTGCTGGAACTGTCGCTCGGACTCGTGCTGCTGGTGCTCGAGCTGGGGCTCGTGCTGCCGCTGGTGCTGCCGCTCGCGCCCATGCTGCCCGTAGCCCCCGAAGGGGTACCGCTGTTTGCCGGGGTGCCGGTGCTGCCCATCGGCGTGGTCTGCGTGCTTTGCTGGCCTGCGCCTACGGCGGGGTCTTTGGCGGCCGCATTCGGCGGATTGCTTTGCGCGATCGCGGAACCGGCTATGGCAATGGCGGCCAGGCCGGCGAGCACGCCTTTGATTTGGGTCGATGCAGTCATTTCGGAGAATCCTTGAATAGTGATGGAAATCGCCGGCCTCAGCGCCAGCTGCACCAAGGCTATTGGCTCTGCGAAATTGGCGCGTCAGCTCTCACCACGAGTCGCTGTAAGACGAAGCCTGCCCCGAGCAGAGCAGCAATGCGCCGCGAGCCTCTGCAATACAGCTCAGAGCGCGGTGAAGATCTCGTGCAGCGAGCGCTCGTCGGGGAGCACGTACACGACGCCGCGGCTGCGACCGAGCAAGGGCTGAAGCACGCGCTCGTAAAAAGCCTGCGGCACGACGATGCAACCGAGCGACGCTCGGTTGTCGTCCGGCGTAGCCGACGCAAGCCGCGCCTCGCGTGCACGCCGGCTCGCGCCGGGTCGCAGGCGATGGATGGCGAGTGCCGTGGCGTAGTCGACCCACACCACCGGGTCCCCGTCGAGATTGAGTCCGGGTTCGGTTTCGAAACGACCGGACGGTGTCGTGCGTTCATCGACGGGCACGTAGCCCGCCTGGGTGTGCACGCCCACCAGCGGCGCCGAACGATCGCCCACCGTCTGTCCGAGCAGCACCGCGGAGCCACCCGCCAGGCGGCCGCCCGCGTCGAACACGTAGATATGCGCCTGCTTCTTGTCGACGATCGCGAACGGCAGGCCGCTATGGTCACGCGAAGCCACGACCCACTGCGCCACGTTGCGCGTGTCGGGCGACGCGTACTGCGCGCCGAACTCCAGTCTGCCCTGTGCCCAAGCCGGCACCGATGCCAGCGCCGCCCACAGCGCCGCGATCCCCAAGCCCCGTCCCGTCCGCCCCATCCATGTCCCCCGTGCATGCGCGCTTGCGCGCGGCGGCCAGGCGGGTGCCTAGCTCAGCAGGAGACGATGCTAGCAAGCCCCGTTACGGGGACACAAGATTTGTAACGGTAACAGCGCGGCTGCGGGGGCTTTCCGCACGCTTAGTGTTGCGCGACCGTCATCAGTCGCGGCACGTCGTAGGATCCGAACACTTGCTGCGGGGTGCGCGTTTCCGGCAGGACATAGATGATGGCGCCGCCCGTGCGCACGGTGGGGCCGACGACATTCTCGTAGAACGCGCGGGGCAGGTTGATGCAACCGTACGAGATCCGGTTGTCCTCGTTCGTCGGCGACGCCAGGCGTTCGAGGCGGTGCTCGGACGGATTCGTGGTGAGCACTCGATGCATCGACACCGCCGCGTCGTAGTCCACCCACACGACGTCTTCGCCGCGCATGTTCATACCGATCTCGGCCACGAAGCGGCCGGCGGGCGTGGTGCGCTCCTCTGGGCGCACCTGGGCGATCGGTTTGTCGCCGATGCCGGGGACGGTATCGTCGCCGATCGCGGAGCCGAGCAGCACGGGCGCCACGGACTGTAGCCGGCCTTCGCGGTCGAAGACGTACACCCGCGCGTCCTTCTTGTCGACGATGATGAAATTGCGGTTCTGGTAATCGTGCGTGTAGACCGCCCAGTTCGCTACCTGGCGCACGTCCGGCGTAGGCACGATGCTGCCGAAATCGGCGAGCCGGTGCGGCGTGTATTGGGGCGCCGGGGGCGCCACGGGAGCGGGCGGCGCCGGCTCGCGATGCATTGCTGGCGGCAACAGCAACGCCAGCAGCGCTGCGCCCAGCAGCAGGCCTTTCTGGAGCGAGTCGAGGAACTCGGACTTGCGATTGGATGTCGGTGAAGAATCCATTGCGCGACCTGCTGCGGCGTTTTAGGGAAGCTCCCCACCGGGAGCGGCTGACGCCTCCGATGGGGCGCGGCGGAACCTAGTTCCGGTCGGCCTGCACGGGGCGCGTCTGGGTCGTCGTAGTGTCCGTGCTAGTGGTGGTCGAAGAGCTCGTATCGCTGCTGCCGGCGGCACTCGAAGAACTCGGGCTGCCCGAGGCGCCCATCGTCCCCGTGCTGCTGCTGCCGCTGCTGCCCGCGCTCGGTGAGCTGCTGGTGCTGCCCGCGCTCGGCGAGCTGCTGGTGCTACCCGCGCTTGGCGACGTGCTCGTGCTCGGCGCGCTGCTGCTCGAGTCCGTGCTGGAGCTGGAACTGCCCGAGGTCTGGGCGATCGCCAGGCCCACGCCCCCGGCCAGAGCGGCGGCCGTGGCCAGGGTGGTCAGGCTTTTCTTTACATTCATATCGGTACTCCTTGATAGTGAAGCCCCGCAGCGAAAGGGACCCACCGCAGGGATCGGGTTGGGAAGAAAAATGCTGGCGGGTGCCAGCTGCTTCTCAGCTTAGGTACCGAACCCCGCCCGAAAAGTGGGGATATGGCGGCAGGGCGTGTAGGACCGCTCCTGTCACGACTTGCATCCGCCGGGCCTCAGGCCGAGCTGGCCGGAAACGGCGCGACTTCCTGTCTCCAGCGCTCGATCTGCAGAGTTGGGTCGGCGCATTCGCAGCCGAGCGCGAGGTCCTCGTCGACACCCAGCCAGCGCGCCGTGGTGGAGAGGAGGTTCGCGGCCGGGTCGGCACGGCGAGCGGTAAAAAACGGCTGCTGGATCGGCTCGGACATGAATTGCTCCCGGTTTTGCTTGGAAGCCCTATCTTTATCGCTGAGCCACGGCGAGCCTATCCGCCGTTCTCGCCTCATCGCGTAGGAGCTTGCCTACGCCTGAGCCGGGGCTTGGGTTCCAACCGCGTTCGACGCGAGCCGCCACAGCGAAGTGACCTCCTTCGCGCGCGCGAGGTGCAAGGCGTCGCGCTCGTCGGACGCCTTCGGGTGACGGGGACGAATGTCGCGGCGTTCCAACACCCGCAGCGCGCCCGCTTCGAAGAGCGCCAGCAGTTCGTCGCGGCTGCGCAGCCCCAGGTGTTCGGCCAGATCCGAAAGGATGAGCCAGCCTTCGCCGGCGGCAGTCAAATGGGCCGCCAGACCGGCGATAAAGCCGCGCAGCATGTGGCTGCCCTCGTCGTAGATCGCATGTTCCAGCGGCGAACTCGGCCGTGCCGGCAGCCAGGGCGGGTTGCACACGACCAGCGGCGCCGCGTCGGACGGAAACAGGTCCGCTTCCAGCACTTCCACCGTGCGCTGCAGGTGCAGGCGAGCGATGTTCTCGCGCGCGCAAGCGAGCGCCCGCGCATCCTGGTCGGTGGCGATCACCCGTTGTACGCCGCGGCGCGCGAGGATGGCGGCGAGCACCCCCGTGCCCGTGCCGATGTCGAACGCGAGCTCGCGTGTGGGCAGCGGCGCCTTCGCCACCAGTTCGAGGTACTCGCCGCGCACCGGCGAGAACACGCCATAGTGCGGGTGGATGCGGTTGTCCGGCGGGGCGCCCAGCGCGGGAATTTCAACGCCCTTCTTGCGCCACTCGTGCGCTCCGACGAGGCCCAGCAGCTCGCGCAGCGATGCGACCGACGGCTGCCCGTCCGCCGGGCCCCAGGCTTCGATGCACGCCTGCCGCAGGTCGGGCGCCCGTGGCAGTGCGATGCCGTAATCGCCCTCCAATGCGATCAGCAATCGCCCCAGCGTGCGCGAACGCTGGCCCTGCGCTTGCCGGTGCAGGTGGAAAGCCTCGGCCGGCGACGCCGGCACCTGCGCGTTGCGCGGCTTGCGGTCGGCGCGCCTTGCCATGGCCTGCAGCAATTGGCGCGCGTTGTGGAAGTCGCTGCGCCAGAGCAGGGACGTGCCCTCGCTGGCCAGCCGGAAAGCGGCGTTGGCGGATAGCGTGTCGTCCACCACCTGCACGCGCTTGGGCGGCGGCACGCCGGCTTCCGAGCGCCAGCGGGCCGCGCGCTGCTCGCCGCCCTCGTTCCACTCGATCCGGGCGTCGTTCACGCAGCAGCCTTGCGGCTCGCCAGCAGCCGCCGGACCAGCGTGACCACGGCCAGCACGACGGCCCCGGCGACGATTCCCACCAGCGCGTCGAGCAATAAGGGCAATAACGGTCCTGAAGCGGCCGCGCGATCGGCCAGGTGCTCGACGAGCAGGCGCAGCGGCGGCGCGCCATGCACGAGGATGCCGCCCCCCACGAGGAACATCGCGGCCGTGCCGGCCACCGACAGGGCTTTCATCAGCCACGGCGCCGCGCGCAGGATGGCGGCGCCGGCGGATCGCGCCGCAGCCGCACCTTTGCGGCTGAGGTGCAGGCCGAGGTCATCGAGCTTGACGATGCCGGCCACCAGCCCATAGACGCCGACCGTCATGAGCACGGCGATCCCGCTGAGCACCGCAAGCTGGATGGCGAACGCACTGGCCGCGACGGTGCCGAGCGTGATGGTGATGATTTCCGCCGAGAGGATGAAATCGGTGCGCACCGCGCCCTTGATCTTGTCGCGTTCGATCCGGCACAAGTCGGCGGCCGGATTCGCCACGGCCATCGCCAACTCCTGATGGTGGGCTTCGTCCTGCGACCGGCTGTGCAATAGCCGGTGGGCCAGCTTCTCGAAACCCTCGAAGCAGAGAAAGGCGCCTCCCACCATGAGCAGGGGCGTGACCGCCCAGGGCGCCACCGCGTTGATGGCAAGCGCGGCGGGCACCAGGATGGCCTTGTTGACGAGCGATCCCTTCGCCACCGCCCACACGACCGGCAACTCGCGGTCCGCCTCGACGCCCGCTACCTGCTGCGCGTTCAGCGCCAGGTCGTCACCGAGCACGCCCGCGGTCTTCTTGGCCGCGACTTTCGCCAGCAGCGACACATCGTCCAGGATCGTGGCGATGTCGTCCAGCAGCGCGAGCAGGCTACCCGCCATGGTCAGCGCCCATGCGATCGGTCAATCGAGCCGGCGGCGCAGCCGGATTTCGTCGAGCTTCACGCTGCCCACCTGCGCGGTCTTCGCGGCGTCGCTCTCGCGCTCGAAGCCGGCCTGCTCGAAGAAACGCAGCGCGCGCTCGTTGCACTGCGGCACCCACAAGGTCACTTCCGTGCAGCCCTCCTCGATCAGCCCCGCGCGGGCTGCGTCCCACAACGCCCGCCCCACACCCATGCCCCAGTGCGTCGGGGCCACGTAGAGCGCCCAGATCTCGCCGGTGGTGGCCTTGGACTGCGGATCGCGCGAGCGGTCGAAACCCACGAAGCCGATCACACGGGTGTTTTCGACGGCCACTTGCACCTGCGGCTCGCCGAACTGGATCGCTTCGCGCCAGAAGGCGCGCCGCCGTTCGAGCGGCAACCCGCGTCCGGCTTCCGGCGCCACCGCTTCGTAGGCGACATGGGACGAACTGGCGTGAACAGCGGCGACCTGTTCGGCATCGCCCGCGCCCGCGGGCCGGAGCTGGTAGCTGGACATAGATCAAATGGAGGTCTGGATGCGCTGATTATGATGGGGCATGAGCGACAGCGGCCAGGCGCCACTCGTTTCGATCGACGCGCCTGGGTTGCGCTTCAACGTCCGCTTCGAATCGGGCGGGCCGGGCTTCGTCGCCGGCAGCGAGCAGCCCTTGCTGCTCGAGGCGGAGCGCGCGGGACTCCAATTGCCGAGTTCATGCCGCAACGGCACCTGCCGCACCTGCATGTGCCGCGTGGTGAGCGGGCACGTGAGCTATCGCATCCAGTGGCCGGGCCTGTTGCCCGAAGAGCGCGCGCAAGGCTGGATCCTGCCGTGCATCGCGTATGCGCAATCGGACCTCGTGCTGACGCACCCGCGCAATTTCCGGCCGCCGGAATCAACCTAGGTTCAGTCGTTTCCCGTCGTGTACGGGCTGCGCCGCACGTACTTGTGTTCGCCGTCCGGGATGGGCTTGGCCTTGGGATCGGGCTCGTGCTCCACTTCATTGGACCCCGGCTCCTCCTCGCCCATGGCGTCCGGCGCTTCGGGTTTCGCGTTGTCCGCCTGCGGTGGAATGGGTCTATTGCTCATGGTCGCTCTCCGCTGTGTTGCATGCACTGTAGGGGGCGGCGCCCGGCCCCGATGTAGGACGGCCTCGCAGGCGGTGGTCCGGTGGCATAGTCGGCGCATCGTGAAGCTCCTGATGTGCCTCTTGGCGGGACTCTCAGCGGTGTGCGCCGCCGCCCGGCCGACATTCGAAGACACCATGGCCCAGCGCACGCTGGCCTGCACCGTCTGCCACGGCAAGGAAGGACGCGCGGGACCGGATGGCTATTACCCGCGCATCGCCGGCAAGCCCGCGGGCTATCTCTACAACCAGCTGCTCGGTTTTCGCGATGGCCGCCGGCACTACGGCCTGATGGCGCGCCTGCTCGATCCGCTCACCGACGCTTACTTGCTGGAGATCGCGCAGCATTTCGCGTCGCTCGAGCTGCCGTACGCGCCGCCACCGGCACCGGTGATGCCAGCCGCGGCGCTACAACGCGGCGAGGTGCTGGCGCGGCAAGGAGACGCGGCGCTCCAGATTCCGGCCTGCGCCGAATGCCACGGCCCTGCCCTCACGGGCGTGGTGCCGAACACCCCGGGCTTGCTCGGGCTGCCCCGCGACTACCTGAACTCGCAACTCGGCGCGTGGCGGTCGGGACAGCGCCAGGCGCATGCGCCCGATTGCATGGCGCAGATCGCCCGGCGGCTGTCGCCCGAGGACCTGACCGCGGTGGCGAGCTGGCTGGCGGCACGACCGTTGCCGGCGGTGACCGGCCCGGCCCTATCGCTGCCCCGCCAGCCGTCCATCACCTGCGGCAGCGCGTCCCCGTCCGCGCCGGGCAGCAAATCATGAAGCGCGTCGCAGGTGCAGTCCTGCTCGGAATCGTGGCGATGCTGGTCCTGGCGCTGCTGTCCGAGTTCCAGCGGCACGACATCGACTCGGGCGCAGCGCCGCTCGCACCGCCGGCCGCGGCGAGCGTCGCCCGGGGCGCGTACCTGGTGCGGGTGGGCAACTGCATGGCATGTCATACCCAGCGCGGCGGCGACGCATTCGCCGGCGGCCGTGCGATCGAGACGCCGTTCGGCACCGTGTATTCGAGCAATCTCACACCCCATGGCGCGACGGGCATCGGCGGCTGGTCGGCCGATGATTTCTGGCACGCCTTGCACGAGGGACGCGCGCGCGACGGCCGGCTGCTGTATCCGGCCTTTCCGTATCCCAACTACACGCGCGTCACCCGATCGGACACCGACGCCATCTACGATTACCTGCGTTCGCTGCCGCCCATCGAGCGCGCCAACACGCCGCATCGTTTGCGTTGGCCGTACAGCACACAGGCCGCGTTGCGTGTTTGGCGCGCCTTGTATTTCGAGCCAGGCGGCGGGCGCAAGGACCCGGCGCAATCGCCCGAATGGAATCGCGGTGGGTACCTGGTCGCGGGCCTCGGTCATTGCGGCGCCTGCCACACGGCCCGCAATGCGCTGGGCGCGAGCAGCGACATGATGGACCTGTCGGGCGGCGTGATCCCGATGCAGAACTGGTATGCACCGGCGCTGACTTCACCGGCGGAGGCCGGTGTGGCGGATTGGGATCTCACGCAGATCGTGCGGCTATTGCAGACGGGTGTGGCGCCGCGCGCGACCGTCCTCGGGCCGATGGCGGAGGTGGTGTTGCACAGCACGCAGTACCTCACAGCCGCCGACCTGCGCGCGATGGCGGTGTTCCTCAAGTCGCTGCCGCAAGGCCCGGCGCAGGCGGACGCCGCACCCGCGGCGCGGATGAGCGCGGGCATGGTCGAGCGCGGCGCGAAGCTCTATCGCGACCACTGCGCCCAATGCCACGGCGATCACGGCGAGGGCGTTGCCGGCGCCTATCCCGCGCTGGCCGGCAATCGGGCGGTCACCCTGCCGGACACCAGCAACCTGGTCCAGGTCGTGCTCGGCGGCGGTTTTCCGCCGGCCACGGCGGGCAATCCACGGCCGTTCGGCATGCCGCCGTACGCCACGGTGCTCAGCGACTCGGACGCCGCCGTGGTGATCAGCTACATCCGCGGTTCCTGGGGCAACCGCGCCGGCGCCATCGGCGAAGTGACGGTGAGCCGGCAGCGCGGCAGCACCGGGCCATAGCAGGCACGCAAGCGCCTCGGCACAATCTCGCCATGTCGCTTCGTCGTGTCGTTCTGCCTGCAGATATCCCCGGTGCGCTCTGGCTCGGTTCGATGCCGGGGCGCTTCGAGTCGTGGACCGCCTTCGAGGCGCAGGCCCAACGGGCGAAGCTGGCGTTGACCGTCTGCCTGACGCCGCGCGCCGAGCTCGCAGAGCTCTCGCCCGCGTATCACCGGGCCATCGTGCAAGGCACCGTGCCGTTCCGGTGGCTGAACTTGCCGATGCCCAATTTCGGCGTGCCCGAAGACCCGCCGGCATTCCGACGCGAAATCCAGCAGATCGCGGCCGCCTTGCGCAAGGGCGACTCCGTGCTGCTGCATTGCGCGGCCGGCATGGGCCGCACCGGCAGCACCGCCGCGTGCGTGCTCAAGGCGCTCGGCCTGAACACCGATGAGGCGCTGGAGCGCGTGCGCGACGCGGGGTCGAATCCCCAGAATGCCCAGCAGTCGGGCTTGGTGGACTGGTTCTGAAGGGCGCTGCGCCGCTCTACCTCGCGAAGGGATTGGTGAAGACGAACATCATCGCCACGCCCACACCGATCAGGAAATTCGCATCGATCAGGCCGGCCAGCAGGAACATCTTCGTTTGCAGCGGCTCCATGAGCTCCGGCTGGCGCACCGCGCCCTCGATGAAGCGCCCGCCCATCGTGCCGATGCCCAGGCACGCGCCGATGGCCCCCAGGCCGATGATGAGGCCGCATGCGATCGCAATCAGGCCGGTATCGCTCATGTCGATCTCCTTTTCGTCGTCAATCCTTCTATGGCTTGATGATGATGGCGCGGGGTCAGGGGGGCAATTACCTCGCGAGTAAACGTAGACGCATTACGCGTCGCGGCTGGCGGTGCCCGCCGCGCATCCTCGCGTCGCGGCGCCTGCGAGCCTTCGTAGGGTGGGCACTCGTTACCCACCGCTGTTCCCCATGACGCTGCACCGGTGGGCAGCAAGCTGCCCACCCTACAGGATCACTGCAACGTCTCTGCAAAGGCGGGATCGGGCGGGCCGCGTCGCATCGATC
>JAGRPN010000426.1 GCA_019449555.1 Ramlibacter sp.
AGATCCGCGACGGGCAGGCCAAGGTATTCGCCGAAGATCTTGCGGTGCTGGAGGCCCAGCAGAAGAACCTGACCGACTACCCGAACCGCAAATTGCTGATGCTCAACATCGACGCGGGCGGCGTGCAGTCGCGCCGTATCATCGATCGCCTGATCGCCCAGGAACAGCCCCAGCAGATGGCGGCCTGATGGAAAACCTCGCAGTGAAGGTCGTGCGCCGGGCGCAGGAGGCCGACGATATCGTCAGCTTCGAACTGGCCCGAGCCGGCGGCGCACCTTTGCCGGCCTTCAGCGCCGGCTCGCACATCGACGTGCAGGTGCCCGGCGGGTCGACACGCCAGTACTCGCTTTGCAACGACTCGTCCGAGCAGCACCGCTACCGGATCGCCGTGCTGCGCGATCCCGCATCGCGCGGCGGCTCGGTCGCGATGCACGAGGGCGTGCATGAAGGCGACGTGCTGCACATCAGCGAGCCGCGCAACCATTTCCCGCTGCACCATGCGGATCGAACGCTGCTGTTCGCGGGCGGCATCGGGGTGACGCCGCTGCTGTGCATGGCGCAGCGCCTGGCCACCATCGGCGTGGACTTCACCCTGCACTACTGCACGCGCTCGCCGGAACGCACCGCGTTTCGCGCTGAGATCGGCGCATCCGCTTTCGCCGATCGCGTGCAGTTCCACTACGACAGCGGCGCCCCGTCGCAGAAACTGGACCTGGAAACGGCGCTGGCGAATCCCGATGGCGGCACCCACCTGTACGTATGCGGCCCGACCGGGTTCATCGGCCATGTGGTCGACGCCGCGAAGGCCAGGGGCTGGCACGCGGACCAGATCCATGTCGAACATTTCAGCGCGGCGCCGCAGCGCAGCGCGGCCGACACAGCGTTCGAGGTGAAGGTCGCGAGCAGCGGCAAGACCTACACCGTCGCGCCGGGCCAGAGCGTGGTGCAGGCGCTGCAGGCCCACCGTGTCGAGATCCTCACCTCGTGCGAGCAAGGTGTGTGCGGCACTTGCATCACCCGCGTGCTCGAGGGCGAGCCCGACCACCGCGACATGTATTTCACCGAGGAGGAACGGGCGAAGAACGACCAGTTCACCCCTTGCTGCTCGCGCGCCCGATCGAAGACCCTGGTGCTCGACCTGTAGCGCCGCGCCAATTGCCGGCGCGCCGCTCTCGCGACACACCCTGTTCTAACATACGCTTTTCGCTGTCATTCGATTCAGGAGACACCATGACCCAATTGCCCGCCCGCTACGACCACGTCGGCAGTTTCTTGCGGCCCAAGTACCTGCTCGAAGCGCGCGAGCAGAAGGCCCGGGGCGACATCACGCCAGAGCAGTTGCGCAAGGTGGAAGACAAGGCCATCGCCGAAATCGTGAAGTTCCAGCAAGACGTCGGCCTCAAGAGCATCACGGACGGCGAATTCCGCCGCACCTACTTCCACATCGATTTCCTGGAGCAGCTCGGCGGCGTCAAGACCGACATCCCGGTCACGATCAGGAAGCCCGACGGTACGGAGGAACTGGCGCCGCCCGTCATGCGCGTGACGGACAAGGTGCGGCACGCCAGGAACATCCAGCTGGCCGACTTCGAGTACCTCAAGAGCCAGGTCACGCCCGGCCACACGCCGAAAGTCTGCATCCCCTCGCCGACCATGCTGCACTTTCGCGGCGGCCGCGCCGGCATCAGCAAGGAGGCCTACCCGGAGCTGGAGCCCGCTTTCTACGACGATGTCGCCAAGGCCTACGGCGACGAACTGCGCTCGCTGGCGGCCGCCGGCTGCACCTACGTGCAGATGGACGACACCAACATGGCGTACCTGTGCGACGAGAAGATGCGGGAAGCGGCGCGCCAGCGCGGCGACGACCCCAACGAGCTGCCGCACCGTTATGCGAAGTTCATCAACAAGGTGGTGGCGCAAAAACCCAAAGGCATGCTGCTGGCGATGCACCTGTGCCGCGGCAACTTCAAGAGCACGCACGCGGCCAGCGGCAACTACGAACCGGTGGCCGAGGCCCTGCTCAAGGAGATGAACCTGGATGCGTACTTCATGGAGTACGACGACGACCGCTCCGGCGACTTCAGGCCGCTGCGCTTCCTGCCCAAAGGCAAGACCGTCGTGCTGGGGCTGGTGACCACCAAGTTCGGCGAGCTGGAGAGCAAGGACACGCTCAAGCGCCGCATCGCCGAAGCCGCGCAGTACGCACCCCTGGAGCAATTGGCGCTGTCGCCCCAGTGCGGCTTCTCCAGCACCGTGCACGGCAACAAGATCGCGGTGGAAGCGCAGCGCGACAAGTTGCGGCTGGTGATCGAGACAGCGCAGGAGGTGTGGGGACAGGCCTGAGGCAGTGCCTCACCCTGCCGCGGCCGACGAGCCGTCGGCCGCCTCGCGCGCACGCCGCACCAATTGCCGCGCGAGGCCGATGAAAGCGGCGAGCCAGGCGACCAGCGCCACGTAGAAGAACGCGGGCGCGATGAAGCCCAGGAAGTCGAGCTGCAGCGCGATCGACATTTCATGCGTGCTCGCCGAGTACATGCCCAGCGGGAAGACCGCGCCCCAGTAGAGCGGGCTGTAGCGCAGCGGAAAGCGCTGGTAGATATAGCGCCAGACCGCGAGCACCAGCAGCATCGGGATCCACCACGTGCCCGTCGCCCAGTAGAAGACCGTGAAGCCCTTCAGGAATGGCAATAGCGACTCCAGGAAAGGCGCATCGGGTGCATTCACGATGAGGAGCGACCCCGCGAGCGTGGAGATCGCCATCGCCCCCATGTTGATCCAGTACGGCGGCGTCAGGTCGTCGGGCGCAAAGCGGAAGAACGTGTAGCGATAGAAGATGAGCGACATCATCCAGATGTAGAGCATGCCGCCCCACAGCCACATCGACAGCGCGAAGAAGTTCAGCTCCAGCTTCCACGGCTGCGCGGTGCGGGCCGCCAGCAGCGCGCCCAGCACGGCCAGCGACTGGGTCGCCACCACGGCCAGCAGCCAGGCGCCGCTGATGCCCTTGTCCAGGGGTGGCTTGGCCTCCTTGATCGTGAACGCCGTGAAGATGGTGTAGGTCAGCGCGACCCACAACAGGGCAGACAGCGCACCCAGGGCCAGCGCGAGCCGGCTGTTGGCTTCGAGGATCGCGAACTGGCTGCCGAGCACGCTGGTGCCCGCGACCATCGTGAAGAAGCCCGGGCCCCGCAGGTGATCCACCATGTCGCCGAAGAAACGGCGCGGATAGCGCGCGAGCCGCGTCAGGCTGAGCAGCCACAGCAACAGCCAGGCGGCCACGTTGAACCAGAACAGCGGCTTGGCAATCGCGCCGAGGCCCTGCATCTGCGCGGCCAGCGACACGATGCCGGTCGCCATCACCAGCGCGAAATACGCGGGCGACAGGTCGGCCAGGCCGGGCAGCGGCTGTACGGTGCGTGGCTGCATATGGCTTCGGACTATAGCCGGGCTGACACGGCAGGCGGACATCCGTCCGCGCCAGCGCGAACGAATGCATGCTGCTTGCCTTGGCCGCAACTCCCGGCAGAATCGGTGTCGATACAGAGCGAGAAAGGCTATGCGATGGCCCCCATCAACCGGCGCAGCGCCCTGACCCTCTTCGGTGCGGGCGCCCTCCCATGGTCGCTGCATCGCGCCGCGTGGGCGCAAGCGGGCAAGATGCAATCGTGGCCGCTGGGCACGCCGCGGCGCACGGGCATTCACGACGTTGCGCCGGCGCCGGATGGCGGCGTGTGGTTCACGGCCCAGGCGAGCGGCCACCTCGGCTGGTTCGACCCGAAGGCGGGCCGCGCCGAACTGGTCGCGCTCGGCTCGGGCTCCGCTCCGCACGGCGTCGTGCAGGGACCGGACAAAGCCGCGTGGATCACCGACGGCGGCCAGAACGCGATCGTGCGCGTGGGCTGGCCCGATCGCAAGCTGCGGCTTTTTCCGTTGCCCCGAAGCGCGCCGCGCGCGAACCTGAACACGGCCGCGTTCGACGGCGACGGCGACTTGTGGTTCACCGGCCAGGGCGGCTACGTGGGCAAGGTCGCGCTGAAGACGGGCGAAGTCAGCGTCAAGGAAGCTCCGCGCGGACATGGCCCTTACGGCATCTGTTCGACGCCCGGCGGCGACGTCTGGTGGTGCTCCCTCGCGGGCTCGTTCATCGCCCGGATCGACCGGCGATCAGGCGAGTCGAGCGTGGTCGAGCCGCCGACAGCCAGGCAGGGTGCGCGCCGGATATGGAGCGACAGCAAAGACCGGCTCTGGGTGAGCGAGTGGAACAGCGGCAACCTGTCGGTGCATGATCCGAAGACCGGGATCTGGCGCCAGTGGAAGGTGCCCGGTTCCGGTCCCAGGCCTTATGCCGTGTACGTGGACGAGCGCGACGTCGCGTGGGTCAGCGAATGGTCCGGCAATGCGATCTTCAGCTTCGATCCGCGCACGGAGAAATTCGAGCGCCACGCCCTCCCGCGCGACGCCGCCAGCGTGCGCCAGATCCATGGGCGGCCGGGCGAAGTGTGGCTGCCCGAAAGCGGCACCGAGCACATCTCGGTCATTCGTACCGCGTAGCAACGCGCAAGTTCAGGGCAGCAGATCGGCCGTCCCCAGCGCCCGTCCACCGCGAACGAGCGCCAGCAGCCGCGCGCGCTCCTGCCGGATTTCCGGTGCGCCGAGGTCGATGCCATCCTGCTGCGCCCATCTGGAGGGCAGGTCGCCGCTGCACGCAGCTTGGACCGCGCACAGCTGCAGCGCCGCCAGCGAGGTGGCGCTGCAATCGAGACCGAGATCGCAGGCCACCAGCGGCAAAGCCGCATCGATCGCGCTCGCGCGCCGTGCCAGGTTCGCGTCGGCGCCGTCCGGGTCGCGCTGCCGCGCCAGCCGGATTGCGGAACCCGACAGCGCTGCCACCGCCGCCGGGTCGGCGGCACTCAAGCCTTGCGACACCAGGGCGTCGATGCGCGCGCTGTTTCCCGCCAGCAGGTCTTCGCGTGCACGCAGCCCCGGCTCCGCGGCTTCGAGATCGCGTAGCAGTTGCTGCTGCGTGCGCTCCAGTGCATCCCGGCCGTCACCGAGAAAGCCCCGGCAGCGCGCGAACAGCCCCCAGTACGCGGCTTCCCTCTGCGTGCGTTGTCCGGCCGGCAACGCGCGAATGAGCGGTTCCGGCGAAGGCGTTTCGGATGCGGCGGGCAGGAAAGCCGGCACGCAGGCAGCGAACGCGCGCTGCGCGATGCGGCGTTCACGCGGCTCACCGCTGGCAATGAATTCGTCGAAGACGCGCTTCAAGTCGGCCGCGCCGCCCACCGGGTCGAGTGAAACGATCGCCGCGGCGGAAGTGGCCGCAACGACGCGAGCAACGGAAGCAGAATTCACCAACCCGCCGGCGGGCTGTGCTTTCGGCGCCGGGTGCGGTAACAAGATGACGCGCGCGCCCTCGCCGCCGCCGCTCCACCACACGGTCGCCGCGACCAGCGCCACGAGTGCGACCAGCGCCGCCGCCACGGCAGCGGGCAGGCTCACGGGCTCACTGGCAGGCGCTGATCTTGAACGACGCGATGCGCGTGCTCCAGTTCCAGGTGCCATTGGTTTTGAGGTACTGGCCCGTGTACCAGAAGGTGCAATCGTCCCCGGGGTCCACGCTCATGTGCGTGTAATCGCCCCAGCGGCTGAGGTTCTGCAGCTGCGAGCCGGTTCCGCTGACGATCGTCGTCTCGGCGCCCAGCGCGCCCACCGGGTCGCCGGCCGCGCGTGTTGCGAATGCCAGGCTGGGATAGACGCTTTTGCTCGACTTGGAATAACCGACCGCCATGTTGCCCTGCTTGTCCATCGCGACGCTGCCCATCCAGCGGAAGCTGGTGTCCGGGCCGTAGGACGACTGCTGGTACACGCCGGGCGTGCCGCTCATGTTGCGGATCTCGTACCACCGCACGGCGGCATTGCCGGAGCCGGGTTTGCGGGTCGTGTTCACCTGCACCGCATGGTTCACGACCATGCGCTCCACCCCGCCGATGTTCCGGTAGGCCAGGCGGAACATCAGGCGATCGGCCAGCGAATCGAGCTTCTGGCTCGTGCCCGGTTGCGGCACGCAGGCGCCGCCGCCGCACGCGGCGTTGTAGGCGGCGACGGCAACCGTCGTGGGCCCTGTCAACGTGCTGTTCGCGGCATTGGCCCAGTCCACGTGGAATTTCCACATGCCCAGCGAACTGGAGGACAGGCGGCTAACCAGATAATTGGGGGAGCCGCTCGGCGGGGCCGTTGCACCATCCAGGTCGGCCGGCAGCATGCTGCCGTAACTGGAGGAAAGCTGGAAGCACTGCTGGGCGGCCGGCTGCCCCGCGAGCATCGCGGCGCGGTCGTATGCACACACGCGCGGGCCCTGGAACGTGCTGGTGAACATGTTGAACGTCACGTAATAGCCGTCGCTCCACACGCCCATCTTCGGGTAATCGTTGAACTGCGGGTACTGGAACGCATACAGGTTGTACGCGCCCGTCGCGTCCGAGGTTTGCGACACGGCCACGCACTGCCAATAGCCGGCGCTGCCGCCGGGCACGGCGAATTGCGACAACACCCATCGGCCGGCGGCCTTGTCGTACTGCACGATCGGGTCGCCGTCGTTGTTGGCGGCGCACGCCCCTCCCAGCGGCTGGAACAGCGTGTTGCCGGCCACCGGGCCATACAGCAACTGTCCGCTGTTCTTGTCGAACACGGCCAGGTTCACGTTGACCCACTGCACGTACTGCGAGGCGCCGACGGCGCCTGTGGTGTCGGGTGGCGCGTACTGAGGGCTGAAATTCTTGCCGTCGGTGCCGACCAGGCCCACGCCAATGCCGTCGAACCCGAGGCCGGCCGTCACCGCGGCGCCCGCCGCGACTTGAGACTGCACCACGGGGTCGGTCGCCTGCCCCGGCCCGTCCACCAACGGGATCCTCTTCAATTCGCGGACCCGGTGCTCGGCGCCTATGCCTTCCGTCTGGGCCATCGCGCCGCGCAGGCTGGGCAGATGCGATGAAAAGACGGCCGGCGTTTGTTCCGCGCCACGCAAGACGGTCTGCGCCCCGGCGGCAGTGGCCGCAAGGAAGGAGGCGGCGAGCGCCAAAGCGACAGCGGGAACGATTTTCATGACGGCTCCTCCTTGCGCCCAGCCGGTCCGCCGTCCGTCCCGAAGCAGAGCGAACGGCTATTTCACCCCGGCCCGGCAGCCGCAAGCTGTTTAGCTACTGTGACTACTGTGCCGATTTGTGTCTCGCGGCCCGGCTCATGCCTGATCCCGGCGACGAAAGCTCGACCGTGGCTTTCCGGCACGGCGACGCCGCCAGCTCCGGCCGGACCCCGAGCGCGTCCCCATCGCCGGGCTAAACTGCGCCGATGCTCCCGAAGAAACCCGGCTTGCGTGTAACAGCTGCAAGCCGGCTGCTGCTCATCTTTGTCATGTTTGCGTGCGCGCCTGCGATCGGCGCCGCGGCGGCACCGACGGTGCAGCTCGAGGAGTTGACGTGGACCGAGTTGCGCGACCGCATCGCGGCTGGAGCGACCACCGTCCTCGTGCCCATCGGGGGCACCGAGCAGAACGGTCCCCACATGGTGCTGGGCAAGCACAACACCCGGGCGCGCGTGCTGGCGGCACGGATCGCCGAGCGCCTGGGCAATGCCGTCGTGGCGCCCGTGGTCGCGTATGTGCCCGAAGGCGCGATCCGCCCGCCTGCCGCGCACATGCGCTTTGCCGGGACCATTTCGATTCCGGAGGCCACGTTCGAATCGCTGCTGGAGGCCACCGCCCGCAGCCTCAAGCAGCACGGTTTTCGCCATGTCGTGTTCCTGGGCGATCACGGCGGCTACCAGCGCAATGAAGAGCGGGTGGCCGCCCGGCTGAACCGCGAATGGGCGTCCGATCCCGCTTGCCGCGTCCATGCGCTGCTGGACTACTACAGCGTGACCCAGCACGCCTACGTCTCCGATCTCGCGCGGCGTGGCCTGATGCAAGCCGAAATCGGCACGCACGCAGGCCTGGCGGACACCGCGCTCGCGCTGGCCATCGACCCGAAGCTGGTCCGCGGCGACATGCTGGAGCGAGCTGCCAGGTCGGGCGAGCGCGAAGGCGTCTCGGGCGATCCCCGGCGCGCGACCGCCGAGCTCG
>JAGRPN010000427.1 GCA_019449555.1 Ramlibacter sp.
ACCGCGAGCTCCGGAAATAGCGCTGTCATGAATTCCGATCCGACCCCGATTGATCTCCGCGCTACGGCAGTGATCCGAACCCGAAACCCGTAGGAGTCAAGGCGTGCCGGCGGGCAACCGACGCCGGCACGTCACGCGGCGACCCCGAAAAGCGCCCCCACGCCGGCGGTCAACGCCATCGCCAACGCCCCCCAAAAACTGACGCGCGTGACGGAGGCGATCACGGGTGCGCCGCCTGCGCGCGCGGCCAGCAGGCCCAGCAGGGCGAGAAACAAGAGCGAGCTGGCTGCAAGTCCCCACATCAGTGCGCCAGCCGGAAGCAGCAGAACCATCACAAGCGGCAGCACCGCGCCTACCGCAAACGTAGCCGCCGACGCCATTGCAGCTTGCACCGGGCGCGCGGCCAATGTCTCGGAGATGCCCAGCTCGTCTCGCCCATGGGCGGCCAGCGCGTCGTGCTTGGTCAGTTGGGTGGCGACCTGCGATGCCAGTGCCTGATCCAGCCCACGTTCAACGTAGATGGCCGTGAGTTCGGCGTGCTCCTGCCGTGGATTCGCAGCCAACTCCTTGCGCTCCCGATCCAGGTCCGCGCGTTCGGTGTCGGCTTGCGAGCTGACCGAGACATACTCGCCGGCGGCCATCGACATGGCGCCGGCGACCAGGCCGGCGACGCCCGCGACCAGGATGGCTTTGGTCTCCGCGCCGGCTGCCGCGACGCCCAGGACGAGGCTGGCAGTCGAGACGATGCCGTCGTTGGCGCCGAGAACGGCGGCACGCAGCCAGCCCGTCCGATGCGTTTTGTGTCTTTCGCGGTGTCTCATGGTTCTTCTTTCTTGTGCTCCGGCTGGAACGCAATCGGGGTCAGTGCGGATTTTCGGTCCGGCTAGAGCGCAATCGGGGTCGGAGCGGAATTTCGAATGAAACCGCGCGCTCCGGAAATAACGCTGTCCTGAATTCCGATCCGACCCCGATTGCTTGCTTCAATACGCCGACATCACGGCGGCGCGGTCCATCTGCGTGGCGGCATCGCCGAACAGCTCCTGCAGCACGCGGGCGCGCTTCATGAACAGGCCCATGTCCAGCTCGTCGGTGACGCCGATGCCGCCGTGCATCTGCACGCCTTCCTGCACGGCGCGGTTGGCAGTGAGGCAGGCGCGGGCCTTGGCCTGCGCCGCCAGTAGCGGCGCGTTCTTCGCGTCTTCATCGACCGCCTGCAGCGCCTGCCGCACGATGGCGCGCGTGAGTTCGAGATCGCAGAACAGCTCGGCCGCGCGGTGCTGCAACGCCTGGAACTCGCCGATCGCGCGGTCGAACTGCTTGCGCTCCTTCAGGTAGGACACGGTGCGATCGAACACCTCGTCGGCCAGGCCCAGCAATTCGGCCGAGGCGACCACGCGGCCGACGTCGAGCACCTGCTCCAGCAGCGCCGCGCCTTGCTCGATGGTGCCGATCAGCGCGTCGGCGCCGACCTTCACGCCTTGCAGCGTGACCCGCGCGGCGTTGTGCGAATCGACCATCGCGGTGCGCTCGACTTTCAGGCCGGGCGTGCCGGCCGGCACCAGCAACAGCGCGATGCCGCCGTCGGTGCGCGCAGCGACGATCAGTGCCTGCGCCACATGGCCGTCCACCACCAGCGACTTCTTGCCGTCGATTTTCCAGCCTCCGCCGTCGCGCGCGGCCTTCGTTTCGATCGCACTCGAGCGATGGCGCGAACGTTCGTCCACCGCCAGGGCGACGGTCGTTTCAGCGGCGGCGATGCGGGGCAGCCACGTTTTCTGCTGCGCTTCGGTGCCGGCGGCCTTCAACAGCCACCCGGCCAGCACCGCCGTGGAGAAGAACGGCGTCGGCGCGATCGTGTGGCCGATCTGTTCGGCGATGAGGCCGGCTTCGGCCACGCCCAGGCCGAGCCCGCCATGCGCCTCGGGCACCAGCACGGCGCTGTAGCCCTGCTCGGCAAAGGCCGCCCACAGCTCGGGCGAATAGCCTTGCGCATCGGCGCTGTCGCGCAACTTGCGCAGGTGCGTCACCGGCGCGCGCTCGGCCAGGAAAGTCTGCGCGCTGTCGCGCAGCATGCGGCGTTGTTCGTCGAGTACCCAGGTCATCTTGTTTGCTCCTTCATGCGCCCGGCAGGCCCAGGATGCGCTTGGCCACCACATTGAGCTGCACTTCGCTCGTGCCGCCTTCGATCGAATTGCCCTTGGTGCGCAGCCAGGTGCGCGCGATCGTGCCGTCCTGCGACCGTTCGCCTTCCCACTCCAGCGCATCGGCGCCGCCGGCCGCGACGAACAGTTCCCAGCGCCGCTTGTTCAATTCGGCGCCGTAGAACTTCAATGCCGACGAGATGGCCGGGTGCGCCTCGCCCGCGCGGGCCTGCTCGCCCACCAACTTGATCCAGGCGCGGAAGGCCGCTTCGTCCACTTCGAAGCGCGCGATTTCGGCGCGCAGGATCGGGTCGTCCAGCCGGCCGTTCGCGTCGCGGCCGATGCGCTCGGCGGCGAAGCGGCCCGCGGCCGGAGGCGCCGAGCGCTCGCCGATCGCGCCGATCATCTCGCGCTCGTGAGTGAGCAGGTACTTGGCGATGGTCCAGCCGGCGTTGAGCTCGCCGACCAGATTGGTGATCGGCACCTTCACGTTGTCGAAAAAGGTTTCGCAGAATGGCGACTTGCCCGAGATCAATTTGATCGGCCGCGTGCTCACGCCCGGCGTGGTCATGTCGATCAGGATGAAGCTGATACCGGTGTGCTTCTTGGCGGTGTCGGTGCGCACCAGGCAGAACATCCAGTCGGCTTCGTCGGCGTACGAGGTCCAGATCTTCTGGCCGTTGACCAGGAAGTGATCGTCGTGCACTTCGGCTTTGGTGGCCAGAGACGCGAGGTCGGAGCCGGCGTTCGGCTCCGAGTAGCCCTGGCACCAGCGGATCTCGCCGCGCGCGATCTGGCGCAGGTAATGGCGCTTCTGTTCTTCGCTGCCGTACTTGAGCAGCGCCGGGCCGAGCATCCAGATGCCGAAGCTTTGCAGCGGCACGCGGCATTTCAGCGCCGCCATCTCCTGGCTCAAAATCTTCGCCTCGGCGTGGCCCAGCCCGCCGCCGCCGTATTCGCGCGGCCAGCTGGGCACCGTCCAGCCGCGCTCGCCCACGCGCTGCAGCCACTGGCGCTGCGCCTCGCTCTGGAACTTGAAGCGCTTGCCGCCCCAGCAGACGTCGGCTTCGGTGCGCGCGGGCTGGCGCATCTCGCCCGGGCAGTTGGCCTCGAGCCAGGCGCGCGTTTCGCGCCGGAAGGTCTCGAGATCGGTGGTGGTTTCGGCCATGGTGGGTTCCCTTTCCTTGTTCAGGCCAGCACCCCGCCATCGCAGATGATGGTGTGGCCGGTGGTGAAGCTCGATGCCTTCGACGCCAGGTACACGGCGGCGCCGGCGATCTCGTCGGGCTCGCCGATGCGGCGCAGCGGCGACATGCGGGTGGCGCGTTCCAGCGTCTCGGGGTTCTCCCAGAGCGCGCGCGCGAAGTCGGTGCGGATCAGGCCCGGCGCGATGCAGTTCACCCGCACGTTGTGCGGCCCGTATTCCACGGCATAGTTGCGCGCGAGCTGGAAGTCCGCCGCCTTCGAGATGTTGTAGGCGCCGATGATCGGGCTGCCGCGCAGGCCGCCGATCGACGAGACGATGATGATCGAGCCGTCCTTGCGCGCGATCATCTGCGGCGCGCACATGTTGATCAGCCAGTGGTTGCTGATGATGTTGTTGTCCAGGGTCTTGCGGAACTGGTCGTCGCTGATGCCGCCCAGAGGCCCGTAATAAGGATTGGCAGCGGCGTTGCACACCACGATGTCGATGCGGCCGAACACCTTGTTGGTTTCGTCGACGAGTGCTTGCAACGCTTCCTTCGACGAGATGTTGGCCGCGAACGCCGTCGCGCGTCCGGCGCCGTAGCGCTCGTTCAACGCATTCGCCACTTCCTGGCAGGGCTCGAGCTTGCGCGACGAGATGGCGACTCGCGCGCCATGTTCGGCGAGGCGCTCCGCGATGGCGCGGCCGATGCCCTTCGACGAGCCGGTGACGATAGCGACCTTGCCGGTCAGATCGAATAACGACGACATGAAAACTTCCCTCAGATGGTGGTGTGGCGGCAGCCCCGCGCGCCGGGCACTGGTGCTTTCCCTGAGCAGGGCCCGATTTCGAATCGGAATCATGGATTCGCGTGAAATTCTGCGCTATAAAGGTTTCACGCGACCATACCGGAAACTCGAAAAACGTCGCACAGGAGACACGAGCCATGTGCAATCCGTTGCCTGCACCGGCGCGCCGACGTTGATGGGCGCTTACCTCGCGCGCCGCCTGCTGGCGCTGCTGCCCACGATGCTGCTCGCGTCGCTGATCGTGTTCATCACCATCCGCCTGATCCCGGGCGACGTGATCGACCTGATGCTCAGCCAGAACGACGTGGCCGCCGACAAATTGAGCCGCGACCAATTGGTGGCCGCGCTCGGACTCGATCAGCCGGTCTGGCGGCAATACTTACGCTGGGTCGGCGCCATCGTGCTGCACGGCGACCTGGGCAAATCGCTGTGGCAGAACACGCCGGTCACGGAACTGCTGCTGGCACGCCTGCCCGTCACCTTCGAGCTGGGCGCGCTGGCGCTGCTGGTGGCGCTGACGATCGCGCTGCCGATCGGCATCTACTCGGCCTTGCGCCAGGACACCATGGGCGACTACATCGGCCGCTCGTTCTCGATCCTGCTCTTGGCGGTGCCGGGCTTCTGGCTCGCGACGATGGTGATGGTGTTCCCGTCCATCTGGTGGGGCTGGTCGCCGGAAGTCAATTACGTGCGCTTCGGCGACGACCCGCTGCAAAACCTCAAGCAGATGATCCTGCCCGCCATCGTGCTCGGCGGTTCGCTGTCGGCGATCACGATGCGCATGACGCGCACCATGATGCTCGAGGTGCTGCGGCAGGACTACATCCGCACCGCCTGGGCCAAGGGCCTGCCCGAGCGGCTGGTGGTCACGCGCCACGCGCTGCGCAACGCGCTGGTCCCGGTGGTCACGCTGATCGGCCTGCAGGCGCCGCTGCTGATCGGCGGCGCGGTGATCATCGAGCAGATCTTCGTCATTCCAGGCATGGGCCTGTTGTTGCTGGAGGCGGTGAACCAGCGCGATTACCCGATCGTTACCGGCGTATTCCTGATCCTGGGTGTCGCCGTCATGCTGATCAATCTCGTGGTCGACCTGAGCTACGGCCTGCTCGACCCGAAAGTGAGGTACCGCTGATGGCCGCCATCGCGCCCGGCGTCGCCACGCTCGACGTGCCCGCGGCGATCCCGCCCGGCTTCGTCAAGCGGCTGTTTCGCGACAAGCCGCTCGGTGCGGCCGGCGGCGTGCTGACGGTGCTGTTCATCGTGATCGGCGTGTTCGGGCCGTGGATCGCGCCGTATGGCTTCAACGAGATCTCGCCGGCCGACCGCCTGCTGGCGCCTTCGCTCGAGCACTGGTTCGGCACCGACAACCTGGGGCGCGACGTGCTCTCGCGCTGCATTTATGGCGCGCAGCTGTCGGTAATCATCGGCTGCGCAGCGGCGGCCCTGGCCACGGTGATCTCGGCGCTGCTGGGCATCGTCAGCGGTTATTTCGGCGGCAAGTTCGACCTGTTGACGCAGCGCCTCGTCGACGCGTGGATGAGCTTTCCGGACCTGGTCATCCTGATCGTGGTGGTGTCGGTCGTCGGGCCCGGCATGGTGCAGATCATCTGCACGCTGGGGCTGCTGTACGGCATCGCGGGTTCGCGCATCGTGCGCAGCGCCGCGATCGGCGCGCGCGAGCACATGTACGTGCACGCGGCGCAGTCGATCGGGGCGTCGGCGCCGCGCATCCTGTGGCGCCACATCCTGCCCAACGTGATGGCGCCGATCATCGTGCTCTTCACCACCCGGGTGGGCGTCGTGATCCTGGCCGAATCGGGGCTGTCGTTCCTCGGCCTGGGCGTGCCGCCGCCGGCGCCGAGCTGGGGCGGCATGCTCACCGGCAGCGGCCGCACCTTCATGTTCCAGGCGCCCTGGCTCGCGCTGGCGCCCGGCCTGTGCATCACCGCGGTGGTCTATGCGACCAACGTGTTCGGCGACGCCCTGCGCGACCTGCTCGACCCGCGCATGCGCGGCAGCAAATGAATCCGGTACCCCCAACAGGAGACAGACCATGAGCCTCTCACACGCAACCCGATCGGGCCATTTGCGCAAACTCGGCGCCGCGCTCGCCGCTGCGGGCCTGCTGGCCGGCAGCGCCTGGGCGCAAAAGGCCGCCGCCCCGGAGAAGCCGCAGTACGGCGGCGAACTGAACATCGGCAATGTCTATGTGACCGTGTCGCCGATGTCGCCCGACACCGGCGACTGGGCGTGGAAGCACAACCAGGATACTGGCCTGGCGTATGAGCAGTTGTTCGTGGCCGACCTCACCAAGTCGAAGCGCAACGGCGGCCCGTACACCTTCGCGTCGGACGCGTGGCTGCCGGCGGACGGCATCCGCGGCGAGCTGGCGGAGAAGTGGGAGATGAAGCAGAACCCGCTGCGCGTCGAGGTGCAATTGCGCAAGGGCGTGATGTTCCCGGCCAAGCCGGGCGTGATGGAGTCGCGCGAGTTCACGGCCGACGACGTGGTATTCAGCTACGACCGCATCAACAAGAGCGCGAAAAAGATCCCCGGCTATTTCGACCACGTCGAGAAGGTGGAAGCGACGGGCAAGCATTCGGTGACGTTCTTCCTCAAGAACTACAACTCCGAATGGGACTACCGCTTCGGCTGGGGCTATTACAGCGCGATCATCCCCAAGGAGGTGGTGGCAGCGGGCCCGTCGAACTGGAAGAACGTCACGGGCACCGGGCCGTTCCAATTGGCCGATTACGTGCAGGGCAACTCGCTGGTGTTCACGAAGAACCCGGTGTACTGGGACAGCGAATCCATCGGCGGGCAGAAGTACAAACTGCCGTTCGTGGACAAGATCACCTACCGCTTCATCAAGGACGAGCAGACCTTCATCACGGCGCTGCGCACGGCCAAGCTCGACCTGCTGGAAGCGGTGCGCTGGAGCCACGTCGAGGAGCTGAAGAAATCCGCGCCGAAGATCCAATGGAACAGGTACTTGCAGAACGGCGGCAATTTCATCGCCCTGCGGATGGACACCAAGCCGTTCGACGACATCCGGGTGCGGCGCGCGCTGAACCTGGCGGTGGACAAGCAGGCGATCATCAAGTCGTATTACGGTGGCAACGCGGAGCTGCTGGCCTACCCGATGCACCCGACCTACACCGGCTACTACGAGCCGCTGTCGCAAATGCCAGAGAACGTGAGGGAGCTGTACACCTACAACCCGGCGAAGGCCAAACAGCTCCTGGCGGAAGCGGGCCTAGCGAATGGCTTCACGTTCAAGGTGCAGACCAGCTCGGCCAGCGTGGAGGGCGACCTGCTGCAGATGGTGGCTTCGTATCTCGGGAAGATCGGCGTGAAGATGGAAATCCAGGTGCTGGATTACGGCGCATTTTTCTCCGCGATGATGACGCGCACCAACGCGCCGGGCTATTTCATGTCTCCACTCGGCAACACTAACCCGACCACGGCAGTGCGCAAGAGCTTCGTCAAGGGCCAGGTGTGGAATCCGTCGCAGTTCACGGATCCGGTGGTCGAGAAGATGATGGTCGAAACCTACGCCGAACCGGACGAGCGGGTGCGCCAGGCCAAGGTGCGCCAGATGACGCGGATCATCCTGGAGAAGGCGCCGATGATCGTGCTGCCCTCGCAATACGTGTACACCGGCTGGTGGCCGTGGGTCAAGAACTACGGCGGCGAACTGCGCGCCGGCGCCGAGCGGCCGGCTCCGATCCACGCCCGCATCTGGGTCGACCAGCAACTCAAGAAGAACAGGGGGTACTGAGTTGAATGCCTTCGATTCGCGGACGCACTGACGTGACCGAGCCCCTGCTTTCTGTGCGCGGCCTGACCACGCGTTTCCGCACGGATCGCGGCATGCTCACCGCGGTGGACGACGTGAGCTTCGAAGTCGCGCCCGGCGAGACGCTGGCGATCGTCGGTGAGTCCGGCTCGGGCAAGAGCGTCACCGCGCTGTCGGAGCTGCGGCTGATCCCGAGTCCGCCCGGCGAGATCGCGGCGGGGCAGATCCTGTTCGACGGCAAGGACCTGCTCGGGCTGCCGGAACGCGAGATGCAAGCCATCCGCGGCAATCGCATCGCGATGATCTTCCAGGAGCCGATGAACTCGCTCAATCCGTCGCTCACCGTCGGGCTGCAGGTGGCCGAGCCGGTCCACCAGCATCGCGGCGAGCCTTGGGCCCGGGCGCTGGAAACCGCCAAAGGCCTGTTGCAGAAGGTGCACATCCCGGATGCCGCCAACCGATTGCAGACGTATCCGCACCAGTACTCGGGCGGGATGCGGCAGCGCGCGATGATCGCGATGGCGCTGGCCTGCCGGCCGCGGCTCATCATCGCCGACGAGCCGACGACGGCGCTGGACGTGACCGTGCAGGCGCAGATTCTCGACCTGTTGCAGGACCTCACGCGCGAGACCGGCGCCGCCCTGGTGCTGATCACGCACGACCTGGGCGTGGTCGCGCGTTACGCGCAGCGCGTGATCGTGATGTACGGCGGGCGGGTGGTGGAGCAGGCGCCGGCGCGCGCGCTCTATCGGGCGCCGCGGCATCCGTACACGCGCGGGCTGCTGGCGTCGGTGCCGCGCCTGACCGGTGCGGCCGGCGAGCGGCTGGTGCCGATCGAGGGCTCGCCGCCCGACCTGGCCGCGTTGCCGCAGGGCTGCGCGTTCGCGCCGCGTTGCGCGTTTGCGGGCCTCGCCTGCCACACCGAGCGGCCGCGCCTGCGCAGCGTCGGTGCCGATCATTTGCACTCGTGCCTGCGCGATGACTGACCTGGCAACTCATGGCGGCACGCGCGGCGAAGAGCTGCTGCAGGTGCGGGATCTTTCCGTGCACTTCCACGTGACCAAGGGCGTGCTGGTGAAGCGCCAGGTCGGCGTCGTGAAGGCAGTGGACGGCGTGTCGTTCTCGGTGCGGCGCGGCGAAACGCTCGGGCTGGTGGGCGAGAGCGGCTGCGGCAAGACGACCACCAGCTTCGCGGTGCTGCGCATGCTGCCGATCACCAGCGGGCAGGTGGTGTTCGAGGGCGAGGACATCACGCAGCAGGACCGCACGACGGGACGGTTCCGGCGCCGCATGCAGATGGTGTACCAGGACCCGTACGGCTCGCTCGACCCGCGCATGAAGGTGCGCGACATCATCGGCGAGCCGCTGGCGGTGCACCGGATCACGGCCAATCGCACGGAATACCGCGACCGCATCGCAGCGCTGTTGAAGACGGTGGGCCTGCTGCCCGACATGGCCGAGCGGTATCCGCACGAGTTCTCGGGCGGGCAGCGCCAGCGCATCGCGATCGCGCGGGCGCTCGCGCTCGAACCGAGCCTCGTGATCTGCGACGAGCCGGTGTCGGCGCTCGACGTCTCGATCCAGGCGCAGGTGATCAACGTATTGATGGAACTGCAGGAGCGGCTCGGGCTGTCGTACCTGTTCGTGGCGCACGACCTCGCGGTGGTGCGTCATATCAGCCATCGCATTGCCGTGATGTACCTCGGGCGCATCGTGGAAATCGCGAGCCGCGAGGAGCTGTTCAGCACGCCGCTGCATCCGTACACGCGGGCGTTGCTGTCCGCGGTGCCGGTGGCCGATCCGGAAGCGGAAGCGCAGCGCGAGCGCCAAGTGCTGTTGGGCGAAGTGCCGAGCGTGATGCGGCCGCCCACAGGTTGCCGCTTTCATCCGCGCTGTCCGCAGGCAATGCCGATCTGCCGCGAGCAGGACCCCGCACTGACGCAGCTGGATGGCGGCCGCGCCGTGGCGTGTTTTCTGTCTCGCCCCGCATGACCCACGGCACCGCCCGATTCCGCGACAAGCGCGAAGCCATCCTGGACGGCGCCGCGCGGCTGTTCAACGATCGCGGCGTCAAGGGCGGGATGATTTCGGACGTCGCGCGCAGCGTCGGCCTGGCGACCAACAGCATCACGTACTACTACCGCAAGAAGGAAGACCTGGTGGCCGCCTGCCTGCTGCGCTCGCTCGAGGCGATGGGCGCGGCGGCCGATGCGGCGGCGCTGCAGCCGACCGTCGCCGAGCGGGTGCGCGGCTTCATCCAACGCTACCTGGGCCTGCTCGCCGAGATCGGCATGGGACGGCATGCGGAACTGATCGTCTTTTCCGACGTGCTCACCGTGACCCCGCCCCATGACGCCGCTGTCATCGCGGCTTACAACCAGTTGTTCCGGCGCGTGCGGCGGCTGCTCGACGCGCCGGGGACTGCGCGGGCCGATCCCGCGGCGCGCAATGCGCGGGCCCATCTGCTCCTGTCCACGGTGACGTGGGCGCGCGCCTGGCTGCCGCGCTACGAGCCGGACGATTACGCGCGCGTCGCGCAGCGCGTGGCCGACATCCTGCTCGACGGGATCGCCGCGCCGGGGCGCGTGCCCGCCGCCGGCGAAGCGGAACTGCCGCTGACGGGCAGCGGCGACAGCCCGCGCACGCGCGAAGCGTATTTGCGCGCCGCCACCCGGCTGGTCAACGAGCACGGCTACCGCGGCGCCTCGGTCGATCGGATTTCGGCGGTGCTGCAGCTCACCAAGGGCTCGTTCTATCACCACCACGAAACCAAGGAAGAACTGATCGCCGCGTGTTTCGAGCGCACCTTCGCCGTGATGCGCGCGGCGCAAGCGGCGGCGCTCGCCGCGCCGGGCAGCGGACTGGACCGGCTCGCGATGGCCTGCCGGATGTTGCTGGCGTTCCAGATGTCGCCGCGGGGGCCGCTGTTGCGGATCACCGCGTGGACGGGCTTGCCCGACCCGCTGCGGACCGAAACCCGGCGCACCATGGGACGGCTGGGCGACCGCTTCGCGACCCTCTTGATCGACGGCATGGCCGACGGTTCGGTGCGCGTGGCCGATCCGTCGATCGCCGCACAGGTGGTCAACGGCATGATCAACGCCGCCGCGGAACTGGAACGTTGGGTGCGCGGCATCGACGCCGGCAACGCGTTCGAGCTTTACGCCATGCCGGTGTTCACGGGCCTCGAACCCGCGCGCGAATCCATCCTCCATCGCACCATCACGCGTGTCCGGTAGGGGGGTCATGGATTGCGGGTCAAGCCCGCAATGACAAGGTGAGGCGCCGCAGTTGCACGACGCACACCACCGCGCAGCCGAAAGCCAGGATCAGGAAACCCGCCTGCGTGCCGATGCGCTGGCTCACGATGCCCCCGCCCATCGCGCCGATCAGGCCGCCGGCGGGCGCGCCCAGCGACGTCAGCCCGCCGATGCGGCCACGCCCGAAGCGCACCATGAAAGCGCCGAAACGCGTCGTGCTGGTCAGGCTCTGCAGGCCGAGGCCGAGGCCCGACAGCGCCGCGCCGGTCCACAGGGCTGCGGGCCCGGTGCCCAGGCCGTACAACAGCGTTTGCCCGAGCAGCAGCACGAACGCGAGCAGGTAGCGCAGGTCCTCCTTCCAGCGCAGCACGAGCGCGCCGCCCGCGAACAGCATGGCCACGAACAGCGCGCCCTGCAGCGTCACCAGCCCGGCGGCCTGCTGCAGCGGCATGCCGAAGCGGCGCACCGCCAGCACGAGCCCGAACACGGTGAAGTAGGCGACCGTCATCTGCGCGAGGAAGTCGATGGCCATCGTGCGCCGCACGTCGGCGTGCGCGCGCAGCAGCGCGAATTGCCCGCGCACGCGCTCGGCGATCGAGCGGTGCCCGCTGTCCCCGGCATGGCGCGGGCCCGCCAGCACCCGCTGCCCGACCAATTGCGCCACCAACAGCGTGCCGGCGGCCAGCTCGAACACCGGGGCGAACCCGAGCGCGGCCATGATCGCCGCCGAGACCGCCGGCCCGAGGAAGAACATGCCCAGGGTGTTGGCGGCGCGGTTCCAGCCCGCGCGCGACGGCGACAGGCGCGGCAGCATCGCGAGGAACTCGGTGTACACGGGAATCGTGCGCAGCGGCAACAACAGTCCCAGCACCGCCGCGGCGGCGATTGCCTGGTCGGGCGAGTGCAGGAGGGGCAGTAGCAGGTACAGCAGCGCGGCCGCGAACACGCCGCGGATGAACAGCAGCCGGCTGCCGTGGCGCTCGATCCAGGCGCCCATCGGCAGCGCGAGCAACAGGATGCCGGTGTAGCCCAGCCCGCCGACGATGCCCACCTGCCAGGCCTGCGCGCCGAGCGACGCGGCATACAGCGGCATGGCGACGCGATGCAATCCGTTGACGGTGCCCACCGTCACGCCGAGCGCGAGCAGGCCCGCCAGGGGCGGCGGGCCCGCCATGGCGCCGACCGCCTCAGGCGAAGACACGTTGAAAGGGGAGGTCCATGGCGGGCTCGGGTTGGGCGCGGGCTTGCGCGAAGGTGCTCGCGTCACGATAATTCCACATAGCAGAACCAAGTTCTGCGCGAACAGACGCCATTGTTTCCGCCACCGCCGGCGGTGTCAATACGGCGCTGTCGCCTCCAGTTCTTCCGGGGATCATCGCCATGCCGACCGTCACCGCCCTGCGCAAACAGCGCGCCGCCGCCAAGCCGCCGAAGGAAGATCGTCATTTCGTCACGGCGCTCGCGCGTGGCCTCGGGGTGCTGGCGTGCTTTCAATCAGGCGACGCGCAATTGGGCAACCAGGAACTGGCCGAGCGCTGCGGCCTGCCCAAGTCCACGGTGTCGCGCCTGACGATGACGCTCACGCGGCTGGGTTACCTGATCCACATGCCGGAGAGCGGGCGCTACCGCCTCGGCATGGCGACGCTGTCGCTCGGGAGCGCGATGTTGTCGCGCCTGGACCTGCGGCAGGTCGCGCGACCCCTGATGCAGGAGTTGGCCGCTTTCTCCGGCGCTTCGGTATCGCTCGGCGCACGCGACCAGCTGTCAATGATCTACATCGAGCACTGCCGCGGGCCTTCGGCGCTGACGCTCTCGATGGACGTGGGCGCGCGCATCCCGCTGGCGACCTCGGCGATCGGCCGCGCCTATCTCGCGGCGATCGGCGAGGGCGAGCGCGCCGAGATCATGGCGCAGGTGCGGGAGCACGATCCCGCCGCCTGGGCCAAGGTGCGCGCCGGCATAGAACGCGCGGTGAAGGATCACGGGAAACTGGGCGTCACCTGCTCGTTCGGCGACTGGCAGAAGGACGTGCACGGCATCGCCCGTGCGTTCCACCCGGGCGGCGGCCTGCCGCCGATGGCGATCAGCTGCGGCGGCCCGGCCTCCAGCCTGTCGAAGGAGCTGCTATTAGGCGAGGTGCGCCCGCGCCTCATCGAACTCACGCAGCGCCTGGAAGCGACCCTGCCGCGTTGAGCACCCTCACCGGTCCGGCTTGTTCGGCGGCCAGTTCTCTTCCAGCTCGTACAGGATCGAGCGCGCCAGCCCTTCCAGGTCGGGGAACAGGGTTGCGTGCGTGATGTTCATCCGGTAAAGCTCGTGCATCGCTTCGGCCCTCACCTCCGGGCCGATCAGGATGCGCTCCACCAGCAATTGCCCCCGCGCGTATTCGTCGAGCAGCACGTCGAGCGATTTTTCCAGCACGCCCGGCACGACGAGCAAGCCCGACTGCGCGACGAGCCGGCTGTCCATTTCCCTCGGTTCGCCGAACCAGACGACCGGCAATTTGTTGACCGCGAAGTACTTGTCGAAATTGGTGGGAATGCGCGGATCGAGCGCGTCGCGCGTCAGGCCCGGGTTGAAGTCCGGCCCCTCGGCCCAGATCCAGGGCGTGTTCAGCGCGTACACGGCGGCGTCGCTGGTCGCCTGCTCCAACGCGAAAAACGCGGCGACGAACGGCGACTTGGTGAAGTCGAGCAGGCGCGTGGGCGCGCCGTGGTGCTGCATCATCGCGAGGCAGCGCAGGTCGTTGTCCAACACGGCCTTGTCGGGCAGGTACACATGGGCCTTGCGCCGGAAGATCCGGATCGCCCGCTCTTCGCGGTGGCGCCACTGGTCGGGTGGCACGCCGTTCTGCAGCAGCCGGCGCGAGAGCGAACTCATGAGCGGCCAGCCGGCGTCGGCCTGCCCGCGAAAAGCCCACCCGTCGCGGCCCGTCATGTAATCGTTGAATTCCGACCAGGAGTGGACCCGAACTTCTTGCATGGCGTCCGATGTTAGCCGCACGCGTTTGCGCGGTCCATTCGGGCCGCCGGCGGCGAGGGGCTCGGTCATGGCGACCCGCTCGGCGATTCCGCGCCGCGTGCATCGGCCAATAGGAGGTCCACCAGGTCGCGTGCGAAGCCCGGCAGCGCGTCGAGCTTGCGCATGCAGATCAGCAGCGCCCGCAGCGACCACTCGTCCCGCAGCGGCACGATGCGAATCGCCATCGACTGGGCATGGCGGCGCGCCGCCGACTCGGGCAGGATGCCGACGCCGACGCTCGCTTCGATCATGCGGCAGGCCGCCTCGAAGTTGCCGACCTGGATGCGCAGCGGCAGGCGCCGGTGCAGCCCGTCGCAGACCTGGCGCAGGAACGCGTGGATCGCGCTCGCTTCGTGCAACCCGATGTGGTCGAAGTCCAGCGTCTGCTCGAAGGCGATCGACTCGGCGCCGGCCAGCGGGTGCCCGGCCGGCACGACGAGCGCGAGCCGGTCCTGCCGGTAGGCAAGCACTTCCAGGTTCTCGGTGCGCACGTGGCCGGCGACGATCCCGATGTCGATCTGGCCCTCGGTGACGGCGCGCACGATGTCGTGGCTCAAGCGCTCCTTGAGGTCGATGTTGACGTCGGGATGGCTGAGCAGATAAGTGCGCAGCACCGGCGGCAGGAATTCGCCGAGCGCCGTCGTGTTGGCGAACACGCGCAGGTGGCCCTTTATGCCTTTGGCATACTCCTGCAGGTCGCCGCGCAGGCTCTCGATCTGCCCGAGCACGAGCCGCGCGTGGTGCACGAGCGCCTGGCCGGCCGGCGTCAGCGTGACACCCTGCGGGGTGCGATTCAGCAGTTTGGTGCCGATGCTCTCCTCGAGGTTCTTGACGCGCGTGCTCGCGGACGGCAGCGACATGTGCGAGCTCTCGGCCCCGCGGGTGAGGCTGTCGGACTCGGCGATGCGCACCATCAGGCGCAGGTCGATCAGGTCGAAGTGCATCGTCATGGGGTTCGCCGAAGCGTCACGGCTTTTGCTGCCGGCCCACGACCGGCAGTTTGCGGCGGCCTTCCGCCTTCAGCGGGCCCCACAAGCGGCTGTAATACGTGTCGGCGAGGTTCAGCGCGGCGACCGGGTTGTGGCCCAGCACCCGGTCCTTGGCGACGAGCACGGTCGTCAGCGCCTTGGCGTGGCGGAAGAACAGGCTGTCGTGCCCGACGCACAGCCCCATCACCACGTTCAATTCGCAGCCGTGCGCGTTGAGCAGTTCGGCCTGCGCCACGGGATTGCACAGCGGCTCGAACTCGCCGGGCCGGATCTTTTCGTGGTCCGCGACGCCGATCTCCTCCTTGGGGATGTTGCCGGTCTTGCAGGCGACCGAGACGACGTCGAACCCGTGGCTCTCGAGGATGCCGGTCAACACATGGGCGTGGTCGACGAAGCTGATGCAGTTGGCGATGCCGATCTTGCGAAAGCCCATGCGCTTGGCGAACTGCACGATCTCCTCCACGCGCGTCCAGCGGCAATAGCCTTCGGACTCCACCACCGCGGCTTCACGCGACAGCTTGCACGTGTCCGGCTCTTCGTAGCGGGCCCGCGCGTCGGCCAGGGCCTGCGGGTCGACTTTGGCCGGGCAGAAGCCGGGCCCGCGGGCGGCGCTCTCGCCCTTGCGGCACGCCCGCAGCGTGGGCGGACAGTAAGCGCACGCGGGGTCTTCGTACTTGATGCTCATGGCAGCCTTCCGGCGGATTGGACGCCAGTGTAGGGAGCCGGTCGGCTGGGCTGTTGTGATAGATCAATCCGCCTTCGGCCGCCGCGAAACTCAGCGCTGGAGGGCCGAACCGGCCGGGCAGGTAACCGGTGTTAGGTTTAGCCGAAGGCCGGCTTTCCAAATCCCGGATGGCGCAAACTGCGGAAATCCGCCACCATGATCAGGATGAGCGCCTCTCCTTCCTCCGGCCACCTCGATGCCGCGGCGCTGGCCCATCTGCAAGAGTGGGTCGGCAAGACCGAAACCCTTTCCGACGACGTCACCGCCGTGCCAGTACGCGCCCTGTCGGCGACGCTGGACCTGCCGGTTCCCGCCGCGTCGCCGGGCACCCCGTTGCCGCCGCTGTGGCACTGGCTGTATTTCCTGCCGGTGCAACGCCAAAGCGAACTCGGGCCGGACGGCCACCCGCGCCGGGGCGGGTTCCTGCCGCCGGTGCCGCTGCCGCGCCGCATGTGGGCTGGCGGCCGGCTGCGCTGGTCGCCCGACAACCCTGTGCTGGTCGGCGATGCGGTCCGCCGCACGTCGCGCATCGAATCCGTCACGCACAAGGCGGGGCGCAGCGGCGAGCTGATGTTCGTGCTCGTCAAGCACGAGGTGCACAACGCCAAGGGGCTCGCGATCACGGAAGAACACGATATCGTCTACCGCGCCGCGGCCAAGCCCGGCGATCCGCAGCCGTCGCCGGTGCCTGCTGAACAGGGCGCGACTTGGCAGCGCGAGATCGTTCCGGACGACGTGCTGCTGTTCCGCTATTCGGCGCTCACGTTCAACGGCCACCGCATCCACTACGACCGCCGCTACGTGACCGAGGTGGAAGGCTATCCGGGGCTGATCGTGCATGGGCCGCTGATCGCCACGCTGCTGGCCGACCTGGTGCGCCGCCAGCTCCCCGGCGCGTTCATGCGAAGTTTCGATTTCAAGGCCGTGCGGCCGACGTTCGACCTGCACCCGCTGCGCGTGAGCGGCCGGCGCTCGGACGACGGCAAGACCGTGCGCCTCTGGTCGCAGGATCACGAAGGCTGGCTCACGATGCAAGCGACCGCCGAACTGGCCTGAGGCCCGCCTGCGGATTCCACTGACCCAACGAGAAAACCGATGCTCAAGACAGTCCCCGACCAGTACCAGGAAATCCGCGACGCCGTGCGCGCGCTCTGCGCCGAGTTCCCCGATGAATACCACCGCAAGGTCGACGAGAAGCGCGGCTACCCCGGGGAGTTCGTCGATGCGTTGACGAAAGCCGGCTGGCTGGCCGCGCTGATCCCGGCGGAGTACGGCGGCTCGGGGCTCGGGCTGGCCGAGGCGTCGGTCATCATGGAAGAGATCAACCGCAGCGGCGGCAATGCGGGCGCCTGCCACGGCCAGATGTACAACATGGGGACGCTATTGCGCCATGGCTCCAAGGCGCAGAAGGAGCTGTACCTGCCCAAGATCGCGTCCGGCCAGTGGCGGCTGCAGTCGATGGGCGTGACCGAGCCCACCACCGGCACCGACACCACCAAGATCAAGACCACCGCCGTGAAGCAGGGCGATCGCTACGTGATCAACGGGCAGAAGGTCTGGATCTCGCGCGTGCAGCACTCCGACTGGATGATCCTGCTGGCGCGCACCACGCCGCTGGCCGAGGTCAAGCGCAAATCGGAGGGCATGTCGATCTTCATGGTTGACCTGCGCAAGGCCGAGAAATCGGGCATGACCGTGCGGCCGATCTCCAACATGGTGAACCACGAAACCAACGAGCTGTTCTTCGAGAACCTGGAGATCCCGCAGGAGAACCTGATCGGCGAGGAAGGCATGGGATTCAAGTACATCCTGGACGGCCTGAACGCCGAGCGCACGCTGATCGCCGCCGAATGCATCGGCGACGGGTACTGGTTCGTCGATCGCGTGAGCAAGTATGCGAGCGAGCGCGTCGTGTTCGGCCGCCCGATCGGCCAGAACCAGGGCGTGCAGTTCCCGATCGCCGAGAGCTACATCGAGGTGGAAGCGGCCAGCCTGATGCGCTTCAAGGCCTGCACATTGTTCGATGCGCACCAGCCCTGCGGCGCCGAAGCGAACATGGCTAAGTACCTGGCGGCCAAGGCCTCGTGGGAAGCGGCCAATGCGTGCCTGCAGTTCCACGGCGGCTTCGGCTTCGCCACCGAATACGACGTCGAGCGCAAGTTCCGCGAGACCCGCCTGTACCAGGTGGCGCCGATTTCCACCAACATGATCCTGAGCTACGTGGCGGAGCACCTGCTCGGCCTGCCGCGCTCGTATTGAGGCCGCAAGATGAGCGCTCCCCGGCCGCTGGACGGCATCACCGTCGTTTCCCTCGAGCACGCGATCGCGGCGCCGTTTTGCACGCGGCAACTGGCCGACCTCGGCGCACGGGTCATCAAGGTCGAGCGGCCCGGCGCCGGCGACTTCGCCCGGGCCTACGACACGCGGGTCAAGGGCATGGCGTCGCATTTCGTGTGGACCAACCGCTCGAAGGAAAGCCTGACGCTCGACCTGAAGCAGCCCGGCGCACTCGCGGTGCTCGAGCAGTTGCTCGCCCGCGCCGACGTGCTGGTGCAGAACCTGGCGCCGGGCGCCAGCGCGCGCATGGGCCTGGGCTACGACGCGCTGAGCGTCGGGCACCCGCGCCTGATCGTCTGCGACATCTCGGGTTACGGCGAGGACGGCCCGTACCGCGACAAGAAGGCGTACGACCTGTTGATCCAGAGCGAGGCTGGTTTCCTCTCGGTCACCGGCACCGCGGAGACGCCGAGCAAGGCGGGCAACTCGGTGGCCGACATCGCCGCGGGGATGTATGCGTACACCAATATCCTGTCGGCGCTGCTGCTGCGCGGCAAGACCGGGCAGGGCAGCCACATCGACGTGTCGATGCTCGAATCGCTGGCGGAGTGGATGAGCTATCCGCTGTACTACGCCTTCGACGGCGCGCCGCCGCCGCCGCGCACCGGCGCTTCGCACGCCAGCATCTATCCCTATGGCCCGTTCGATGCGGGCGACGGCGGCACCGTGATGCTCGGCCTGCAGAACGAACGCGAATGGAAAGTATTCTGCGAAGTGGTGCTGCGCGACGCCGCGATCGCGACCGATCCGCGCTTCGACAGCAACGCCAAACGCAACGAGAACCGCCACGAGCTCAGGGCGATCATCCTCGAGGTTTTTTCCGTGATGACGACCACGCAGGTCGTGGCCCGCCTGGACGAGGCGCAGATCGCCAACGCGCGGATGAATGACATGGCGGGGTTGTGGGCGCATCCGCAATTGGCGGCGCGCGGTCGCTGGCGCCAGGTGGGCTCACCGGCCGGTGAGATCCCGGCGCTGTTGCCGCCCGGGCGAACCAATGGCTTCGAATACCGGATGGACGCCATCCCCGCGGTCGGTCAGCACACCGAGGCGATCCTGCGCGAATTGGGGCAGGGGGATGCCGAAATCGCGGCGCTCAGGCAAAGTGGGGCGATTTAGTCAGTCGGTGTCTAGCTAGTTGGGGTCAGAGCACAATTTCGACGCAGCATTCGCTCTTTCAACCAACGTCGCTGTCCTGAATTGTGATCTGACCCCAAAGGCTCACTATTGACGCAGCATTGGCTCTTTCAACCAGCACCGCTGTCCTGAATTGTGATCTGACCCCAAAGGCTCACCATGAACACACGCACCGCTGAACTCGCCGCATTTGCCGCCAACCTGAAGTTCGACGCCATTCCCGCGCCGGTCGTGCGCAAGGCGGAAGACCTGCTGGTGGACTGGTTCGGCTCGGCCATCGCTGGCAAAGGCGCGCGCCCCGTCGAGACGATCGCCGGTTTCGCCTGCGCCATGGGCCCGGCGCTCGCGGCCGCACCAGGCGCCTCGGAGCTGCTGGTGCGGCGCACTTTCACCAGCCCCTATTTCGCCGCGATGGCCAACGCCGCCGCGTCACACGTGGCCGAACAGGACGACGTGCACAACGGCTCGGTGTTCCACCCGGCCACGGTGGTGTACCCGGTCGCGCTCGCGCTGGCACAGGCGCGCGGCGCGAGTGGGCAGCAACTGCTCGCGGCCGCGGTCGCCGGTTACGAGGTCGGGATCCGCGTCGGCGAGTTTCTCGGCCGCTCGCACTACAAGGTGTTCCACACCACCGGGACCGCCGGCACCTTGGCTGCCGCGGCCGCAGCCGGCAATCTACTGGGACTGGATGCGGCGCGGATGCAGCATGCCTTCGGGTCGGCGGGCACTCAGTCGGCCGGCCTGTGGGAGTTCCTGCGCACCGGGGCCGACAGCAAGCAGCTGCACACCTCGCATGCCGCCGCCGCCGGCCTGATGGCGGCCTGCCTGGCGCAGGACGGCTTCACCGGCGCCGCCGAGATCTTCGAAGGGCCGCAGGGCATGGCGGCGGGCATGTCGACCGACGCCGACCCGGCACGGCTGAACGACCGGCTCGGCACGCGCTGGGCCACGACCGAGACCTCCTTCAAGTTCCATGCGAGCTGCCGGCACACGCATCCCGCGGCCGACGCGCTGCTGCAGGTGATCGAGGAGCATCGATTGCGCCCGGACGATATCGCCCGGGTCGTCACGCACGTGCACCAGGGCGCCATCGACGTGCTCGGCCCGGTGACGCAGCCGGCTACCGTGCACCAGAGCAAGTTCTCGATGGGGACCGTGCTCGCGCTAGTCGCCCGCTTCAAGCACGCCGGGCTGCAGGAATTCGAATCGCACTTCCTCGATGAATCCACCCAGGCGCTGCGCGACCGGGTCACGATGGAACTCGACCCGGAAGTCGATGCCGCCTACCCGCAACGCTGGATCGGCAAGGTGACCGTGCACACGAGTGACGGCCGCGTCCTACACGGACGCGTGGACGAGCCCAAGGGCGACCCGGGCAACACGCTCAGCCGCGCAGAAATCACGGCCAAGGCGTTGCGGCTGGCGGCCTTCAGCGGCGGGGCTTCGGAAGGCGAGATGCGCGGCGCGGTGGACCGGCTGTGGCAAGTTGCCGAGTGGCCGCGCGTCGGGCCGTTGCTCGGGGGCGCGAGATGAGCACGACCGGACAGGAAGCGCTGGGCCTGGCCCGCTCCTTCCTGTTCGTGCCGGCCACGCGGCCGGACCGATACGCCAAGGCGCTGGCGTGCGGCGCCGACGCGGTGATCATCGATCTGGAGGATGCCGTGGGCCCCGCCGACAAGGCAGCGGCCCGGCAAGCGCTTGCCGCTGCCTGGGCGGGCTTGCCGGCGGCGCAAAAGGAGCGCGTCCTGGTCCGCGTGAACGCGGCGGGCACCGGTTGGCACGAAGACGACCTCGCGTTGCTGGGCACGCTCGGGGTGTCGGCCGTGGTGGTTCCCAAGGCGGAGTCCGCCGCCTCGCTGGCGAGCGTTGCGCGCGCCGGCGGAGCCGGCTGCGCCGTGATTCCGTTGATCGAATCGGTGGCTGGGCTGGATGCCGCCGATGCGCTCGCACGAGGGCCGCAGGTCATCCGCCTGGCGTTCGGCAACCTCGACTTCCAGGCCGACGCGGGGATGGCGGCCGGTCCCGACGAGGACGAACTCGTCGGCGTGCGCGTGGCGCTCGTGCTGTCGTCGCGCCGTGGGGCTCTGGTGGCGCCCATCGACGGCGTGACGCTGTCGACCCAGGACAGCGCGCAGCTCGGGCGCGATGCCGCCCGCGGCCGGCGCAGCGGCTTTGGCGGCAAGCTGTGCATCCACCCGGCGCAAGTCGCCGCCGTCAACGCGGCGTTCTCACCGAGCGCGGCAGAGATCGAATGGGCGCGGCGGGTGCTCGCTGCCGCGGCCAGCTCCGGTGGCGGTGTCATCGCGGTGGACGGCCGGATGGTGGATGCGCCCGTCCTGCGCCTGGCGCAACTCACCTTGGCGCGCGGCCGGGCGGCCCAGGCAAGCGCCGGATAGGGTTTGCACGATCGCCGATACCGGCGCGCCGTCACAAAATCGCATGTGGCGAGCGGGAATGCGTCCTTGATGAATCTCAACATATGTCGAATCTCGGAATACGTAATTCCCACGCGATCTTGGGCACTTCGGCTTTTTAGAATTAAGTCGTCATTTGAAAACCGGTTTTGCCATGCGCCAAAGCGGTGGCAGCGGGCGGGTCGCTGCCACTTCGGCGATTCCGCAACGAGTTCTGAAACCTACAGGAGATAGACATGACGATCCAACATCCATCACGCCGTGACGTACTGACCGCGGGGGCCGCTGTGGCCGGCGCCGTAGCGATTCCATTCATGGCCTCGGCGCAATCGCCTGTCGTCATCAAGTTCAGCCATGTCGTGGCCGAGAACACGCCCAAGGGCAAGGGCTCGCTGAAGTTCAAGGAACTGGCCGAGGAGCGCGCCAAGGGCCGCGTCAAGGTCGAGGTGTATCCCAACAGTTCGCTGTTCAAGGACGGCGAAGAGATGGAGGCCCTGCAATTGGGTTCGGTGCAGATGCTGGCGCCCTCGCTGGCCAAGTTCGGTCCGCTGGGCGTGCGCGAGTTCGAAGTATTCGACCTGCCCTACATCTTCGACAACGCTGCGGAACTGCACAAGGTCACGGAAGGCCCGGTCGGCGCGCAGCTGTTCAAGAAACTCGAAGGCAAAGGCGTGGTGGGCCTCGCCTACTGGGACAACGGCTTCAAGGTGATGAGCGCCAACAAGTCGATCAAGGTGCCTGCCGATTACAAGGGATTGAAGATGCGCATCCAGTCGTCCAAGGTGCTGGGCGACCAGATGAAGGCGCTGGGCGCCATTCCGCAGGTGATGGCTTTTTCCGAGGTGTACCAGGCCCTGCAGACCGGCGTGGTCGACGGCACCGAAAACACGCCGTCGAACTTCTACACGCAGAAGATGCATGAAGTGCAGAAATTCCTGGCGCTGACCAACCACGGCTACATCGGCTACGCCGTCATCACCAACAAGAAATTCTGGGACGGACTGCCGGCCGATTTGCGCACCACGCTGCAAGGCGCGATGAAGGACGCGACGAAGTACGCGAACGACATCGCCCAGAAGGAAAACGACGAGGCGCTGGAGGCCGTGCGCAAGAGCGGCAAGACCCAGATCCTGACGCCCACGGCGCAGGAGAAGGCCGACATGAAGAAAGCGCTCGCCGTCGTGCACAAGGAGAACGAGTCGCGGGTCGGCAAGGACATCCTGGCCGAGGTGTACAAGGCCACCGGGTACAAGTCCTAGCGCTGCCCCACTGCCGGGCGGGCGCCCGGCAGTCCTGATAACCCGGAGGAGGCGACATGAAGTTCCTGGATCACCTCGAGGAGTGGCTGATCACGCTCCTCATGGCCGCGGCGACGCTGCTCATTTTCGTCGCGGTGCTGCACCGCTACTCCGCGGGCATGCCGATCCCGGTGCTGCAGGACGCGCTGCTGAAGATCGACCTCTCCTGGGCCCAGGAACTGTGCATCTACATGTTCGTGTGGATGGCGAAATTCGGCGCCGCGTACGGGGTGCGCACCGGCATCCACGTCGGCGTGGACGTCCTGATCAATCGCCTGCCGGGCAATACGCGCAAGGCTTACGTGCTGTTCGGCCTCGCCGCCGGCGCGGTCTTCACCGGCATCGTCGGCACGCTGGGCGCCACCTTCACCTGGGATGTGGCCCACACCAGCTCGACTTCGCCCGACCTCGAATTGCCCAAATGGATCGTGTACATGTGCATTCCGCTGGGCTCCTACCTGATGTGCTTCCGCTTCCTGCAGGTGGCGTGGCAATTCGCCCGGACCGGCGAGCTGCCGCACCACGATGTCGCCCACGTCGAGGGCATCGAGACGCCGGACATCAACCCGTACAACATGCCGGATAACCTGCATCCGGTGGCCGCCAAAGAGGGAGGCCGGCCATGACCGCCACTCTCGTGCCGCCCGTTCCTCACAACGCGCCCCGCTGGCCGGCGGTGATCCCGCTCGTCGTCCTTCTCCTGCCCGTCGTGCTCAAGGTGAGCGGCGTGCCGGTCAACAACGCCTGGATCATCTTCTCGCTGCTGTTCGGCCTGATGCTGACCGGCATGCCGATCTCGATCTCGCTTGGCCTCACGGTGCTGACGTACCTGTTCACGATGACCACCGTGCCGATCGAATCGGTCGCGCTCAAGCTGTTCACCGGCATCGAGAAGTTCGAGATCATGGCGATCCCG
>JAGRPN010000428.1 GCA_019449555.1 Ramlibacter sp.
CGAAGGCGAAGATACTCGCCGCTGCGGCGGAACGTTTCGAATGCGCGGCCGACACCCTCGAACTGCGCAGCGGGTGCATCGTGCGCAAGGCCACGGGTGAGTCGCTGACCGACCTCGCGCGTTTCCTGCGCAGCCTTCATTTCAGCAAGCGCGCCGAACTGGTGATGACCAGCTTCTATTACGAGCCGCCCAGCATGCACCAAGACAAGAATTTCAAGGGCGACGTCTCGGCCGCCTATGCCTGGGCGACGCAGATCGTCGAGGTCGAGGTCGATACCGACACCGGGGCGGTGCGAATGGAGAAGGTGACGGCCGCCCACGACGTCGGGCGCGTACTGAACCGCCTCGGCATCGAAGGCCAGGTCGAAGGCGGCATCGTCATGGGCCAGGGGTACGCGCTCACCGAAAGCCTGATGATTGAGGACGGGCGCGTGCGCAACCCGAATTTCCGCGATTACAAGCTCGTCACCGCGCCCGAGACGCCCGAGATGGACATCACGTTCATCGAGTCGATGGACGGCGAGGGACCCAAGGGCGCCAAGGGCGTGGGTGAAGCGCCGGCGATCTGCATCGCCGCGGCAACCGCCAACGCGATCTACAACGCCACCGGCGCGCGCATCACGACCCTGCCGTTCACGCCCGAGCGTGTGTACCGCGCATTGCATGGCGCGCTGCCGGCAATGCCGCGGGTGGCTAAGGTGCCCGCATGAAGCGGCGCACCGTCCTGTCGATGGAGCAGGCGCTGTCGCTGCCGTATGCCACCTTGCGCTTCGCCCAGCTGGGCTGGCGCGTGATCCGCATCGAGGCGGCCGGGGGCGAGGGCCTGCGCGGCGATCCCAACCGCTACATCGGCGGCCGGGTCGCCGATGACGACCGGCGCAGCTACTTCATCGCGCCCAACGTCGGCAAGGAAGCGATCGCCCTGAACCTCAAGGACGAGCGCGGCCGGCAACTGCTCGCGCGCCTGATCCGCGGGCTGGACGTCGACGTCTTTTGCTGCAACACCGTGCCTTCGCGCTACCGGTCGCTCGGCATCGATCCGGCGACACTGCGCGCCGGCCATCCGCAGCTCATCTGGGCAGGCATTTCCGCGATGGGGCCGGCGTATCCCGAAGCGCCCGGCTACGACCCCGTGATCCAGGCGATGGCCGGCTACATGGAAGTCACCGGCGACCGTGACGGCCCGCCGATGCTGACCGGCATTCCCGTCATCGACCTGAAGGCCGGCGACGAGCTGTACGCGAACGTGATGCTGGCCCTGTTGGAGCGCCATGAGACCGGCGTCGGCAAGGAGATCCACGTTTCCATGCTGCAGGCCGCGGCGTCGTGGCTGATCACGCTCCTGCCGCTGATCGACTTCGACTGCAAGCCCGACGAGATCACGCGCGCCGGCAACGAGCACCGCAAGTTCATCCCGACCAACGTGTATCCGACGCGCGACGGCTTCGTGTACCTGGCGATCGGCAGCGACGTGCAGTGGCGGCGGCTCACCGCGATCCCCAAATTCGCGGTGGTCGGCAACGACGTGCGCCAGACCAACGAAGGCCGGCATGCGCAACGCGCGGCGATCCACAAGGACATGGCCGCGGTGACAATGCAGCACAGCGCCGAAGAGATCCTGGCCGACTTGCGCGGCGCCACGATCCCGGCCACCCGGATCCACGACATCCGCCAGGTACGGGAACTGCCTGCCTTGCGCGACAAGTTGACGCGCACCGTGATGCCGGACGGCCGCACACTGCACATGCAGCCGATGGCGGTGGATCTGCCGGGCGCGCCGCAATCGCTGGGCTTCGCGCCCAAGTACGGCGAGCACACGCGCCAGGTGCTGGCCGAGGCGGGGCTGTCCGGCCCGCAGATCGAAGCCCTCGCCAGCGCGGGGGTGGTTTCATGAACATTCGCTTCGCCAATCCCTTGCTCGAGACGCCCGAGCGGCCCGCGCCGCGCCGGGTGGCGGTGATCGGCGCTGGAGCGATCGGCCCGGATATCGCGTACTACCTGAAGACCGCGTTGCCCGGCCTCGAACTCACCTTGCTCGACGTGCGGCAGCAGGCGATCGATGCCGCGCTGGCCCGCCTGAAGGGCTACGCCGACAAAGCGGTGGAACGCGGCAAGATGAGCGCCGACAAGGCGCGCGCGGCACTGACCGGGCTGCAAGGCAGCACCGATTACGGCGTGCTGGCCGGCTGCGACTGGGTGCTCGAAGCCGCGACCGAGGACCTCGCGCTGAAGCGCCGCATCTTCGCGGACGTGGAAGCCCGCGTCGCGCCCGAAGCGGTAATCACCTCCAACACGAGTTCGCTGCCGGCGGAGCGCATTTTCGTCGGGCTGAAGCACCCCGAGCGCGCCACCGTCACGCATTTCTTCGCGCCCGCGTGGCGCAATCCGGCCGTCGAGGTGATCGACTGGGCGCGTGGCGATCCGGCGCTCGTCGGCTGGCTGCGCCACCTGTTCGCGGCGGCCGGCAAGTTGCCCCTCGTCACCAGCGACGCGCCCTGTTTCATGCTCGATCGCGTGTTCGACAACTGGTGCAACGAGGCGGCACAGCTATTGCAGCACGCCACCGCCGCGCAAATCGACAGCGTCGCCGGCGAGTTCGTGCATGCGGGGCCGTTTTTCGTGCTCAACCTCGCGCACGGCAATCCGATCATCGTCGAGACCAACACGTTGCAGGCGGACGAGGAAGGCGAGCACTACCGTCCGGCCGCGATCTTCCGCTCGGTCGAACGCTGGAAGACGATCAATCCGGGGCAGAAAGTGGAAGTCGCCCCCGACCTGCAGGCGTCCATTCGCGACCGGCTGCTCGGCGTCCTGCTTTCGCAGAGCGTGGATATCCTCGATCGCGGCATCGGCAACGCGGCGGACCTCGACCTGGGCTGCCGCGTCGCGCTCGGCTTCAAGCGCGGACCGCTGGAGCTGATGCGGGATGCCGGCGATGCGGAGTGCGCCCGCGTGCTGCAACGCTTGGCGCGCGAGCGGCGCGGCATGCCCACGCCCCAGCGCGCGCTGGCTGCTTACCAGCCGGCCGAGCGCCATGTGCTGGTGGATACGGTGAACGACCCCGCGTCATCGTCGGGCGCAGGCGTCGTCGTCATCACGCTGCGCCGGCCCGAGGCGCTGAACGCGCTGCACGACGAGATGACCGACGAGATCCTTGCGGTCATCCGCCGGCACGAGAACGATCCGGTGGTGGCCGGCTTCGTCATCACGGGCTACGGCACCAAGGCGTTCTGCGCGGGCGCCGATATCGGCCGCTTCCCTTCGATGCTGGGCGATGCGGAAGCTGCCGCGCAGTACGCACGCGACTGCTCGCGCCTGTTGGTGCACCTGGATCGCTGCGAGAAGCCGGTGGTCGCGGCGCTGAACGGCATGGCGCTCGGCGGCGGGCTGGAACTGGCGATGCGCTGCCACGAGCTGGTCGCCGACCGCAAAGCATCCATGCAACTGCCCGAGGTCACGCTCGGCATCCTGCCCGGGATCGGCGCGATGGTGGTGCCGTACCGGCGCTGGCCGCAGGCGGCGGCCGTGCTGCACGGGATGCTCACGCGCGGCGAACGGCTGGGCGCGCAGCGCGCGCACGAACTCGGAATGGTCGACGAACTGGCCGACGGCTACGCGGACCTGATCGCGCGGGCGGTCCGCCGCGTGCATGCGCTCGCCGGCCGCGTCCCGCGCATCCCGAATGGCCCGGTTGCGGTGCCGGAGTTCGCGCCGGAGGAACCGCGCGCGGCCGACGGCCGGGCGCTGAGCGCGACGGTGGTGGCCTTGATCCAGTCGGCGGTACGCGAAGCCGCGGCGGCCGGCACGCTGGAGCAGGCGCTCGAGACCGGCTACCGCGCGTTCGGCTCGGTGGCTTGCAGCGCCGCGGCGCGTGAGGGCATAGGCGCTTTTCTCGCGCGCCGCAGCCCCGACTTCAGTGCCACCGGATAGCGTCCGGCGGCATCCCCCGCTTTGATTTCGCCCGCCAGTTCGAAACATATAAAGGAGACATGCGATGAAAAAGCTTTCGATGTTGGAGTTCCTCCCTGGTGCCGGTCCCTGCCTGGGCACCTCTCTCGCTCGCCCATCCGTCAAAAAAGGAGACATCATGAAGTCGATCCGCGTCACGCTACTCGCCGCTGCCTGTGCGCTCGTCGCCGGCGCAGCCAATGCCGAAATCGTCATCGGGCTCTCGCTGGGCACGACGGGCCCGGGCGCATCGCTCGGCATCCCGTACAAAAACGCGCTGCAGTTAGTGCCCAAGACCCTGGGCGGCGAGCCGGTGCGCTACATCGTGCTGGACGACGAATCCAAGCCGGACAACGCCGCCAAGAACGCCCGCAAGTTCGTCACCGAGGACAAGGTCGACGCGATGATGGGCTCGACCGGTGTGCCCTCGGCCCTGGCCATGTCCCAGGTGGCGGCCGAAGCGAAGACGCCGCTGGTCGCCCTGACGCCGTTGGCGGGCCTGGCGCCGGACCGCTTCCACTGGACGACCATCGTGCCGCAGGAGACCGAGCTCATGATGAGCGCCGTCGCGCAGCACATGAAGGCCCACGGCATCAAGACCGCCGGCTTCATCGGCTTCTCCGACGCCTGGGGCGACCTGGTCTACAACGCCATCACGTCGCTCGCGCCCGCCAACGGCTTCAAGATCGTCACGAACGAGCGTTATGGCCGACCCGACACCAGCGTTGCCGGCCAGGTGCTGAAGATCACCGCCGCGGCGCCGGACGCGGTGGTGGTGGGTGGCTCGGGCTCGCCCGCGGCCACGCCGCAGATCGCACTGGTCGAGCGCGGCTTCAAGGGGCCGATCTATCACAACCACGGCACCGTGAACCTGCCCTTCATCCAGACCGGCAAGAAGGCGGCTGAAGGCGCGATTGCCCCGACCGGGGCGCTGATCGTGGCCGAGGAGCTGCCCGACAACTTCCCGACCAAGAAGGTGTCGCTCGATTTCGTCAAGCGGTACGAGGCTGCTTTCGGCCCCAACACCCGCAACGCCTTCGCCGGCTACACCTACGACGGCGTGCTGCTGCTCGACGCCGCGGCCGCCGTGGCGCTGAAGCAAGCCAAGCCGGGCACACCGGAGTTCCGCGAGGCGCTGCGCGCCGCCCTGGAGAACGTCAAGAACGTGGTCGGCACCCACGGCGTCTACAACATGACGCCTACCAACCACAACGGCCTGGACGAGCGGGCGCGCGTGCTGGTGCACGTCGTGAACGGCGAGTGGCGGCTGATGAAGTGAGGTGAAGCAACGCGGGGCCGGCGCCTGCCGCCCCCGCATGCCTTGCACTGCCCACACCGACGATGACCGCCGATATCGCGCTCTGGCTGATCCAGGACGGCGTCACCACGGGCGCGATCTACGCGCTGCTGGCGCTCGCGCTGCTGCTGGTGTTCGCGGTCACGCGGATCATCTTCGTGCCGCAGGGCGATTTCATTTCGTATGCCGGGCTGACGCTGGGCATGCTGCAGCTGGGCCAGCTGCCCGGCACCGTATATGTATTGGTGGGCGGCGGCGCGCTGGTCGCGCTGCTCGACGGCTACGCGGCCTGGCGCGAGGGCGCGCCCCGCCGATTGCTGCGCATCGTCGCCGTGAACCTCGCATTGCCCATCGCACTGGCTCTGCTCGCCGCATGGGCCGCACCGCGCAAGCTCGACGCGCCGTGGCTGATGGCGCTGACGCTCGCTTTGGTCGCGCCGCTCGGCCCAATGCTGTACCGCCTGGCCTATCGGCCGCTGGCCGACGCCTCGGTGCTGGTGCTGTTCATCGTTTCGATGGCGGCGCACTACGCGCTCTCCGGGCTGGCGCTCGTGATCTTCGGCGGCGAGGGGCTGCGCACCAACGCGATCTCCGATTCGAAGTTCGGGCTGGGCGTGCTGCAGATCAGCGCGCAGAGCTTGTGGGTCGTCGGGGCATCGCTCGTGTGCATGGCGGCGCTGTGGGCCTTCTTCGAGCGCAGCCTCACCGGCAAGGCGCTGCGCGCGACCGCGATGAACCGGATCGGCGCGCGGCTCGTGGGCATCCGCACCGCACTGGCAGGGCAGCTCGCGTTCTGGCTCGCGGCGGCGATCGGCGCCGTGTCGGGCATCCTGATCTCGCCCATCGCGACGATCTATTACGACACCGGCCTGATGATCGGCCTGAAGGGATTCGTCGGCGCCATCCTGGGCGGCATGGTGAGTTATCCGCTGGCGGCGCTCGGCGCGCTGGTGGTCGGCCTGTTGGAAGCGTACGCCTCGTTCTGGGCCAGCCCGCTGAAGGAAAGTATCGTGTTCGGCTTCCTGATCCCGGTGCTGCTGTGGCGCTCGCTCACCTCGCGGCATCCGGCGGTGGAGGACGAAGAGGAATGAGCGCGACCGGGCCGCTCGCCAGCCACTCGCTGCCCGCGCGCGGCACGACCTTGCGCACCGCGCTCTGGTGGCTGAGCGTGTTGCTGCTGCTGGCGGTGCCGCCGTGGCTGCTGCCCGAATTCCAGGTCACGCTGCTCAATTACATCGGGATGGCGACGCTGGTGGCGCTCGGGCTCGTGGTGATGACGGGCGTGGCCGGTATCGTCTCGTTCGGCCAGCAGGCGTTCGTCGGTGTCGCGGCTTATGCGACCGCGGCGCTCACGGTGCTGGCGGGTGGATCGCCCTGGCTGGGGCTTGCCGCCAGCCTCACGCTCGTGGCCGCCGTGGCGGCGCTGATCGGCTGGGTGACGCTGCGCCTGTCGGGCCACTATCTTTCGATCGCCACCATCGCCTGGGGCATCGCGATCTATTACCTGTTCGGCAACCTGCCGCAGCTTGGGCAATACAGCGGCATCGACAACGTGCCGCCGGTGTCGATCGCGGGCTGGGCGTTCGACAGCGGGCGCAAGTCCTACCTGCTGATCTGGGTGTGCGCGCTGGCCGCGCTGGCGGCGGCCCGCAACCTGCTCGATTCACGCTCGGGGCGGGCGATCCGCGCGCTGCGTTTCCGGGCCGCGATGGCGGAAAGCTGCGGCGTCGATACCGCCGCGCTCAAGCAGGTGGTGTTCGTGCAGGCGGCGCTGCTGGCCGGGCTGGCCGGCTGGCTGCACGCGCACTTCCTGCGCTTCGTCAGCCCGCACGCGTTCGGCGTCAATGCGGGGATCGACTACCTGTTCATGGCCGTCATCGGCGGCGCCAGCCATGTCTCGGGCGCGGTGGTCGGCGCGGCGATCATGACGGTGAGCAAGGAATGGCTGAAGGACCTGCTGCCCAAATTGTTCCAGCAGACCGGCAACTACGAAACCATCGTGTTCGGCGTGCTGATGATCCTGCTGCTGCGCCACACGCGGGAGGGCCTGGTGCCGGCCCTGGCGCGCTGGTGGCCGGTGCGGACGCAGCGCCCGCCGCCGGCGTTGGACGCCGCACCGATGCCGCGCCGCCAGCGGCCCGCACGCGGCACGCCGCTGCTGGAAGTGAGCGGCGTCGAAAAGCGATTCGGCGGACTGGTGGCGGTGAAGGAGCTCTCGTTCGAACTGCGCGCGGGCGAAATCCTCGGGCTGATCGGGCCGAACGGCGCCGGCAAGAGCACGCTGTTCAACCTGGTGAGCGGCACCTTGCCGGGCAGCGGCGGCAAGGTGCGCCTGCTGGGCGAACGCATCGACGGGCGGCCCTCGCGCGACATCGCCCGCCGCGGCCTGGCCCGCAGCTTCCAGCACGTGCACCTGGTTTCGCGCATGTCGGTGCTCGACAACGTGGCGCTCGGCGCGCACCTGCGCGGGCGCAAAGGTACGTTGGCTGCCATGCTGCGGAGCGACCGCGCCGAGGAGGCACGCCTGCTGGCAGAAGCCGCGCGCCAGATCGAGCGCGTGGGACTGTCGGCGGCGATGCATGACCCGGCGGGCACCTTGCCGCTGGGGCGCCAGCGGCTGGTCGAGATCGCCCGCGCGCTCGCGGCCGATCCCTTGTTGCTATTGCTCGACGAGCCGGCCGCCGGCCTGCGCTACAACGAGAAGCAGGCACTGGCGCAATTGCTGCAACGCCTGCGCGAGGAGGGCATCACGATCCTGCTGGTCGAACACGACATGGAATTCGTGATGGGCCTGGTGGACCGGCTGGTGGTGATGGACTTCGGCGAAAAGATCGCCGAGGGCCTGCCGCACGAGATCCAGCAGCATCCGGCCGTGATCGAGGCTTATCTCGGAGGCGTGGAATGAGCCGCCTGCTCGAAGTGCGCGACCTGCAGGTCTCGCACGGCAAGGTCGAGGCGGTGCACCGCGTCAGCCTGGACGTGGATGCCGGCTCGATCGTGACGGTGATCGGGCCCAACGGCGCCGGCAAGTCCACCCTGCTCGCCGCGCTGATCGGGCTGCTGCCCAGCCGGGGCGCGATCCGCTACGCAGGGCGCGACGTGAGCGGGCTGCCGGTGGAATCGCGCGTGGCCGCCGGCCTGACGCTGGTGCCGGAGCGCCGCGAGCTGTTCGGCGAGCTCAGCGTCGAGGACAACCTGCGCCTGGGTGCGTACCAGCGCCTGCGCCTGCGTCAGTCGGGCGCGGCGGGCGACTTGCGCGACGTGTATGCGCGCTTTCCGCGCCTGGCGGAGCGGCGGGCGCAGCTCGCAGTGACCCTGTCCGGCGGCGAGCGGCAGATGCTCGCCATCGGCCGCGCGCTGATGGCCAAGCCGAAACTGTTGATGCTGGACGAACCGAGCCTCGGGCTCGCGCCGCTGATCGTGCGCGACATCCTTCGCATCGTCGCCGACCTGCGCGCCGACGGCGTGGCGATCCTGCTGGTCGAGCAGAACGCGCGCGCGGCGCTGCAGATCGCCGACACCGGCTACGTGCTGGAAACGGGCGACGTGGTGCTGCAAGGACCGGCGGGCGAACTGGCCGGGCACCCGCGCGTCGTCGAGTCATACCTCGGGCTGAAGGGGGCGGCGCCACTGCCGCCGGGAAGGCTGGCATGAGCAACGCGAGATTCGTGCTGCCTCCAGCGCAACCGACGGTGGTGCGGATGCTCGCCGCCGCGGCGCAAACCTCGCCCGATGGTGAGGCATTGGTGTTCGGCGGACGGCGGCTCGACTATTCGACTTACCTCGCCTGCGTGGCCGGCTTCGCGCGCGAACTGCAATCGCTGGACGCGGCGGGCGGCCGGGTCGCGACCCTGGTCGGCAACTCGATCGACGCCTGCATTGCCGCGCTGGGCACGATGGCGGCGGGGGCCCAGCAGGTGCCGCTCAATCCGCTGTACACCGCGCACGAGCTGGCGGCGATTTTCGAAGACGCGGCCGCCACCGTGCTGGTGGTGGACGCTGCGCTCGCGGCCATGGCCGAACCGGTCGCGCGGCGCGCCGGCGTCCTGCACGTCATCGCCGTGGGCGAGGGCGCGCGGCGCCTCGATGCCTGGCGGCCCGGCGAAGCGAGCCTGCCGCCACCGCCTTGCGCCGAAGCGCTGGCGCTGTTGCAGTACACGGGCGGCACGACCGGACGCGCGAAGGGCGTGGAGCTGACACACGGGGCGATCGCGATCAACGTCGCGCAACGCGAGGCGCTGCTGGCGTCCCGGCAGGGCGATCGCATCCTTTGCATGATGCCGCTGTCGCACGCGTATGCGATGGCGATGGGATTATTCCTGTCGCTGCACTGCGCCGGCACCCTCGTCATCCTGCCGCGCTACCAGCCCGACGAGGTGCTGGACAGCGTCGCGCGCGAGCGCATCGGCGTCTTTCTCGGCAGTCCGACGATCTTCACCGGCCTGCTGTCGCATCCCCGTTTCGCGCAGGCCGACTGGCACACGATCCACACCTGTTACTCGGGCTCGGCCGCTCTGCCGGCCGCGACGCTCGCCCGCTGGCGCGACGCGGTCGGCGCGCCGGTCTACGAAGGCTACGGCCTGACCGAAGCCGGCCCGGTGCTGTCCTTCAATCCCGTCGGCGGCCTGGTGAAGCCAGGCACGGTGGGCGTGCCGGTGCCGCTGACCGAGATCGAAATCGTCGACGTCGTGGCCGGCGATCGCGTGCTGCCGGCGGGCGAGTGCGGCGAGATCCGCGCGCGCGGCCCACAACTGATGCGCGGCTATCGCAACCGGCCGGAGGAAACGGCGCAGGCGCTGCGCGGCGGCTGGCTCTACACCGGTGACATCGGCGAGTTCGACGCGGACGGCTATCTCGCGATCCGCGACCGCAAGAAGGACCTGGTCATCGTCGGCGGCTACAACGTGTATCCGCGCGAGGTCGAGGAAGTGCTGTTCGCGCATCCCGACGTGGCCGAGGCCGCCGTCGTGGGCAAGCCCGACGAGTACCGCGGCGAGATCCTGGTGGCCCATGTGGTGGCGCGGCCGGGCGCACGCCCGGACACCGAGTCCCTGTTGGCGCACTGCCGCGAGCGGCTGGCGAAATACAAGTTGCCGGCGCGCTGGCACTTCGTCCAGCAGCTTCCGAAGACGGCCGCCAACAAGATCGACAAGAACGCATTGCGGAAATTGGGATGACGAACTGCCAGCGGGGCGCGCGGCCGGAAGGCGACACAGGAGCAACCACGATGAACCGAGTCTTGTCCTCTTTGCTCGCAGCGGCGGCGCTGCTGCTCGCGGCGCCCGACGCGGTTGCCGCCGAATTTCCGAGTCAGCCGATCCGCATCGTCGTGCCGTTCGCGCCGGGCGGCGGCACCGATGTGGTCGCGCGCAGCCTGGCCGAGAAGCTCGCGCCGGTCTTCGGCGTGCCGGTGCTGGTGGACAACAAGCCGGGCGGAAATTCCGTGATTGCGACACGGCAGGTGGCGCTGGCGCCGGCGGACGGCCACACGCTGTTGCTCACCACCGATATCCACGCGATCAACGCCGCGTACGCCAGCGCCTTGCCGTACGACTCGCTCAAGGACTTCGCGTTCGTCAGTCAGCTGACCACCTCGCCGCTGATGTTGCTGGCGCATCCGGCGGCAGGCATCCAGACGCTGGCCGATCTCGTGACGCAGGCGCGCGCCCGGCCCGGCCGGCTTTCGTTCGCATCGCTGGGATCGAGCAGCCCGCATTACCTCGGCTTCGAATGGTTCAAGCGCATGGCCGGCGTCGACATCATCGACGTGCCGTACAAGGGTGGCGGGCAGGCCCTGGTCGACCTGCTCGGCGGGCAGGTCAACCTGTCGCTGATCGTGGCGGGCAATGGCATCAAGCATGCGAGGGCCGGCAAGCTCGTCGCGCTGGCGATCACCAGCCCGACGCGCAACGCGCTGGCGCCGGAGGTGCCTACTTTCGCCGAGAGCGGCTACCCGGAGTTCTCGCTGCTCAACTGGTACGCGATCATGGCGCCCGCCGGCACGCCGCCCGCGGTGGTGGCGCGCCTTTCGCGCGAGATCGGCAAGGTGATGCACGATCCGGTCGTCGTCGAGCGCGTCAGCGCGGCGGGACTCGATCCGGTGACCGGCACGCCGGGGGAACTGGAGGCTCTGGTGCGCCGGGATATCGAGCGCTATCGGCGCATCATCACGCTCACGGGCGCGAAGCCGGAGGAGCGCTGAGCAATGCGGCGTTCAGCGGTCCGCGTCCAGGAAATCGAGCACGGCCTGCGCGAACGCGGCCGGCAATTGGTCGGGCAGCGGAACCATGCCGTCGGCGATCTCGACCAGGCGCGCCTGCGGCAGCTGCTCGCAAATCGCCTGTGCATGCGGCGCCGCGAACGGGTCGCGCCCGGCGCGGATCACGAGCACCGGCTGCGTGATGCGGGCGATGCGTTCTTCCATGCGATAGCTCGCCACGGCCCGATGGCCTTCCTCGAGCCGGTCGATCACTTTCAGTGCATCGCAGACGAAGGCGTGCAGCAGGTCAGGGCGCTCGGGTGGATAGTAGGGCTGGCGCCGCTGCCAGAGCTCGGCGAGGTGGGTGCCGTCGGGGCGGATGGCGACCTCGTCGATCGCGGGGCGCTGCGCGCGCTCGCGGCGAAACGGCGCATCGCTGTACGGTGTCGAGGAGAGCACCAGTTTGCCCACGCGCGCCGGGTACGCGGCCGCCAGCTCGATCGCGATCACGCCGCCGGTGTGGTGACCGGCGACATGCGCGCGTTCGATGCCGAGCGCATCGAGCAGCGCCGCGGCGGCCGCCGCCCAGCGCTCGATCGACGGGCCGCCCGCCAATGGCGCCGAGGCGCCGAAACCGGCGGTGTCCATCGCGATCGCACGGTAGCGCGCGCCGAGCAGAGGCAGCACGGCGCGGTATTCGGTCCAGCTGCGCGGCGTCTGGTGCAGCAGCAGCACGGCCGGCGCGCCGCGCAGCCCGCATTCGGCGTAGTGGATCTGGCCATGCGCCACGTCGGCGTAGGCGCAGCGAACGAGGGCGCTGTTCATCGGATCTCCTGGCATGAAGCCGCCGGCGGAATGGCGGCGCGATTCGACGACGATAGGGCGATTGCAGCCCGGCGTAAAGCCGTTGGGCGGGCCGGCGAATCAAGTCACGAGGGCGACGGCCCCAGAACGAGGGAAGGACCGGGATGAACGAAACGCAAACCAGTGTCTTCGGAGCCATCGACGCCTGGCAGGCGATGCTCGATC
>JAGRPN010000429.1 GCA_019449555.1 Ramlibacter sp.
CGGAAGCGATGCAGTTCCGCGACAAGTACAAGGATTTCGTCAAGGCCGGGGCCGCGGTGTTCGGCGTCTCGCGCGACAACATGAAGTCGCACGACGACTTCAAGGCCAAGCTCGAGCTGCCGTTCGAACTGATCGCCGATACCGAAGAGAAGATGTGCCACATGTTCGGCGTCGTGAAGAACAAGATCATGTATGGCAAGAAGGTCAAGGGCATCGAGCGCAGCACCTTCCTCATCGGGGCGGACGGCGTGCTGAAGCAGGAGTGGCGCGGGCTCAAGGTGCCCGGTCACGTGGACGAGGTGCTCAAGGCGGTGAAGCTGCTGAAGAAAGCGGCTTGACGTTTTGTAGCAACATGCACGGACCGGCGGTTGATGGCCCCGGGCGCTTGTGCATAATGATTTCATGCCGTTGATTACGACGCGCTGCGTCATCACTGCTGACCCAGACAAAGCCGCCCGGCCCGCCCGGCGGCTTTTTCGCTTCTTGACCTTTACCTCCGGGAACCTGCCGCCCTATGCCTTTGCCCCCCGCCCCCACCAAGCGCGCCGCCCTGCTCCCGCCGGAAGCCTACGATGCACCGGCCCGGTCCTCGCACAAGGCGGCGCGAAAATCGGAGGCAGACCACATCGGCAGCCCCCTGCCTGAAAAGCCGCAGGTCCTGGACTTCGACCCCCGCCATGGCGGCGGCGAGTTGCATCTGGAAGCCTTCAAGGACCCGACCGACGGCTACCTGGACCACCAGGAGCCCGCGCCCACGCGCAAGCGCGCCGCGCCCGAATTGGTTCCGCGACCGGTGCGCAAGGTCAAGCCGGCCGGTCCGAAGAAGCTCTTCGTGCTGGACACGAACGTGCTCATGCACGACCCGATGAGCCTCTTCCGATTCGAAGAACACGACATCTTCCTGCCGATGATCGTGCTCGAAGAGCTGGACGGGCACAAGAAAGGGATGACCGAAGTCGCGCGCAATGCGCGGCAGGCCAGCCGTTCGCTCGATGCGCTCGCGGGTGCTCAAGGTGCGGATATCGCCCACGGGCTCAAGCTCGACACGACGGGGCATCGCGAAGCCGGTGGATGCCTGTTCTTCCAGACGCAGCAGCTCGATACCGCCGCGCCACTAGGCCTGCCCCCGGGCAAGGCGGACAACCAGATCCTCGCGGTGGTGCAGGCGCTCCGCAAGCAGCACACGCCGCGCGATGTGGTCCTGGTGTCCAAGGACATCAACATGCGAGTCAAGGCCCGTGCTCTGGGCCTTGCGACCGACGACTACCAGAACGACAAGACGATCGATGACCTGGAGATGCTCTATTCGGGCGCGCTGGCCTTGCCGGCCGATTTCTGGGCGAAGCACGGCAAGACCATCGAAAGCTGGCAAAGCGGCCTGCACACGTACTACCGCATCACGGGCCCGATCGTGCCCAGCCTGTTGATCAACCAGTTCGTCTATTTCGAATCGCCCGGCGAGCCCAGCCTGTACGCCCGCGTCACCGAGATCCGTGCCAAGACCGCGGTGCTCAAGACCCTGAAGGATTACGGCCACCTGAAGAATGCCGTGTGGGGCGTCACGACCCGCAACCGCGAACAGAACTTCGCGATGAACCTGCTGATGGATCCGGAAGTGGATTTCGTCACGCTCACCGGCACCGCCGGCACGGGCAAGACCCTGATGGCCCTCGCATCCGGGTTGACGCAGGTGCTGGACGACCGGCGCTACACGGAAATCATCATGACGCGCGCGACCGTGAGCATGGGCGAGGACATCGGCTTCCTGCCGGGGACCGAAGAAGAAAAGATGGGGCCCTGGATGGGCGCGCTGGACGACAACCTGGAGGTGCTGGCAAAGACCGAATCGGGCGCCGGCGAGTGGGGACGCGCCGCCACCAACGAGCTGATCCGCAGCCGCATCAAGATCAAGAGCATGAACTTCATGCGCGGGCGCACTTTCCTGAACAAGTACGTGATCATCGACGAAGCGCAGAACCTCACGCCCAAGCAGATGAAGACGCTGATCACCCGAGCCGGGCCCGGCACCAAGATCATCTGCATGGGCAACCTCGCCCAGATCGACACTCCCTACCTCACGGAGGGCTCGTCCGGCCTGACCTTCGCGGTCGACAAGTTCAAGGGCTGGCCCCACAGCGGCCACATCACGCTGGCGCGCGGCGAGCGCTCGCGGCTGGCGGATTTCGCGAGCGAAGTGCTGTAACGGACGACAACGGGCCCGCTGCGCAGGCTCGTTTGTTGCCGCTCGTCAGAAGTCCGTCCCGCCGGACGCAAGCGACTCGAATTTCGTCAGCGGCTTGATGAACGCCAATTTCACCGTGCCGGTGGGGCCGTTGCGCTGCTTGCTGATGATGATCTCGGCGACCCCCGGCTCCTTGGAGTCCTTGTTGTAGTAGTCGTCACGGTAGATGAACATGATCACGTCCGCGTCCTGCTCGATCGCGCCGGACTCGCGCAGGTCGCTCATCATCGGACGCTTGTCGGTGCGCGATTCGACGCCCCGGCTGAGCTGCGAAAGCGCCATCACGGGGCACCCGAGTTCCTTGGCGAGCATTTTCAGGCCGCGCGAGATTTCGCCGACCGCGGTGGCCCGGTTCTCCTCGCTCATGCTGCTGGAAACGCTCATGAGCTGGAGGTAGTCCACGACGATGAGGCCGAGCTTGCCGCCGCATTGGCGGGCGAGCCGCCGCGCGTTGGCACGCAGTTCGCTCACGGTGAGGCCCGGGGTCTCGTCGATGTGCAGCGACACGTTGCGCAGCTTCTCGATCGCCTCGGTCAGGCGCGGCCATTCGTCGTCCGTCAGCTTGCCGGTGCGCAGGTGCATCTGGTCGATGCGGCCGATCGAGCCGACGATACGCACCGCGAGCTGGCTCGCCCCCATCTCCATCGAGAACACGGCCACGGGCAGGCCTTCGTGCAAAGCCACGTGCTCGGCGATATTGATCGCCAGGGCAGTTTTCCCCATCGACGGGCGCGCCGCGAGCACGACCATGTCGCCCGCCTGGAAGCCGGAGGTGAGCCGGTCCAGGTCGTAGAAGCCGGTCGGCACCCCCGTGATGTCGTTCGGGTTGTCCGCCATCTCCTGCACGCGATCGAGCAACTGCACCACCAGGCCGTCCATCGCCTGGAAGCCCTGCTTCATGCGCGAGCCCTCTTCGCCGATGTTGAAGATCTTCTGTTCGGCTTCGTCCAGGATCTTGTCGACGGGCTTGCCCTGCGTGTTGAACGCTGCCGTGGCGATCTCGTCGCTGGCGCTCACCAGCTTGCGCAGGATCGAACGCTCGCGCACGATCTCCGCATAACGGCGGATGTTGCTCGCGCTGGGGACGTACTGCGCTAGCGAGTTCAGGTAAGCCAGCCCGCCGACCTCCTCAGCCTTGCCCAACCCCTGCAGTTGCTCGTACACGGTGATCACGTCGGCCGGCTTGCTGGCGTTGACCAGGCCCCCCACCGCGGCGTAGATCAGCCGGTGTTCGTAGCGGTAGAAATCGCTGTCGGTGAGCAGGTCGCCGACCCGGTCCCACGCACCGTTGTCCAGCAGCAGCCCACCCAGCACGCTGGACTCGGCTTCGATGGAGTGCGGCGGAATGCGCAGTTGCGCGATCTGGTGGTCGCGCGAGAAATCGTCGTCGAGAGAAGTAAGGACTGCGGACATGGGATTCCTGTATCTCAGCCGTCAATGCTACGCCGGGGGCGGTCCGGCGTCACGGGATAAGTCTGTGGAAAAGCCGTGGTTTTCCGGTGAGCGGACGGCCGGAACCTGTTGATCGAACAGCACGCCGTAATCCCGCTGCGCACGCGTCGGAACCGGGTCGCGCGGGCAAGGAAAAGCCGCCCGAAGGCGGCCTTGTCCGGAATTTGAAGTGCCAGGCTGCAACAGCCTTGTGATCGTGCGTTGCGTCTATGCCGTTTCGCCGTACACCGTCACGTTGATGTCCACCACCACGTCCGTGTGCAGCGCGACGCTCACCGTGCTGTCGCCGACATGCTTGATCGGGCCATTGGGCATGCGCACCTGCGACTTCGCCACCTTGTAGCCCAGCTTGCCCAACTCTTCGGCGATATCGAAGTTGGTGACCGAGCCGAACAGGCGCCCGTCGACGCCGGCCTTCTGGGTCAGCTTGACAGTGGTGCCGGCGAGCTTCTCGCCCTGGCCCTGGGATTCGGCCAGTTTCGCGGCGGCGGCTTTTTCGAGTTCGACGCGCTTGGCCTCGAATTCGGCCTTATTCGCCTCGGTGGCGCGGCGCGCGCGGCCCTGCGGGATCAGGAAGTTGCGGGCGTAGCCGTCCTTGACTTTCACGATCTCGCCCAGGTTGCCAAGGTTCACGACCTTGTCGAGCAGAATGACTTGCATGGGGCGTTCCTTAGATGCGGTGCTGGTCGGTGTACGGCACCAGGGCCAGGAAGCGCGCGCGCTTGATGGCGCTGTTGAGCTGGCGTTGATAGATCGCGCGGGTGCCGGTCAGGCGCGCCGGGATGATCTTGCCGTTCTCGGCGATGAAATCGCGCAGCGTGTCGACGTCCTTATAGTCGATTTCCTCGACGTGCGCGACAGTGAAGCGGCAGAAACGCTTGCGCTTGAACAGCAGCGACTGGGTGTTGCGCTTCGGACGCTTGTCCTTGTTGAACTTCTTGAACGTGGCCATGTGGGACCTCTTTTAAAGTGGGGTGGACAGTGTTTCGGTTCTGTCCTGTTGAAACTCTTGAACGTGGAGCACCGGGTGCTTGCCGTTGCGGGGGGTGGCCAGGAATCCGGAGAACTGCCAGCTGCTGCCGATCGGCTGTCGGCCCAGCGTTTCCGCCAGGCTGCCGAACGCAACCGCCCTGATCGCCACCTTCGCCTGTCGGCTCTGACCCGCCTCCGTGACATCCGACTCGTGTTCGAGCCTGAAGTCCAGGGCCGGCAATCCGGCCGGGGTGTACCGCAAGGCTCCGGCCTCGGCGATACGGGCGCTCAAAACGAGCTGGTTCACTCCCGCGGCCGGCCCTTCAGGACTGGTACTCCGCCTGCTGCGCCTTGCGGGCCTCCTCGCGCTCGACTGTCCGCATCATCGAGGACGGGGCGGTGTCGGCCTTCTTGCGCTGCACCGTCAGGTGGCGCAGCACGGCGTCGTTGAAGCGGAACGCATGCTCCAGCTCGGCCATGACCGGCTGGTCGGCCTCGATGTTGATGCACAGGTAGTGCGCCTTGGCGAGCTTGTTGATCTGGTAGGCCAGCTGCCGGCGTCCCCAGTCTTCGACGCGGTGGATCTTGCCGCCGCCGGCGGTGATCATGCTTTTGTACCGCTCCAGCATGGCCGGCACCTGTTCGCTCTGATCCGGGTGGATCAGCAAAATGATTTCGTAATGACGCATGAGGCTCCTTGAGGATGGTGGCAGCCACCCGCTGCGTCGCAAGCGGTGTGGCAAGGAAGGAAAAGCCCATGATTATAACAAAGACGGGCGACCTGCCCTGCTACCCGTCTGTGTCGCGCGCACGGGTACGCCGGCTGGCTGCCAATGAAAAGCCGCCCGGACCCCCAGAGGGCGCCGGGCGGCAGAAGGAAGGCGCTGCGTCCGGGCTTCTCGGGACGCAGTTTTCGTATTACGTCGCTACGCCGTGCACCAGGCTCTTGGCGCTGCCTTTCAGCGATGGGTAACGCACGTGTTCCACCAGTTCCTGCACGTGGGCACTGGGCGCCGGGGTCACGAGGCTGACCAGGATGATCACGGCGAACCCGAGCGGCACGCCCCACAGCCCGGCGGAAATCGGCTGGATTCCCCACCACAGCTCGACCGGCGACGTGACGCTGAATACGCTGCGCAGCCAGGGCTGTGTCGTCACCATGTAGTAGAACGTGATGCCCAGGCCGGCCGCCATGCCCAGCGAAGCTGCAATGCCCGTAGCCCTCTTCCAGAAAATCCCCAGCACCAGCGCCGGGAAAAAGGCGGCTGCGGCAAACGAGAACGCCGCCGACACGAGGAACAGGATGTCCGCAGGCTTCTGGGCCGCTATCCCGGCAGCGGCCAGGGCCACGACCAGCAACAGGATCTTCGACAGCGTCACCCGGCGGGCCGTGGACGCATTCGGGTCGATCATTTTGTAGTACAGGTCATGGCTCAACGCATTGGCGATGGTGAGCAGCAGGCCGTCGGCCGTCGACAGCGCCGCCGCGAGACCGCCCGCCGCGACCAGCCCGGACACGACATAGGGCAGGCCGCCGATTTCCGGAGTTGCCAGCACCACGATGTCACCGCCGATCTTCATTTCGGACAGCTGGAAGATGCCGTCGCCGTTGACATCCGAAACCGACAGCAGCGTGGGGTCGACCCGCTGCCAGTTGGCGATCCAGGCCGGCAAATGGTCGTAGTGCACACCGACCAGGTTGTTGAACACCTCGAACTTGACCAGCACCGCCAGGGCAGGCGCCGTGAAATAGAGCAGGAAGATGAAGAACAGCGACCAGCTGACCGAGTCTCGCGCCTCCTTCACGCTCGGGGTCGTGTAGTAGCGCATCAGGATGTGCGGCAATGCAGCGGTGCCCACCATCAGGCAAAAAACGAGAGCCAGGAAGTTGCGGCGGGATTCGTCGAAGGCCTTCCGCTCGGCTGGCGTGCCGTTCGGATCGCCGGCGTAGATTTGCGAGTGGTTCGGCATGCCGCCCAGCGGCTTGGCCCGGTCCAGGTTGGCCGCCTTGGCCTTGGTCCAGGCCTCCTTGGCCGCAGCTGCATCCTTGGGAACGGCTGCCAGCTCCTTCTCGGCTGCCGTGAGCTGCGACGCCATGGCATTGTTCGCCTTGAGATCAGCCACCTTCTTTTCCGCAGCCGCCTTGTCCGCGGCGACGGCCGCCGGGATGTCCTTCAGCTTGGCATCGAAAGCATCGGCACGCGCCTTGAAGATGGCGACGACCTCCAGCTCCTTCGGGTCCTTTCGCAATTCGTCGCCCCGCTTGGCGACCTTCTCGAGCTGGTGCCCGTAGATCGCTTGCGGAATCGGCACGCCGGTCTGTTTCACGGCCAGCCAGACCACGGGAATCATGTAGGCCAGGATCAGGATGATGTACTGCGCCACCTGCGTCCAGGTCACCGCCCGCATCCCGCCGAGGAACGAGCAGACCAGGATGCCGCCCAGCCCCAGGAAAATTCCCAGTTCGAATGCGACGCCGGTCAGCCGGGTGGTAATGATGCCAACGCCGTAGATCTGAGCCACCACGTACGTGAAGGAGCACAGGATGGCCGCGAAGATCCCGATGAAACGCGGAACGTTCCCGCCATAGCGTTCACCCAGGAAGTCGGGAATCGTGAATTGTCCGAACTTGCGCAGGTAAGGCGCCAGCAGGAAAGCGACCAGGCAATACCCGCCAGTCCAGCCCATGATGAAAGCGAGGCCGCCGTACCCGGTCAGGTAGAGCGTACCGGCCATGCCGATGAACGACGCGGCGGACATCCAGTCGGCGCCCGTGGCCATCCCGTTGTACAGGGCTGGAACGCGCCGGCCGGCGACGTAGAACTCCGCGGCGTCCGTTGTGCGGCTCATGATGCCGATGCCGGCATACAGGCCGATGGTGGCCATCAGGAAAATGAACCCGATCCACTCGCGCTTCAGCCCGAATTGCTCGAGCACCGCCAGCACCAGCACGAACGCGATGAAGCCTCCGGTGTAGAAGGTGTATACCTTGTTGAGCTGCGACCTGAATGCCGTTCGGGCAGCCGCGCCCGTCTGCGCACCGCTTGTTGAGAATACAGCCATGATCAGTCCTCCTCGGCGACGCCGAATTCCTGGTCCAGGTTATTCATGTAGCGGGCATAGATCCAGATGATCAGCACGTAGATGATCAATGAGCCCTGTGCCGCCATCCAGAAGCTGAACGGCCAGCCGAAGAAGTTGAAGTTCAGGTCGCGGGCGTAGTAGCCCATGACGAACGTCACCAGAAACCAGACGCCGAGCAGAATCCCCGTGATCCGCAGGTTCTTTCGCCAGTACTCGCGGTGTCCTTCAGTGAGTTGCATGCTGTTGTCTCCTGTTTTAGCCCTTGCGGGTCACCTCTGCCACCAAACGGCCCCCTGGCGCCACCGCCAGCGTGCAACTGGGCCGCGCCCAAATGCCCCCTCAGCTGGCGGGCGGGACGAGGATGCCCGTCTCGCGTTCCAGCTGAGCGGCCACTTTCGGCTCGAACTTCTTGAGGTGCCGGATGATCCGCAGCGCCTCATCGGGTTCGTGCCGGTCGACATGAACACGCGCGAGCTGGTACCAGCCGTACGGGCTCATGGGTTGCAATTGGGTGTTCTTCTTCAAGGCGGCGACCGCCTCGTCGAAGCGCTGCAGGCGGATCAGGACCAGGCCCAGCCCGTACCACGCCCGATCCAGCTTGGGGCTGAGCTCGGTCGCACAGCGCAGGGCGGCTTCGGCCTGCGCGTACTCGTCGAGTTCGTCGAGCAGGAAGCCGTAGTTGAACCAGTTCCTGCCATTGCCGGCATCGATTTCGAGCAGCCGCTCAAATGTCGACAGGGCGGCCCGGCGTCGTCCGAGCTGCGCTTGCAGGTGGGCCTTGCTCGCCATTGCGTAGGCATCGCGCGGGAACTCCAGCGCCATGGTTTCGAACACATCCAGCGCGGCCTCGCGCCGACCGAGGAACAGCAACGCAATAGCGCGCCACTTCAAGCGGCGGTAATGCAAGCGCATCATTTGCATAGCTCCATGCCTACCTGCAAGCAGGTGTTGATCTTGGCAAACGTGGCCAGTAGCCACACGAAGA
>JAGRPN010000430.1 GCA_019449555.1 Ramlibacter sp.
CAGGCCGGCGGCAGTGCGCCGCGGATGAAGCGCAGGTCGTAGCGATTGAGCCACTCGACGCGGCCGGGGCGCGCCGGCGGCGGCAGGTCCTCGGGTCGAGGCACTTGCGGCATCTGCGTTTGCGTGGCGCCCCAGGTTTCGCGCCGCAGCGCCGTGACCGCCGTTGCGGTGAGCACGGTGCGCTCGTCCTGCCGCACGTCGATGACCCAGTGCTGTGTCGAGCGGTTGGTACGCGCGGCCCGGGCATGGACCAGGAAGGGACCGTCGGCCAGGGCGGCGGCGAAATTCACCGTAAAGGCGATCGGCTCGCCCAGGCGCTCGGGATGCTGGAGCACCGCGTTCAGCGCCTGAGCCGCAGTGGTGCCGCCGAACGGGCCGATCATGTTGGCGTAAGCGGGGCTGGTGTGGCCCTGCCAGACGCCGTCGCCCTGCGGCGCGAGCGCGATCGCGGCGTCGAACGCGTGCGGGCGGCCCGTTTCGTTCATGCCGCCCCCGGGTTCGCCAAGGCGCCCAGCCATTCGGCCATGCGCGGCCACAAACCGGATTCGTGCTCGCTGCGGAACGGGCCGAAATGGCCGAGACGGCGCACGCCCAGGTCGCCCGGCGCGAGCCGCCGCACTTGCGAAGGTGCGTTCGGGTACAGCCCGAGCAGCCTGTGCGTGCCACGCAACGTCATCAGTTCATCGTCGGTGATCGAGACCGCGTGCACGGGAAACGTCGCCCTGGCGTATGCCTGGCGCGCGGCCTCGCCCTCGGCGCCAACGCTGTATTCCGGGTCGAGGCACCATTTGCGCCACTGCATCACGACGCCGGCCGGCAGGTCGCCCACCTTGCGCAATTTACGGCCGGGGAAATAGCCGTACAGGCGCGTGGCCAGCGGCACCAGCACGAACCAGAAATAGAACACGACGCGCTTCAGGCGCGGGGCGTTGTCGCGCCAGTAGCCGGTGCCCGCCGCGATGCTCAGCATCCCGCTCACCTTGTGCTGGTTGCCCAGCAGCCCGGGCAGTTGCGCGCCCAGGCTGTGGCCCAACAAGTACAAGGGACGGTCGGGCAGCGCCGCATGCGCGGCGTCGATGGCCGCTTCGTAGTCGCGCGTCCAGTCGAACAGGTCGGCCTTGAAGCCGCGCAGGCCGCCGATGCCCGGCCCCGATTCGCCCGAACCGCGATAGTCGAACGTGACGACGCGCCAGCCCTGGCCGGCCAGCCATTGCGCGAACGGCGCGTAGTAATCCTGCCGCACGCCCATGGCGCCGCCGATAACGACGCTGCCCCGGTCGCGCCGGCCCGATGCGTACACGCGCGCCGCGAGCTTCGTGCCGTCGGCCGCGACGATCGTCTCAGGCCTCATCTCGTCTCCTTTGCCTCTGTGTTATCCCCTCCCCTCCGGGGGAGGTGAGGGTGGGGCACCGCGCGCGGACGAACCATGCCCCCATCCCTGCCTTCCCCGAAGGGGGAAGGAGCAAATCACACTACACCCGCTCGAAAATCCCGGCGGCGCCCTGCCCCATGCCCACGCACATGGTGACCATCCCGTACTTCAGATTCTTGCGCCGCAGCGCGTGAACCACTGTCGCCGATCGGATAGCGCCGGTCGCGCCGAGGGGATGGCCGAGCGCGATCGCGCCGCCCATCGGGTTGACCTTGTTCGCGTCCAGCCCGAGCGTGCCGATCACCGCCAGCGACTGCGCGGCGAATGCCTCGTTGAGCTCGATCCAGTCCAGGTCGTCCTGCTTCAGGCCGGCGGCACGCAGCGCGGCGGGGATCGCCTCGATCGGCCCGATGCCCATGAGGTGGGGCGGCACGCCGCGGCTCGCGAAGCTCACGAAGCGCGCGAGCGGCTGCAGGCCGAAGCGCTTGACGGCCGCTTCGCTGGCAAGGATCAGCGCGCCCGCCCCGTCCGACGTCTGCGAGCTGTTGCCGGCCGTCACCGAACCGCGGGCGGCGAAGACGGTCTTCAGTTTCGACAGGCCTTCGATGGTCGTATCCGGCCGCGCGCCTTCGTCGAGATTCACGGTGCGCGTCTTCACGGTGATTTCAGCCGACTCCAGATCCACCGAACGCTCCGCCACCTCGACCGGCGTCATCTCGCTCGCGAACTCGCCGGCCTTCATGGCGGCGATTGCTTTCATATGCGAGCGGTACGCGAATTCATCCTGCGCGCCACGGCTGACCTTCCACTGCTGCGCGACCTTCTCCGCCGTCAGCCCCATGCCGTAGGCGATGCCGTAGCTTTCGATGTCGTCGGGGTTGGTGAAGATCGCGGGCGACAGCGACGGCGCGTTGCCCATCATCGGCACCATGCTCATGCTCTCGGTGCCGGCGGCGATCATCACATCGGCTTCGCCGACACGGATGCGGTCCGCGGCGATCTGGATGGCCGACAGCCCCGACGCGCAGAAGCGGTTGACGGTGATGCCGCCCACGCTTTTGGGCAGGCCGGCCAGCACGGCGCCGATGCGCGCGACGTTCAGGCCTTGCTGCGCTTCGGGAATCGCGCAGCCGCAGATCACGTCCTCGACCGCTTGCGGATCGAGCCCCGGCGCCTGGGCGAGCGCGGAGCGCAACACAGTCGCCAGCAAGTCGTCGGGCCGCGTGTTGCGAAAGAACCCCCGGTGCGATCGTCCGATCGGAGTGCGCGTGGCGGCGACGATGTAGGCTTCCTGGATTTGCTTCATGAAATGCTCCTGGGGTTTTGACCCCTTCCCCCTTCGGGGGAAGGTTGGGATGGGGGCACGGCGCGGGCGAAAAGCTCAGCGGCGATGACGGCCAGAACGCCGTCGGGATTCAATAGCGGTTCATTCGATGCGAATCGCAGGACGGCGAATCCATGACTGCGAAAAAATTGATCTCTGATGGCGTCATACGCCGCTTGCTCCGCATGCTGCGATCCATCGAGCTCGATGATCAATTTCGGGTCGAGGCACGCAAAATCCGCGATGTAATTCCCCAGCGGATGCTGGCGACGAAATTTGACGCCCAACTGTTCCGATCGAATTCGGGACCAGAGCCGACGTTCGGAATCGGTCATGCCCAGCCGCAACGTGCGGGCGTTGGCTTGCGCTTCAGGCGTGGGTCGATTTCGCATACGGTGCCCCCATCCCTGCCTTCCCCCGAAGGGGGAAGGAGGAACGCAGTTCAATTCCTCACCGGCTTGCCCGTCGACAGGAATCCCAGGATGCGCTCCTGGGTCTTGGGGTGCTGCACCAATTCGCAGAACGCCTGGCGCTCCAGGGCCATCAGGTATTCCTCCGTCACCAGCGTGCCGGTATCCACGTCGCCGCCGGTCACCACGTTCGCGATCAACGAAGCGATGTGGAAATCGTGTCGGCTGGCGAAGCCGCCGTCGCGCATGTTCACGAGCTGGCCCTGGATCGTGGCCTTGCCATTGCGGCCGGCTACGGCGAACTTCCGCTTGTGCGGCGGACGGTATCCGGCCGTGTACATCGCCTTGGCTTCGTTGATCGCGACGAACAGCAACTCGTCCTTGTTCGGCACGACGATGTCGCTGTCCAGCAGGTAACCGAGCTGTCCCGACTCGAGCGCGCTGGTGCCCACCTTCGCCATCGCCGCGGCGATGAATCCTTCGGTGAGGAACGGCAGCAGGTCCTTGTGGGTGGAGCGCGCCTGCAACTGCGCGGCACGCCGCGCGATGTACGTCAGGCCACCCGCGCCGGGTACGAGGCCGACGCCCACTTCGACCAGCCCGATATAGCTTTCCATCGCCACGACCCGGCGCGCCGAGTGCACCGCGACCTCGCAGCCGCCGCCCAGCGCCATGCCGCGAATCGCCGAGATGACCGGCACGTTCGCATAGCGCAGCCGCAGCATCCCTTGCTGCAGGAACTGCTCGGCCTCGCCCATCGCCGCGATGCCCATGCCGACATAAGCCGTCAGCAGCCCCTGCAAGTCCGCGCCGGCACTGAAGGGCTCGTCGCCGGACCAGATCACCAGCCCCTGGTATGACTTTTCCGCGAGCTCCAGCGCCTGTATCAGGCCTTCCGCGACCTCGAAGCTGATCGCATGCATCTTGGTCTTGATGCTGGCGATGATGACCTCGTCGTCGAGTGTCCAGAGCCGGATCGCGTCGTCCTCGTGCAGTGTGGTTCCGGCAGTCTCGAACCGCGGCGCGTTGCTGCCCACCACCGTTTCCGGGAAATGCTGGCGCGAATACACCGGCAGCCAGCGGCGCGGCTCGAACTTGCGCGTCGTCGGGTTCCACGACCCCTCGGGCGTGTGTACGCCACCGGCTTCGGCGACGGGTCCCTTGAACACCCACTCGGGCAGCGGAGCCTTCGACAATGCCTTGCCGGCATCGATGTCCTCCTGCACCCACTGCGCCACCTGCAGCCAGCCGGCTTCCTGCCACAGCTCGAACGGACCCTGCTTCATGCCGAAGCCCCAGCGCAGCGCGAAGTCCACGTCGCGCGCGGTCTCGGCGATGGTGGCCAGGTGCACGGCGGCGTAATGGAAGCTGTTGCGCAGGATGGCCCACAGGAACCGGCCCTGCGCGCCTTCGGCGTTGCGCAATAACTTCAGCCGCTCGGCCGGCGGCTTCTTCAGCATGCGGCCGTACACTTCGTCGGCCTTTTCGCCGCCGGGCACGTATTCCTTGCTCGCGAGGTCGAAGCGCATCACGTCGCGGCCGGCCTTCTTGTAGAACCCGGCCTTCGTCTTCTGGCCCAGGTTCCCCATCTCCAGCAGCGTCTTGAGCACTTCGGGCGTGCCGAAGCTGGGATAGAACGGGTCGAATTTCGCGGCCCCTGCGGTAGCGTCGGCGCTCAGCGTGTCCTGCAGCGTCTTGATGACATGAGCCATGGTGTCCAGGCCCACGATGTCGGCGGTGCGGAAGGTGCCCGAACTGGCGCGGCCCATCTTCTTGCCGGTCAGGTCGTCCACCACGTCGTACGTCAGGCCGAACTTCTCCACTTCGCGCATGGTGGCCAGCATGCCGGCGATGCCGACGCGGTTGGCGATGAAGTTGGGCGTGTCCTTGGCGCGCACCACGCCCTTGCCGAGCCCGCTGGTGACGAAGGTCTCCAGGTCATCGAGGATGTGCGCGTCGGTCGCGGGCGTGCCGATCAGCTCCACCAGATACATGTAGCGGGGCGGGTTGAAGAAATGGATGCCGCAAAAGCGCGGCCTCATCTCCTGCGGGAGCGCTTCACCCAGTTTCGTGATCGACAGCCCCGACGTGTTCGATGCGAGGATCGCGTGCGGCGCGACGAACGGCGCGATCTTGCGGTAGAGGTCCAGTTTCCAGTCCATGCGCTCGGCGATCGCCTCGATCACGAGGTCGCAATCCTTCAACTGCTCCAGGTGCTCCTCGTAATTCGCCTGCCCGATCAGGTCGGCGTCGTCCTTCACGCCCAGCGGCGAAGGCTTGAGTTTCTTCAGGCCCTCGACCGCTTTGATGACGATCTCATTTTTGGACGATAACGGGGCTAAAGCCCCGTCCTTGGGCTTTGCCGGCAGATCGAACAGCACCACCGGGATCCCGCAGTTCACCAGGTGCGCGGCGATCTGCGCCCCCATCACGCCCGCGCCGAGCACGGCGACCTTCTTCACCTGGAAGCGCTCCGTTGCGTCCGCTCTATCGGTGTGCGCACCGGGTTCAGCGCCGCCGCGTGCTTCGTGGTCCTTGTACATGGCTTTCCTTCAGGCAAGCGCCTCGTTGGCATCCATCAACACGTTGCTGCCGGCGCGCGCGGTGCGCATCAGCGTGGCGGTCTCGGGGAACAGCTTGGCGAAGTAGAAGCGCGCCGTCTGCAGCTTCGCCTGGTAGAACGGGTCCACGCTGCCGGCCGCGATCTCGCGCAGGGCGACCTGAGCCATCCGCGCCCAGAAATACCCGTGCACCAGGTGGCCCGCCACCCGCAGGTAATCGACGGCGGCCGCGCCGACCTCGTCGGCGTTCTGGAAACCCTTGAAGCCCAGCTCGGTGGTGAACTTGGTCATCTGGTCGCCCAGGTACGCGATGGGGTTGATGAACTCCGCCATCTTCTCGTTCACGCCCTCTTCCTCGACCAATTGCGCGACCAGCTTGCCGAACTTCTTCAGCGTGGCGCCGTTGTTGCCCAGGATCTTGCGGCCCAGCAGGTCGAGCGACTGCACGGTGTTGGTGCCCTCGTAGATCATGTTGATGCGGTTGTCGCGCGCGAACTGCTCCATCCCCCACTCGTGGATGTACCCGTGCCCGCCGAACACCTGCAGGCAGGCGTTGGTCGCGATGTGGCCGTTGTCGGTGGTGAAGGCCTTCATGATCGGCGTGAGCAGCGACAGCATCTCGTCGCTTTCCTTGCGCACCTTCTCGTCGGGATGGAAGTGAACCTTGTCCAGCAGGACCGCGCAGAAGATCGCCAGGGCCCGTCCCCCTTCGGCATAGGCTTTCGCCGTGAGCAGCATCTTGCGCACATCCGGGTGCCAGATGATCCGGTCGGCCGGCTTGTCCTTGTCCTTCGTCCCCGAGAGCGAGCGCATCTGGATGCGTTCCTTGGCGTAGGCCAGCGCGTTCTGGTACGCGATCTCCGTCAGGCCCAGCGACTGGTTGCCCACGCCGAGCCGCGCCGCGTTCATCATCACGAACATCGCCTGCATGCCCTTGTTCGGCTGCCCCACCATCCAGCCCGTCGCGCCGTCGATAACGATCTGCGCGGTGGCGTTGCCGTGGATGCCCATCTTGTGCTCCAGGCCGCCGCAGTAGATCGCGTTGCGCTCGCCCACGCCGCCGTCCTTGTTCACCCGGAACTTCGGGACGATGAACAGGCTCACCCCCTTGATGCCGGGGGGCGCGTCGGGCAGGCGCGCCAGCACCAGGTGGATGATGTTCTGCGCCATGTCGTGCTCGCCGGCGCTGATGAAGATCTTGTTGCCGGTGATGCGGTAGCTGCCGTCCGGCTGCGGCTCGGCCTTGGTGCGCATCAGTCCCAGGTCGGTGCCGCAGTGCGCCTCGGTCAGGCACATCGTGCCGGTCCACTCGCCGCTGGTCATCTTGGGCAGGTACGTCCGCTTCTGTTCGTCGGTGCCGTGCGTGGCCAGCGCGGCGTACGCGCCGTGCGTGAGGCCCGGGTACATCGCCCACGCCTGGTTCGCGCTATTGAGCATTTCGTAGAAGCACTGGTTGACGACCAGCGGCAGGCCCTGCCCGCCGAATTCCGGGTCACAGCTGAGCGCCGGCCAGCCGCCTTCGACGTATTTCGCGTAGGCCTCCTTGAAGCCGGTCGGCGTGGTGACCTCGTGCGTCTTCGGGTCGAGCTTGCAGCCTTCGACGTCGCCCGTCATGTTCAGCGGGAAGGTGACTTCGGTGGCGAACTTGCCGGCCTCTTCCAGCACGGCGTCGATCGTCGCGGCGTCGGCTTCCCCATACCTGGGAATGGCCTTGTACTCGTCGGTCACCTTTAGCACTTCGTGCATCACGAAGCGCATGTCTCGCAGGGGCGGTGTGTAGCTGGGCATAAACGGTTACTCCTTGGTGCCTTTGGGGATTCGGTTCGGTTTGGGCAAGCGGGTGGAAGGCGCATCCTTCGCGCCGTACAGCCTCAGGATGTTGTCGAAGCCCGTGTTGGCACGGGCGATCGAGCCGGGGTTCCTCAGGAAGCGCGCTTCGTAATGGAGGGCGAGGATGAGGCCGTGAATCTCGAACAGCAACTGGTCCTCGTCCGCGTCGGCGAGCAGGTGGCCTTCCTCCTTGGCGGAGACGACGGCACGCCGCATCGCGGCCAGCCAGGTCTTCACGGAACCCACCAGCGCATCGCGCACGGGTCCGGTGCGGTCGTCGAATTCGACGGCGCCGCTGATATAGATGCAGCCCGAGTCGATCTCGATCGAGGTGCGCTTCATCCAGTTGGCAAACAGCGCGCGCAAGCGCGGCAGTCCGCGCCCCTCCTGCATCGCCGGATAGAAGACCTCCTCCTCGAAGCGGGTGTGGTATTCGCGGATGACGGAAATCTGCAATTCCTCGCGCGAGCCGAAATGCGCGAACACGCCGGACTTGCTCATCTGCGTGACCTCGGCCAGCGCGCCGATCGACAGCCCTTCGAGGCCGATCTGGGTAGCCAGGCCCAACGCCGCATCGACGATGGTGGCCTTGGTCTGCTGCCCTTTCTGCAGGGCGCGAGCCGGACGTTCAGGTCGATCCGGCTTCAGGGGCAATTCGGTGACGGACATGGGCGGGGTGGAAAATAAAACGAACGATCGTTCTATTTTGCACGAAAGCCCGGGGTGCCGAGCGCATTCGCCCGGTTCTAGGTGCCGGCATCTATCCTTTTTGCGGGTAAACCCTGGTGTCCGGACCTTCGCCGCTCGGTTGCCGGATCAGCCGGCAGCGCAACTCAAGCGCGCTTGCGCGCGCTGTCGTGGTCGCCGCCCAGCCGGCTGGGCAGGCCCGCCTCGCGTTGGAGCTTCATGAGGACGCTCAGTCGTGCGATGGTCGCACTGTCCGTCTTCACTTCCGCAGCCCACTCATCCTGGAGGGCGTGATTGATTTCGTTGAGCGTCTCGATGCGCGTGTTGGCAGTGCGCAGCCGCCGGATGGTGTGCGCGAGGATGGCGCGCAGCAATGCGCAGCCCAATTGGGGATCGGCTGCGGTCAGCTGGTCCAGCGCTTCGTACTGCAGGGTCGCCAGGCAGGTTTCCGAGGTGGCTCGCACGTGCACGGAGCGCCCGGCGCTGTCCTGCGCGCCGAGCTCGCCGAACATGCTGCCCGCGACGAGCGTGCGCAGCACGATGGCATCGCTGGCGCCGGTCAATTGTCCCTCCACCACGGCGTCGCCTTCCAGCAGCATGACCAGGAAGTGGCTGCCCGGGCCGCCGGCACGAAACAGGATCGCGCCGCGGCGGGCGATCGTCAGCTTCATGTACGGCACGATCTGGAGGGCCTGCGCGAACGTCAGTTCCGGCAGCGCCAGCGGCGAGACCAGCAGCCGCGCGCCGTCCTCATAAGAATAACGATGCATCTATCCCCTCTCCAATGACTTCGGCAGCCGCATCATGGTTGTGGCGGCCCGAACAGCCGGGCGGTATCCAGCACCGGCACGGCGTGCCCTTCGTGCTCGAAACACGCGAGCGAAATCCACGGCCACAGGTCGCTGTCGGGCGGCAGCTCGCATTGCTGGGCGTCCGTCACCTGGATCATCTGGACCAGCCAGGGCGCGCACACCGCGCCGTACTCCAGCGGCCGGCCGGGCGCGCTCTGGTACGCCAGCACCAGCACGTGCCCGCTGTCCGGCGGCGTGGCCGCCGGGTACGCGCGGAGCAGCGTATCGAGGTCCAACAAAGGCAGTTGGCGGCCCTGCCAGGGCATCAGGCCCAGGCAGTAGTAAGGCGCACCCGGCACCGGCACGACCTTGGGGTTCTCGACCAGGCCGATCGTCGCATGCGCAGGGAAGGCGACGAAGCAGCCTCGCTTGTATTCGAGCAGCCGCGCGGGAGCACGCACCTCGGGCGGCGCTTCGACATCGGGCTGGGGGTCCTGGACGGCTGGTGCCCACTGCGCGTGCATGTTTCAGGCTCCCCCCTTGACGTACGAGATCACGCCGGGCGCGGTGGCGCACAGCACGAGTTCGCCGTCGCGTTCCACGTACGCCTGCACGGGTGCACCCGGCACCTGCATGGCCGCCGGCAGCGGATGGCGCTCGAAATCCGCATCGATCAGCACCTGGACCTCGTTCCATGCGAAGGCCAAGGGGCGCTCGCCCGTGTTCAGGCTCGCGAGCACGAACCGGTCCTCGGGAAAGACCTGGAGCGGGCGCATCCGGGCGGAGAGCGCGACGACGCGGCGCGCATCTCCTGCGTCGCCGTATTCGAAGAACCCCGGTTCGCCGGCCGGGCGAAGTTCGTGGTCGATGTACTCCGCGGCGCCCACCTCGTGCGCGGGCAGCAGCAGCCGCAGGGAGTCGGCACGCAACAGCACGAAATTACCGCGGGAGTGCTTCATGGGTTACGCAGCCAGCGCCTCGCGGATCGTCTGCAGCAGGTCGCCATCGTTGTAGGGCTTGGTGATATAGCTGTCCACCCCGGCCTGCTGCGCCAGCGCGCGGTGCTTTTCCTGCGAACGCGACGTGATCATGATCACCGGCAAACCCTTGAGGTCGTCCCGGCCACGGATGTGCGCCGTGAGTTCGATGCCGTTCATGTTCGGCATCTCCAGGTCCGTCACGACGATGTCCGGCCTGAAAACGCGCAATGTGTCGATCGCATCCATGCCATCGCGTGCGGCCTCGGCCCGGAAGCCGGCGTCCTGCACCAGCTGGACCAGCGAGTTGCGCACCGAGAGCGCGTCGTCCACGATCAGCACAC
>JAGRPN010000431.1 GCA_019449555.1 Ramlibacter sp.
ATCTGATCTTTTCACTTTTCCGGAATCGATGCGATGACAAAGACAAAGGGCCGCAATGTGGTCGTGGTCGGCACCCAGTGGGGCGACGAAGGCAAGGGCAAGCTGGTGGACTGGCTGACCGAGATGGCGCAGGGCGTGGTGCGCTTCCAGGGCGGCCACAACGCCGGCCACACGCTGGTGATCAACGGCGTGAAAACGGCGCTGCACCTCATCCCGAGCGGCATCATGCGTCCCGGCGTGAAGTGCTACATCGGCAACGGCGTGGTGCTGTCGCCGGCCAAGCTGTTCGAGGAAATGGAAGGGCTGGAGAAGATGGGCGTCGAAGTGCGCTCGCGCCTCCGCATCAGCGAGGCTTGCCCGCTGATCCTGCCGTACCACGCGGCGCTGGACGTCGCGCGCGAAACGCTGCGCGAGCAGGGCGGCAGCGAGAAGATCGGCACCACCGGCCGCGGCATCGGCCCCGCCTATGAGGACAAGATCGCGCGCCGCGCGCTGCGCGTGCAGGACCTCAAGCACCCCGACCGTTTCGCCGAGAAATTGAAGGTGCTGCTGGACCTGCATAACTTCATGCTGACCAGGTACCTGAACGCGGCGGCGGTGGACTACCAGGCAGTGTTCGACGAGTCGATGAAGCACGGCGAGCTGATGAAGCCGATGATGGCCGACGTCTCGCGCGAGCTCAATGAAGCGCACCTGCACGGCGACAACCTGCTGTTCGAAGGCGCGCAGGGCACGCTGCTGGACGTGGACCACGGCACCTACCCGTATGTCACCTCCAGCAACTGCGTGGCCGGCAATGCCGCGGCCGGCGCGGGCATCGGCCCCGGCATGCTGCACTACATTCTCGGCATCACGAAAGCGTATTGCACGCGGGTGGGCGGCGGGCCGTTCCCGACGGAGCTCGATTGGGCGAAGCCGGGCACGGTCGGCTATCACCTCTCGACCGTCGGCGCCGAAACGGGGGTCACCACCGGCCGCAGCCGCCGGTGCGGCTGGTTCGACGCGGCGCTGCTCAAGCGCAGCGCGCAGGTGAACGGGCTCTCGGGCCTGTGCATCACGAAGCTGGACGTGCTCGATGGCATCAAGGAGCTGCAGCTGTGCACCGGCTACGAGCTCGACGGCGAGTACACCGACATCCTGCCGATGGGCGCCGACGAGATCTCGCGCTGCAAGCCTGTGTACGAAACGATGGAGGGCTGGACCCAAAGCACCGTCGGCGTGACGCAGTACGACAAGCTTCCGGTGAATGCGCGCCTGTACCTGCAGCGCATCGAGCAGGTCACGGGGGTGCCGATCGACATGATTTCCACCGGCGCCGATCGCGACCAGACGATCATGATGCGCCATCCCTACCTCGCCCGATAGAACGCAGGAGACGCTCGAATGTTGACGGAAGACGGCAAGCACCTTTACGTGAGCTATGACGAGTACCACAGCCTGATCGAAAAGCTCGCGATCAAGGTGCACCAGTCGGGCTGGCAGTTCGACACCATCCTGTGCCTGGCGCGCGGCGGCATGCGGCCCGGCGACATCCTTTCGCGCATCTTCGACAAGCCGCTGGCGATCATGTCCACCAGCTCCTACCGCGCCGAAGCGGGCACGGTGCAGGGCCACCTCGACATCGCGCGCTACATCACCACGCCCAAGGGCGAGATCGCGGGCAAAGTGCTGCTGGTGGACGACCTGGCCGACTCCGGCCACACCTTGCACGCCGTGATCGAAATGCTGCGCACCAGCTACAAGCCGATCACCGAGCTGCGCAGCGCCGTGATCTGGACCAAGGGGCTGTCGAAGTTCAGTCCCGACTACTCGGTGGAATACCTGCCGACCAATCCCTGGATCCACCAGCCGTTCGAGACCTACGACAGCATGGGCCCGCATAAGCTGCTGGAGAAGTGGAAGGTCTGAGGCAAGCCTGGCTGGGCCGGTGGCGTTACCATGACCGCATGAGCAAACCGGTCACCGATCTCATCCACCACCCCTACGTCCCGCCGGACACGTTCGCCGCCCCGCAGCCGGGCGTCTTCAAGGCCTCCACCGTCATCTTCGCCAATGTCGCGGCGATGCGCGCGCGCGACTGGAAGAGCAAGGGGGGCTACACCTATGGCCTGCACGGCACGCCCACCACGTTCATGCTGGAGGAGCGGATCGCCTCGCTGGAAGGCGGCAAGCACTGCATCCTGGTGCCCAGCGGCCTGGCGGCGATCGCGAACGTGAGCATGGCGCTGCTCAAGAGCGGGGACGAAGTGCTCATCCCGGACAACGCCTACGGCCCGAACAAGGCGCTTGCCGAGGGCGAATTGAAGAACTGGGGAATCACGCACCAGTTCTACGACGCGATGAAACCCGAGGACCTGCGCTCGCGCATCGGTCCGCGCACGCGCCTGGTGTGGCTGGAAGCGCCGGGCTCGGTCACGATGGAATTCGTGCCGCTGGCGCAGCTTGCCGCGATCTGCCGCGAACGCCGCGTGACCAGCGTGCTGGACAACACCTGGGGCGCCGGCATCGCGTTCAACGGGTTCGACCTCGCAGACGGGGCGCAGCGCGTATCCGGCAGCGGCGCCGACATCGTGGTGCATGCATTGACCAAGTACCCGAGCGGCGGCGGCGACGTGCTGATGGGCAGCATCGTCACGCGCGACGACCAGCTGAACCTGCAACTCAAGCTGACCCATATGCGCGTGGGCTGGGGCGTGGGCGCGAACGACGCCGAAGCCCTGTTGCGATCGCTGCCCAGCCTGCCTCTGCGCTACCACGCGCAGGATGCCGCCGGCCGCACGCTGGCGGCCTGGCTGCAGGCTCGACCTGAAATTGCCCAGCTGCTCCATCCCGCCTTTCGCGGTTCGCCCGGACACGAGCATTGGCGACTCCTGTGCGGCGCCGAAGTCGAGGGCAGCGGCCTGGCGGCGGGCGGCGTGGCGGCCGGGCTGTTCTCGGTGGTGTTCGATCCGCGCTTCAGCATGGCCCAGGTGGACGCCTTCTGTGACGCCCTGAAGCTGTTCAAGCTCGGCTATTCCTGGGGCGGACCGGTGAGTCTGGTGGTGCCCTACGACGTTGCGACGATGCGCAGGAAAGAGCTCGGAACCTGGCCGCACAAAGGCGTGCTGGTGCGTTTTTCGGTCGGGCTGGAGGACGTCCAGGACCTGCGCGCCGACCTGGAACAGGCGCTGCCCGCCTTGAGGTAGCGCCGAGCTATGCCCAGGAAGCGTTATCGCTTACATTGAAGCAACTGATTGAGAAACGGAACGTCTGTGGCTACACCAAATTACGGATACGAGAAACGGCAGAAAGAGCTCGCCAAGAAGAGGAAGAAAGAGGACAAGCTCAAGGCCAAGGCCGACCGCAAGGCAGGCGTGCCGGGCGATGCCTCGCCCGAGGATTCCGGAGCCGGAAACCAGCCGCCCGTTCCGCCGCAGCGCTGACCTCAGAGTTCCTGCAGGAGCGCTTGCGCGAGTTCGGCCATCGAAGCGGGCGAACGGTCGGCCGGAGCGATTGATTTCGCCTCGCCATACCGGCTGAAATTGCGCGCGATCGACGCGGCGTAGCCCGGGTCGTAGTGCTTCAGCAGCAATTCCCGCACCACGCTCTCAGTCCCGCCCGCGGCGACCCTGGCCTGCCATTCCTGGACGACGGCCTTGCCGCGCAATTCGGCCAACGCGGAAAGCCGGTCGCAAAACAGCGCCTGGTCCTTGACGAAGAAATCGTAGTCTTCCATCAGCAGCGCCACCCGCTGGTCGTCCGGCAACTCGAGCCGCAGGCACGGGCTGGCGCGCACCCGATCCATCAGGGCGTCCGGCACGCAGAGGTTACCCACCTTCTTGCTCTCGCTTTCGACGAACACCGGGCGGGCCGGCTCGAACCGGCGCAAGCGGTCCCACACCAGGGTGTCGAAGCGCTTTTGCGTCGGCTGGGGCTGGCCGGGGATCATGCCCAGCACGGAACTGCGGTGGCTCGCCAGCGCCTCCAGGTCGAGCACCTGCGCGCCCGCCTCGGCGAGCGCCTGCAACAAGCGCGTCTTGCCCGACCCCGTGGGCCCGCAGATCACGCGGTAATCGAACCGTGCCGCCAGCGCGGGCAGGGCGGCGAGCACGGCGCTGCGAAAGGCCTTGTAGCCGCCATCGAGCACGCTCACGCGAAAGCCGATCTGGTCCAGCACGAGGGCGAGCGAGCCGCTGCGCTTGCCGCCGCGCCAGCAATACGCGAGCGGCTGCCACGTGCGGGGCTTGTCGATCACCTCGCGTTCGATGTGCCGCGCGATGTTGGCGGCGACCAGCGCGGCGCCGCGCTTCTGCGCCTGGAACGGGCTCACCTGCGCGTAGATCGTTCCGACCAGCCGGCGCTCTTCGTCGTTCAGCGACGGCCAGTTCAGCGCGCCCGGCAGATGGTCCAGCGCGTACTCGGCTTCGCTGCGCGCATCGATGATGTCGTCGAACTCGTCCAGCCGCGCAATCGCTTCGGCCGCCGGGATCTTGGTCAGGCTCACGGCTGCGAGCCCCGCGGCGCGACGAGTTTCTTCAGTTCGGGCCAGATGTTGGCGAGGATCATCGGGTGCGCCGCTTCGGTCGGATGGATGCGGTCGGCCTGGAACAGGCGGGTCGGATCCGCATCGTCGGCAATGCCCTTGAGCATGAACGGCACCAGGGCTGCCTTGTGAGCCTGGGCCACCTTGGCGTAAATGCCCGCGAACCGGTTCGCGTAATCGGCGCCGTAGTTGGGCGGCATCTGCATGCCCACCAGCAGTACCTTGGCGCGCGCCTGCTGGACCGAGCGTGTCATCTGCGAGAGGTTGTCCTGGGCCACGTCCAGCGGCAGGCCGCGCAGGGCATCGTTGGCTCCCAACTCGATCACCACCACATCCGGCTTGTGCTGGGCCAGCAGGGCGGCCAGCCGCGATCGGCCGCCCGACGTGGTTTCGCCGCTGATACTGGCATTCACCACGCGCGCCGGGATCTTTTCCGCCGCCAGCCGCTGCTCGAGCAACGCAACCCAGCCGGTGCCGCGCTTCAGGCCATACTCGGCGCTCAGGGAGTCGCCCAGCACCAGGATCGTGCGGCTTGCGGCGGCCTGCGAGGACAGCGCGTAAGGCCCAGCTAACGTGGCCGCGATAAAGTGGCGGCGGCTCCAACCTCCAGCAAACATGTCTGATCCCATCATTTCAGTCGAGCACGTCCACAAATCGGTCACCGACTCGACGGGCACGCTCGACATTTTGCGCGATATCGATTTCACGCTGGCGCCCAGGGAAACGGCCGCGATCGTGGGCGCTTCGGGGTCGGGCAAGAGTACGCTGCTTGCGATCATCGCGGGGCTGGATACGCCGACCCGCGGCACGGTTCGCCTGGATGGCTGCGACCTGTTCAGCCTCGACGAGGACGAGCGCGCGGCGGTGCGGGCACGCAAGATCGGCTTCGTGTTCCAGAGTTTCCAATTGCTGGGCAACCTCACCGCGCTGGAGAACGTGATGCTGCCGCTGGAACTGGCGGGCCGCAGGGATTCGCGTAAGGCCGCCGGCGAGATGATGGCTCGGGTAGGCCTGTCGCAGCGGTTCGGCCACTACCCGAAGGTGCTGTCGGGCGGCGAGCAGCAGCGCGTCGCCTTGGCACGGGCGTTCGTCGTGCAGCCGGCCGTGCTGCTGGCCGACGAGCCCACCGGCAGCCTGGATTTCGCCACCGGCGAAACGGTGATGGAACTCATGTTCGACCTGAATCGGGAGCAGGGCACCACCCTGTTGCTGGTGACGCACGACCCCGCCATCGCGACGCGCTGCGAACGGCGCATCACGATCGAG
>JAGRPN010000034.1 GCA_019449555.1 Ramlibacter sp.
ACTATAGGCGCATCTCTTGAACGGGAGAAGCGATAGAGTGGGCGTTTCCCTAGACCCCTCTGGACATCCCATGAAGACCTACAAGATCGCGTGCATCCCCGGCGACGGCATCGGCAAGGAGGTGGTTCCCGCCGGCCAGGCCGTGCTGCAGGCGCTGGCGGAGACGGCCGGCTTCCGCTTCGAATTCACCACGTTCGGCTGGGGCGGTGACTGGTACCGCGCGCACGGCGAGATGATGCCGGCCGACGGGCTGGATGCCCTGCGCGGCATGGATGCGATCCTGTTCGGTTCGGCCGGCGATCCGAAGATTCCCGATCACATCACGCTGTGGGGCCTGCGCCTGAAGATCTGCCAGGGCTTCGACCAGTACGCCAACGTGCGGCCCACGCGCATCCTGCCGGGCATCGACGCGCCGCTCAAGCGCTGCGGCCCGAAGGACCTGGACTGGGTGATCGTGCGCGAGAACTCCGAAGGCGAGTACGCGGGCATCGGCGGCCGCGCGCACCAGGGCCATCCGATCGAAGTGGCGACCGACCTCAGCATGATGACGCGCGCCGGCGTCGAGCGGATCATGCGCTTTGCCTTCAAGCTGGCGCAGTCGCGCCCGCGCAAATTGCTCACCGTCGTGACCAAGTCGAATGCGCAGCGCCACGCGATGGTGATGTGGGACGAGATCGCCGTGCAGGTCAGCAAGGAATTCCCCGACGTGAAGTGGGACAAGGAACTGGTGGACGCCTGCACCGCGCGCATGGTCAACCGCCCGGCATCGCTCGACACGCTGGTCTGCACCAACCTGCATGCGGACATCCTGAGCGATCTCGCGGCGGCGCTGGCCGGCAGCCTGGGCATCGCGCCCACGGCCAACCTGGACCCGGAGCGCCGCTACCCGTCGATGTTCGAACCGATCCACGGCTCGGCCTTCGACATCATGGGCAAGGGGCTGGCCAACCCGGTGGGCACGTTCTGGAGCTGCGTGATGCTGCTCGAGCACCTGGGCGAGCGCGAGGCCGCGGCGCGGCTGATGCGCGCCGTCGAGACGATCACCGCCAATCCGAAACTGCACACCAAAGACCTCGGCGGCAACGCGCGCACTGAGGAAGTCACCAATGCCGTGCGGGCCTTGCTTGCACAAAATGGCGCAGCGCAGCGCAAGACCTGAAGCCGCGCCGCAACCACACAACCAGGAGACACCCAGATGAAGTTCGGAATCAACAAGTGGATCGGCATCCTCGCGCTCGTCGCGGTACCCGCCGCGATGGCGCAAGGCAGTTCGACGGGCTCGGTGCCTTGCCCCGAGAAGAACATCCTGTACTGGCAGGCGTTCCCGCCCGGAGGCGAGTCGGACCTGTCGGCGCGCCACCAGCAGGTCGTGCTCAAGAAGAAATGCCCGGCCATCGATACCATCATCCAGTACAAGGCGGGCGCCGGCGGCGGGCTGATGTGGTCGCAGATGAACCAGTTGCCGGGCGATGGCCTGAACATCGTCGGCGTCAACCTGCCGCACATCGTGTTCCAGCCGATCGAAGGACAGGTGCAGTACAAGACCGGCGATGTCACGCCGGTATTCTGGTTCCACTTCACGCCTGACGCGCTGGTGGTGCCCGAAGCGAGCCCGTACAAGACGTTCCAGGAGTTCATCGCGGCGGCCAAGAAGAGCCCCGGCAAGATGAGCCTGGGCGGCTCGGGGCTCAATTCGGCCAACCATGCATCGCACGAGCGGCTCAACGCCGCGTTCGGCATCAAGAGCACTTATGTGCCGTACAAGGGCACCGGCGACATGTCGATGGCCGTGGTCGGCAACCAGATCGAGGGCGCGGTCACCTACACCGCCTTCGCGATCAACAACAAGGGCAAGGTGCGCGCGCTCGCCGTGGCGATGGAAAAGCGCCACCCGCTGTTGCCCGACGTCCCCACGTTCCGCGAGCTGGGCGTGGACTGGGTGGACGGCGCGTACCGCGGCATCGGCGTGCCGAAATCGACCCCGCCCGAAGCGCGCAAACGCCTGTCGGACCTGTGGGCGCAGCTGAACAACGACCCGGAGATGAAGGAGCTGGCCGCCAAGAGCGGCTTCGAACTCATCAACATCGGCGTCGAGCAGATGGACGGGTTCATGAAGGAAAAGACCAAGCTCTATACCGAGGGCGCGCAGCGGCTGGGGCTCGGGAAGAAGTAGCGATGGGCCGCGGCTCAGCCGTGGTGTAAAAGAGTTCGAGCACCGATTGGTTAGCGCCGATCCTTGATCAAGGTCATCCCGAAAGCGGCCGGCTTCTTCGATGCTGGCCTTTCTTGCAGGGAGACCTTCCATGTCGAATCGACGGGAGTTCGTCCAGGCCGCCGCCACGCTCGCAGCGGGCGCGCTGGCCGCCGGTAAGTGGCAGCTGGCGTGGGCTTTCGCGCAAGGCCCGCGGCTGGCCAAGTTCATCCAGCCGCTGCGGCGCGTGGGCGGCACCGGGGGCATTCCCCTCGCGGCGAGCGATGGCACGCGGGTGCGCGCGGGCATCACGGCCGACCACTACTCGCTGAACCTGGAGCAGTTCGAGGATTCACTGCATCCCGGCCTGCCGAACGCCACCCGTTTGTGGGGCTACCGGCCGGGCAACGTCGCCGCCGGCAGCAACCGGCACCTGGGCGGCGTGTTCATCGCGCAGCGCGGAGCGCCGATCCAGGTCACGGCGACCAACGCGTTGCCATCGCGGCACATCATGCCGGTGGACGCCAGCATCATGGGCGCCGAGAAAGCGCAGGGCGCGAATCACGCGGCGGTCCACCTGCATGGCGGCTTCGTGCCGTGGATCAGTGACGGCGGCCCCAACACGTGGTTCGACCCGGCCGGCGGGTACGGCGCGAGCGCGCTCGATCCGCAGACCGGCGCGAACATCTTCAAGACGGTGAACCCGTCGCTTGCGCCCGGCCAGGCCGAATATTTCTATCCGAACCACCAGGGCGCACGCATGCTCTGGTACCACGACCATGCGCTCGGCATCACACGTCTCAACGTCGTGGCCGGCCTCGCCTCGGCCTATGTGATCACCGACAGCTACGAGAGCCAGACCATGACCGTCGGCTACGACGTGCCCGGCCCGCTCGACGCGAGAACGCATTACCTCGTCTTCCAGGACAAGAACTTCGTCGCGCCCGAAACCGCTGCCGGGGACCCGGGCTGGTTCCGGGTCCTGCCGCAGTCCCGGCCGGGAGATCTCTGGTACCCGCACGTGGCGGAAGTGGCGGAGGACAAGAAGCAGGAGCAGCCCCCGCCGCCGCATCCGTCCGTGGTGCCGGAGTATTTCGGCGACACGATGCTCGTGAACGGCACCGTCGCGCCGTTCCTGGTGGTCGAACAACGCCAGTACCGCTGGCGCATGCTGAACGCTTGCAGCTCGCGCTTCCTCACTCCGCGGCTCGTGTACGCACAGGGTTCGAGCGGCGTGCAGGCCACCGAACCGAGGCGCAACGAAGCGGGGCCGGCCTTCATCCAGATCGGCAGTGACGCGGGGTTCCTGCCGGCGCCCGCCATGCTCAATGGCCCGCAGCAGCCGCAGTTCCTGCTCGCCCCGGCGGAGCGTGCCGACCTGATCGTGGACTTCAGGAACGTGCCGGCCGGCGCCGTGCTCATTCTCTACAACGACGCGGCTGCGCCTTTTCCATCAGGCGAGGCGGGCAACGATTACTACCCGGGCAATCCGTGGACGCCGTCGTCGGTCCCGGGCTCGACGCCGAACACCCGCACGCTCCTGCAGATCAGGGTCGTGGCGCGCCAGGGCGCCGCGGATGCGCCAGTGCGATTACCGGCCGGGAACATGCAGAACCCGTGGGACGCGCCCTACATCGTGAACCAGCAACCCGGCGTGCCGACCGACGTGCCGCCGGGCGTGCCGGTGCGGCGGCTCACGATCAACGAGGCGGAAGACGAGTACGACCGCCTGATCCAGATGCTGGGGACCGACCAGCCGGTGGCGCAGCCGAGCAGGCATGGCACGGCTTTCGGGCGGGCCTATGCGGACGCGCCGACCGAAACCGTGAACCATGGATCGGTCGAGGTATGGGAGATCCTCAACCTCTCGGCCGACACCCATCCGATTCACTTTCACCTGGTCAACGTGCAGATACTGTCACGGCGGCCGTTCAGCGTCATGCAATACCGCGGCGGCGGCGCCCATCTGCAAGGGCCGGCCGTGGCACCGGATGCGAACGAGCTCGGTTGGCGCGAGACGGTGCGAATGAACCCCGGCGAGGCGACTCGCGTGATCATGCGGTTCGATCTTCCGGACGGGCTTCCGTTCACGGTCCCCGCCAGCCCGCGCACCGGCGGCCACGAGTATGTCTGGCACTGCCACATCCTCGAACACGAAGAGCACGACATGATGCGGCCGCTGGTGGTGAACTAGTTACGGACGAGTTACAGCGTCACAATCCGGTTGGAGACAATCGGAAACCATGAACGCACCCAACCCTGCCGACGAGCCCCACCGCTTTCTCGAATATCTGTACGACACCGCCGTGCGGCGCGCGATGCCGCTGCACAACACAGCGGCCTTCCTGCCGCCGCCGCCCCGGGGCCGCACGGTCGTGCTCGGCGCGGGCAAGGCGGGCGGCGCGATGGCCCAGGCGGTGGAAGCCTTGTGGCCGGCGGACGCACCGCTCGAAGGTCTCGTCGTCACGCGCTACCACCACGTGCCGCCGCGCCCCGAAGGCGTGAAGCAGAGCATCGAGATCGTCGAAGCCGCGCACCCGGTGCCCGATGCCGCGGGTCTGGCCGCCGCGCAGCGCATCCTCGCGCTGGCGCATGGCATGACGAAGGACGACCTGGTGTTGTGCCTGATCTCGGGCGGCGGCTCGGCCCTGCTCACGTTGCCGGCCGAAGGCCTGACGCTGGAAGACAAGCAGCGCATCAATCGCGCGCTGCTGGCGTCGGGCGCGAACATCGCGGAGATGAACTGCGTGCGCAAGCACCTGTCGCGCATCAAGGGCGGGCGGCTGGCCGCGGCCTGCGCACCGGCGCGGGTCGTCACGCTGACCATCAGCGACGTGCCGGGCGACGACCCCTCGATCATCGCCAGCGGCCCGACGGTGCCCGACGCAAGCAGCTGCGCCGATGCCATCGCGATCTTGCAGCGTTACGGCATCGAGGTGCCCGGCGCGATCATGAGCCTGCTGGAGCAGGGCGCGCTGGAAACGCCCAAGCCGGACGACGAAGTGTTCGCCGGCCATCAAGTGCACCTGATCGCGACGCCGCAGCAATCGCTCGAGGCAGCGGCGCAAGCCGCGCACGCCGCGGGCCTGGAGGCGCACATCCTGAGCGACGAGATGGAGGGCGAGTCGCGCGAGGTCGGCAAGGTGCATGCGGCGCTGGCGCGTGCGGTGGCCAATCGCGGGCAGCCGTTCCGCGCGCCTTGCGTGATCCTTTCGGGCGGCGAAACGACCGTCACTATCAAGAAGCACCCGGAAGGCGTGCAAGCGGGCCGTGGCGAGAGTAGCGAAGCCCGCCCCGGCCGGGGGGGGCGTGCCGGCGAGTTCTGCCTGGGACTGGCGCAGGCGCTGCAGGGCCAGCCCGGCGTGTGGGCGCTGGCGGCGGACACCGACGGCATCGACGGCGTCGAGGACAACGCCGGTGCGCTGGTCGCGCCGGAGACGCTGTGGCGGGCGCAGGCGCTGGGAATGAAGGCCGACCAGTACCTCGACCGCAACGACTCGTACACCTACTTCCGCCAGCTCGACGACCTGGTCGTCACCGGGCCGACGTACACGAACGTCAACGACTTTCGCGCCATCCTGGTGCTGCCGTAAGCGCTGGGGTGCCTGTCAAGGCATCTTGTAGGTGCCGGTGACCCGGCGGCAGCCCTGC
>JAGRPN010000432.1 GCA_019449555.1 Ramlibacter sp.
ACCGACACGGATGCGCCGGCCGTCATCAAGACACCCTCGATCGACCTTCAGGGCGACAGCGCCTTCCTGGAGCGATTCCTCATGCAGGAGTGGGTGGCCCGGCGCATAGCCAATGCGCACGTGTTGAAGCCGTGCCCGCAGACCCGGGAGCGCCGGCACCTCTACGTCGCCACGGAGTTCATCGACGGGCGGACCTTGACGCAGTGGATGACCGACAACCCCGAGCCCGACGTGGAGACCGTGCGCTCGATTGTCGAGCAGATCGCCAAAGGGCTGCAGGCCTTCCACCGGCTCGAGATGCTGCACCAGGACCTCAGGCCCGAAAACATCATGATCGATACGACCGGCACCGTGAAGATCATCGATTTCGGCGCGGTGCGCGTCGCGGGCATCGTCGAGATGGACCCACCGACCGAGCGCAGCGACATCGCGGGCACGGCGCAATACACCGCGCCCGAATACTTCCTGGGCGAAGCGGGCAGCGATCGCTCGGACCTGTTTTCGCTGGGTGTCATCACCTACCAGATGCTCTCGGGCCGGCTGCCGTATGGAGCGGCGGTGGCGAAGGCCAGGACGCAATCGGCGCAGAGAAGATTGCAGTATCGGTCGGTGCTGCACGAGGAGCGCGAGATCCCGGTGTGGATCGATGGGGTGCTGCGCAAGGCCGTGCATCCCGATCCCCTGGCGCGCTACGAAAGCCTGTCCGAGTTCGTGTATGACTTGCGCCATCCGAGCCAGGCTTTCCTGCGCAAGGCGCGCCCGGCGCTGGTGCAGCGGCACCCGGTGCGCTTCTGGAAGGGCGTGTCCGCCGCCCTCGCGGTCATCGTCATCGCGCTGCTGTTCGCCCGGTACGGGACCGGGTGACTAGCGCTCCAGCATCTTGACGATCGCAGTCCAATGCCTCGCTTGCACCGGAGTGATCGACAGCCGGTTGCCCTTGCGCAGCACCAACAGATCCTCCAGTCCCGGCGTGGCGCGCAACTCGGCCAGGCCGAGCGTGCGCGTCTTGCGCAGCACCTGGACGTCCACCAACAGCCAGCGCGGCGGTTCAGGCTGTGACGCCGGGTCGTAGTACGGCGACTTGCGATCGAACTGGGTCGGGTCGGGATAGGCCGTCGAGGCGACGCGCGCAATGCCCACGATGCCCGGCTCGGCGCAGCTGGAGTGGTAGAACAGCACGCCATCGTCCACACGCATCTGGTCGCGCATGAAGTTGCGCGCCTGGTAATTGCGAACGCCCGTCCACGGCACAGTGGCATCCGGCGCAGCCAGCGCATCGTCCACCGAGACTTCGGCTGGTTCGGATTTCATCAACCAGTGGTTTTTCATGCCCGAAATTATCTCTCTCGACCGGCAATCCAGGTCATTGCGCCGTCCCTAGAATGCGCTGCATGAACAAGCCTCTCAAAGTCGCCGTAATGGGCGCGGGTGCCGTGGGCTGCTATTTCGGCGGCATGCTGGCGCGCGCCGGCCATGACGTCGTGCTGATCGCCCGTCCCGAGCACGTGCAAGCCATCCAGCGCAACGGCCTGCGCATGGAAACCAGGACCTTCGACGAGCATGTGCGGATCGCGGCGAGCACCGAGCCAAGCGCGGTGCAAGGCGCCGAGCTGGTCCTCTTCTGCGTCAAATCCACCGACACCGAATCGGCCGGCGCGCAGCTCAAGCCGCATCTCGCGCCCGCCGCGCTGGTGCTCACGCTGCAGAACGGCGTCGACAACGCCGAACGGCTGCGCACCGTGCTGCCGCCGCGGCAGGTCGCCGCCGCGGTCGTGTACGTCGCCACCGAGATGGCCGGTCCCGGCCACGTCAAGCACCACGGCCGCGGCGAACTGGTGATCGAACCGTCCAGCACGAGCGATGCCGTGGCAAGAGCGCTCGTCGCCGCGGGCGTGCCCACCGAAATTTCCGACAACGTCCGCGGCGCGCTCTGGATGAAGCTCGTGATCAACTGCGCCTACAACGCCATCTCGGCCATTGCCCAGCGCCCGTACGGCGAGAACGTGCGCAGCGAGGGCATCAGGGAAGTGATGCGCGACGTGGTGGACGAATGCGTCGCGGTGGCCAGGGCCGAAGGCGTGCAGCTGCCCGGCGACGTCGACGCCGCGGTGGGCAAGATCATCCAGACCATGCCGACCCAGTCCTCGTCGACCGCGCAGGACCTGGCGCGCGGCAAACGCACCGAGATCGACTATCTCAACGGCCTGATCATTCGGCGCGGGCAAGCGCTGGGGATCGCGACTCCCGCCAACCGGGTGTTGTGGGCGCTGGTGAAACTGCTGGAACGCGGCCGGGCGGCGTAGCCCGCGTTTCCTGTTGCGCGGGGTGCGTCCAAGCCGGGGCGTGTCTCGCGCTGACGACGGTCTCCGTTACAAATTGATCTGTCGCAAGGGACGCCGGCCGGGCAATGCGCAAACTATGGGCATGGACAGCCCCGGAGGAGAGGCAATGACGAATCGCATTCGCGTGACAGTGGGCACGGCGTTGGTCGCGATGCTGTTCACTCTCCCGGCCCTCGGGCAGTCCGCCGCGGCGCCGGCCTGGCCCGACCTGGTCGCGCGCCTGAAACAGGTCGAAAGCGACGCGAGCCAAGCCGAAGCTATGTACAAGGCCGGCCGGAGAGTGGCGGCGTTCTGCGCGAACTGCCATGGCGACGGCGGCAACAGCGCAAAGCCTGACGTGCCCAATCTCGCCGGCCAGAATTCGTACTACCTGCTGGAGCAGTTGCGCGAATTCAGCGTGACGCAGCGCAAGACGACCGAATTCAAGAAGCGGCTGGTCAACGCCATGTCCCCGGACGAGAAGATCGGCATGGTCGTGTTCTATGCGGGTCAGGAAGTCACGGTCAAGCCGCCGGCCGATGCCGCGCTGGCCAAGCGGGGCGCGGATCTCTATGCGAAACGCTGCGCGCAGTGCCATGAGCAGAACGGCCGCGGCACGAAACATTACTCGCGCATCGCCGGCCAGCAACCCGTGTACCTCACCAACTCGCTCAAGGGTTACCGGGACGGCTCGGGCGTGCGCATCGACCGCGAAATGGCGGCCGAAGTCAAACCTTTGACCGATGCGGACATCGCCGCCGTCGTGGCGCATGTCTCGTCGATGAAATAGCGGCTATCCGCGAGCGACACCGCCTTTTCTCCAGCAAGAGCTCGGCTATGCGGCCGCCGTCAGAGCGGTCGTGGCCGCCCCGGCACGCCCAGCGCGCAATCGAGGTTGCGGTCCCATCCGCCCAACTCGGCCGCTGCGCGATACGTCGTTTCAAGGAAGCGCAACAGCGCCGCATCCGGATCCGGCGCCGCTTGCACTGCGGCATAGGGCAGCAGCCATTCACCCAGATCCGCAGCCCAAACCGCCTCGGCAGGTTCGACCTTCGAATCCGCGAAGCCGGGAGGCGCCGGATAGGCGTACGAATAGAACGCCGCTTGCGGATACGCATCGTTGCCGGGCCAGAATCCGGCGCTGCTGACCTCGTGCGAGTAAGCCTCACGCGTGACGGCGTCCGGCAGGCCCGGCACGCCACCCGGATGCAATGGCGCCGGCCGGCCGGAGAAGCGCGTGACGGCCAGGTCGAAGCTGCCCCAGAAGAAGTGCACGGGGCTGGACTTGCCCAGGAAGGCGGTGCGAAACAGCCGGAACACCCGATCGGCCTGGACGAGGGCGCGCCAGAACGCAGTGATGGCCACCGGGTCGTACAAGGCGTGCAGTTCGTCATCGGGAAAGGCAACGGGGTCCGCCACTTCGTTCGGCATGACGTTGATCCGCACGTCGATTTGCGCGGCCGCAAGCTCCGCCATCAAGCGGCGATAGAAAGCGGCGACCGACATCGGCTGCAGGGCGAACCGGCGGTCCGGCACCTCCGAGCTACGGATGACGAGTTGATGCTCGACCAGGTCGAAGTCGATCTCCAGCACGCCGCGCGGCGTGTGGATCGCCGAGGTGCCCAGACCATGGGCATTGAGATACAGCGGGACTTGCCAGCCGTGATTGAGCCAGGGAGTAAACGCGAGGCGCACCTTCCCCACGATCTGCGTCCACAGCTGGAAGGTGGCGCCCGTCGCGCGCCACTCGGGATAGCTCAGCGATGGCCACGGCTGCGCGCCCATGTTGGATGCTCCTTCGAGCGGGATACTTTAGCCGCTAGCGCGTGGTCGAGCTCGCAGGTTTGAACAGCGCCAGGCCGAGCCCGACCACGCAGCACAGCATCGAGGCCCACTGCACCAAACCAAGCGGCTCGAGGTGAACGAGCGCACCCGAGACCATCGCGACCACGGGGACCATCACCGATGACATGGCCGCGAT
>JAGRPN010000433.1 GCA_019449555.1 Ramlibacter sp.
CGAGATGAGCGAGCAGCTCGCCACCGTGGGCATACGGGGCGCGTACGAAGGCGCCCTCAAGTACGCGGGCAACCCGGAGCTGATCTCGCGCACCCACTTCGCCCGCTTCCTGGTCGAAACCGGCGTTTGCAAGGACACCGGGGAGGTGTTCCGCAGGTACCTCACCGACGGCAACCCCGGTTTCGTGCCGCACCGCTGGGCGGCGCTCAAGGCCGCGGTGCGGTGGATCACCGGTGCCGGCGGCATGGCCGTGATCGCCCATCCCGCGCGCTACCGGTTCACGGCCAACGAGGAGTTCGCGTTGTTCAGCGAATTCAAGGCGCACGGCGGCCGCGGCGTGGAGGTCGTGACGGGCAGCCACACGCCAGCCGAATACGTGAGGTACGCCGATACGGCGCGCGAGTTCGGCCTGGCGGCATCTCGCGGCAGCGACTTCCACAGCCCCGGCGAAAGCCACACCGACCTGGGCCAACTGCCCTTGCTGCCCGGCGCACTCACGCCGGTGTGGGAAGTGCTGGCCGACCGCGTCCAGTGAAGCCGCCGGGCGGGTCTTGGGCGGGCGGACAGGGTTCGCTGGCCGGGATCGCAATGGTGCTCGGCGCATGTGCCTGCTTCGCAGCGCTGGACACGACCACCAAGTACGTCAGCGCCACCGTGCCGCTGTTGATGGCGCTGTGGTTCCGCTACGCCTTCCAGGCGGTCGCCACCACCGTTTCGGTCCTGCCTGCGCGCGGCATGTCGGTGCTGCGCACGATGCAGCCGAAGTTCCAGGTCCTGCGCGGCGTGCTGCTGCTCGCGAGCAGCCTGCTCGCGTTCGCCAGCCTCAAGTACATGCCCGTCGGTGAATTCACCGCGATCGTCATGATCTCGCCACTCGCGATCACGGTGCTGGCGGCCACCGTCCTGAAGGAACGGGTCTCGCCGATGCGCTGGGCGCTGGTCGCCGGCGGCTTCGCGGGGACGCTGATCATCATCCGGCCGGGCGGGCAGGCATTCACCTGGGCCAGCCTGTTGCCGCTCGGGCTCGTGGTGACCAACGCCTGGTTCCAGGTGCTGACCAGCAAGCTCGCGCGCACCGAGGACCCGGTCACCATGCACCTGTACACCGGCTGGGTGGGAACGCTGATCGCCTCGGTGGCGCTGCCCGTCGTGTGGACCGCCTTGCCCAACCCCTGGCTCTGGGCCGCGCTTTGCTTCATGGGCCTGATGGGTGCAGTGGGGCACTTCATGCTGATCCTCGCGTACCAGCGGGCGCCGGCCGCCACGCTCACGCCGTACCTGTACGCGCAGATCGCGTTGGCGATGCTGGGCGGCTGGCTGGTGTTCTCGCACGTGCCGGACGGCTGGTCGCTGCTCGGGATCGCGATGATCGCCGCCTGCGGGGCCGGCGGCGCGTGGCTGACGATGCGCGAGACCCGGCTGGCGCTCGAGCCGATCGAAGCCTGAATCACAATCGGCCATGGCCCAGTACTTCGACGTCCATCCCGAGAACCCGCAGGTGCGGCTGCTCAAGCAGGCTGTGGGCTTGCTCGAGCGCGGCGAAATCCTGGCCGTGCCGACCGACTCGAGCTACGCGCTGGTCTGTCACCTGGACGACAAGGCGGCCGTGGACCGGGTCCGGCAGATCCGCGGCGTGAACGAACGACACCTGTTGACGCTGCTGTGCCGCGACCTGAGCGAGCTGGCCAACTACGCCCGCGTGGACAACCGGCAATACCGCCTGCTCAAGTCCGCGACGCCCGGCCCGTTCACCTTCATCCTCGAGGCGACGCGCGAGGTTCCGCGCCGCGTGAGCCATCCGCAGCGCAAGACCATCGGCTTGCGCGTGCCGGACCATCGCGTGCTGCAGGAGCTGCTGGCACTGCACGGTGCTCCGTTGCTGGCCACCACGCTGATCCCGCCGCACGAGACGCACCCGCTGAGCGATGCCCAGGAGATCCGCGACCGCTTCGAGCACGAGATCGGCGGCGTGATCGGCGGGACCTGCCCCTCCGAGCCCACCACCGTGATCGACCTCACGCCGATGGGAACCGGCGGCGAAGCGGTGGTCGTGCGGCGCGGGCGCGGCGACCTGGCGGCGCTCGGTCTGTGACCTTCCAAGTGTTGCCATAGCGGGCAGAGCCGGCCCCGGACTGGATCCGGGGACCCGCAATCCCTGCCGGATCGCTGTCTGAGACAATCCCGGCATATGTCCAACATGGTCCAGACCGTCCTGATTTATGCGCTGCCGGTGCTGTTCGCGATCACCATCCATGAGGCCGCGCACGGCTATGTGGCCAGGTACCTCGGCGACAACACGGCGTACATGCTGGGCCGCGTGACGCTGAACCCGATCAGGCACATCGACCCGATGGGCACGATCCTGATGCCGCTGCTGCTTTACTTCGCGACCTCCGGCGCATTCCTGTTCGGGTACGCAAAGCCGGTGCCGGTGAACTTCGCGCGGCTGCGCCATCCCAAGCGCGACATGGTGTGGGTGGCGCTCGCCGGCCCGGCGTCCAACTTCGTGCAGGCCCTGCTGTGGGCCATCGGCTACACCGTGCTGGTGGGCTCAGACATGAACGAGCGCTTCTTCCTCGAGATGTGCAAGGCGGGCGTGCTGGTGAACCTGGTCATGTGGGCGTTCAACCTGTTCCCGCTGCCGCCGCTGGATGGCGGGCGCATCCTGGTGGGGCTGCTGCCGCGCCGGCAAGCCCATGCCGTCAGCCGGCTGGAGCCCTGGGGCTTCTTCATCGTGATGGCGCTCGTGATCGTGGGCGTCGTCGGCACGTACTGGCTGCGGCCGCTCATCGCCATCGGCTACTGGACACTGGACCGGCTGCTGCTCCCCCTTCAATTCCTGCTCGCCTAGGGCCTGTTCACACTACTTTTGCAAGATGCGTTGCGAGTCAAAAAGGTCATGCGCAAGGCGCGAAACGCAGCCGGACTCGACGTCCGGCCAGGCTTCGCAACGCGGCGCATGGCCTTTTTGGCCGCAACCCGCAGGGAACGGGGTTAAAACAGCGCCACTCGTTGTTACGCTCCTAGCCCAGGCGGCCAGCCTGGGCGTCGTCGCGCGCCTAGATTGGCGCTGTTTTAACCACGTTCGCACTCGCAAAAATAGTGTGAACAGGCCCTAACCCGACTTTCTTCCATGCGTTTTCTCACCGGCATCACCACCACCGGCACGCCCCACCTGGGCAATTACGTCGGCGCGATCCGCCCGGCCGTGCAGGCCAGCCGCCGCACCGGCACCGAAAACTTCTATTTCCTGGCCGACTACCACGCGCTGATCAAGTGCGACGAGCCGGCGCGCATCCAGCGCTCCACGCTGGAGATCGCCGCCTGCTGGCTGGCCGCCGGGCTCGACCCCGAGCGCGTCTTCTTCTACCGGCAGTCCGACCTCCCCGAAGTGACGGAGCTGACCTGGCTGCTCACGTGCGTCACGGGCAAGGGCCTGTTGAACCGGGCGCATGCCTACAAGGCGGCGGTGGACAAGAACGTCGCCGCCGGGAGCGATCCCGACGCGGACGTGACGGCGGGCCTGTTCATGTACCCGGTGCTGATGGCGGCCGACATCCTGCTGTTCAAGGCGCACAAGATCCCGGTCGGGCGCGACCAGGTGCAGCACATCGAGATGGCGCGCGACATGGCGCAAAGCTTCAACCACCTGTACGGGGAGCATTTCGTGGCGCCCGAGGCGGCCGTGGACGAATCGGTGGCGATGCTGCCCGGCCTGGACGGGCGCAAGATGAGCAAGAGCTACGACAACATCATCGCGCTGTTCGCGCCGCGCGAGCAGATGCGCAAGCAGATCGCGGGGATCGTCACCGACTCGCGCGCTCCGGGCGAGCCCAAGCAGGTGGAAGGCTCCGCCTTGTTCCAGATCTACCAGGCGTTCGCGTCGCAGGAGGAAACCGAGGCGCTGCGGCGCGCCTACGCGGACGGCATCGCTTGGGGCGAGGCCAAGCAATTGCTGTTCGAGCGCATCGACCGCGAGATCGCGCCGATGCGCGAACGGCACGACGCGCTGGTGGGCAATCCCGCCGAACTGGAGCGGATCCTGCGCGAAGGCGTGGACAAGGCGCGCGCGCTGGCCAGGCCCTTCATGGCCGAACTGCGCTCGGCGGTCGGCTTGCGCCATCTCGCATCCAGGGCCGTGCCGGCCAGCGCCAAGGCGGCCAAGGCCGCGCTGCCGGTCTTCAAGCAGTACCGGGAAGCCGACGGCCGGCATTATTTCAAGCTGGTCGATGCCGACGGCCGGCTGCTGGCGCAAAGCACGGGATTCGAGTCGCCGCAGCAGGCGGGCCGCACCGTCGCGCAACTGAAGAAAAGCGGGTTCGGCGCCGGCGGGTCCGCTCTGCAATTGGCCCCGGGTGTGGTGGCCGGCGACGTCGAGGCTGCCTTGCGGACGTTGGCGCAGGGCGATTGATCGTTGGCATGCTAATAGCTCGACATTCGCCAACCGACCCCATTCGGAGTTATCCTTACTTCTTATGACCCCCGAAATCAAGAATTCGAAGCCGATGTGCGTATACGTGATCGACGATCACCCGCTCATGCGTGAGGCCGTCGTCATGCTGATGAGGCGCCTGCGCCCCGGCGCCAACGTCGTCGAACTGGACCGCATCGGCGGAGTGGAAGCCGCCGTCAAGCAGCACGGCCCGCCCGACCTGATCTGCCTGGACCTGAAACTGCCGGACACCACCGGCACTTCCGGCATCCACGAACTGAAGAACCGCTTCGGCGATACGCCGCTGGCGGTGTTATCGGCTTCGCCCGCCGCCGACGCCGAGGAACAGTGCATCGAGGCCGGCGCGGACATCTACATCGAGAAGTCGGCCGGGGCCCAGGAAATCGGGAATGCGCTGCGCGCGCTGCTCACGGCGGACGGCGGTTTCGAGGAACTCACGCCGACGGACAACAAGTTGTCCAAGCGCCAGAAGCAATTGATCGTGATGTTGGACCGCGGCTTGTCCAACCGCGAGATCGCGGACGAGCTCGGGATCAGCGAGCACACCGTCAAGGTGCACCTGTGGCGCCTGTTCCGCCGGCTAGGCGTGAAAAGCCGTACCCAGACCATCCACTACGCCCGTACCCACGGCATGCTGACCAGCTGAGCCGCCGAAGGCCGCCGCGCGGTCGGCCGCCTCCTGCGCATCCGTGGGCTTGAGCGTCAGGCGAAACACGGTCCCGTGGCCCGGCCGCGAAGCCAGGCTGAGCGGGTGGCCGAGGATGGCCGACAGGCGCGCCACGATGTACAGCCCCAGCCCGAAACCGTCTTCCGTGCCGGCGTGGCTCGGCACCTTGTAGAACTCCCGGAAAATTTCCCGCTGGTGCACCGGCGCGATGCCCACGCCGGTGTCCCACACCTCGATGCGCCGCCCTTCCACCGTGAAGCGCGAAGCCAGCAGCACGCCGCCGCGCTCGGTGTACTTCACGGCGTTGGAAACCAGGTTGCCGACGATGCGCCGCAGCAGGATCGCATCCGACAGCACGGTGCCCGGCGCGACATGCACGTGGAACCGCAACCCCTTGGCCTGCGCCAGCGGCCGGTACTGCAGCTCCAGGTCGTGCAGCAACTGGCCGAGATCCACCGGTTCGATGTTCAATTTGATCTTGCCCGAGTCGAGGCGCACCAGGTCGAACAGCGAATCGAACAGCGCGTTCACGGCCTTGGTCGATTCCACGATCTTGGGCGCGATCTCGTGCACCAGCTCCGGTTCGCTGCCCAGCCAGTCGGCGTACAGGCTCAAGGCATGCACGGGCTGGCGGATGTCGTGGGCGGCGCTGGCGAGGAACCGGTTCTTGATCTCGACGGCATCGAGCGCGGCCTGCGTCTGGCGCGTGAGCGATTCGATCAACTGGTTGTTGCGGTATTGCAGCTCGAAGTTCCGGCGGTGCGTCTCGTGCAGCCGCAGCCCGGCCTGGCGCAGCACCTGCCAGAAAATCACGAGCAGTGCGATCACGTAGTAGTGATCGCTGGATTCGCGGAACCGCAGTTCCACCCCGATGCGCCACAGCATCACGGCCAGCGCGGTGATCGCCAGCGTGTCCAGGTACGCCCGCAGCGTGGCCAGGTGGCTCGACAGGCTGTTGATCGAGAACATCGCGAGCCCCGCCAGCATCAGCCAGCAGATGAACTGGTCCGCCAGTGACGAGCGATCGAAATACAGCAGCGTGGAAAGGCCCCAGACCAGCGCGCTCGCAGGCCACAGCAGCCGGTAGCGGTTGAAGAATGCGACGTGCTCGGCGGCGTCGCCGCTCATCACCTCGTGAACGTACTTCCGGATGATGGCAAAGCGCGCCGCCGCCACCGCCACGGCGGCGAAAGCCCAGAGCAGCAGCGAGCTCACCGCCACGTCGCCCCAGAGCACACCGATGAAAATCGGGATGAGGAACAGCGCCAGCACTTGCGTGTTGCGGGCAGTGAGCATGAGACTGCGCGCCAGCTCGCCTTCCACCCACTGCGCCTCGGCCGGCGTCGAGATTGCGGGCGGAACGTCGAGCTTCATGGGCCCGAGTCTAGAGCAGAAAAAGGGCCCCTTCCGGTCAGGCCAGAGCGGAACAGAACGCGATGAACCGCGGCATGTCGTGCGCCTTGTGGAACACGGCATCCGCGCCGAGCGCCAGGCAGTGCTTTTCGATCGCGGGCGACAGGTAGCTGCTCAATACCACGGCTTTGCCGTGGCTGGCCCACGAGCGGCATTTGGCCAGTACGCCCATCCCCGTCCCGGCGTCGAGGATCAGGTCGATCACGGCAAGATCCCAGCCGTGCGGGTTCTCCTCCAACCACAGGTTGGCCTCGGCTTCGGTCGTGACGGTGGAAACCGGCTTCAGGTCGCCGACGCTCTCGAGCAACCTGGCGACGATGTCATGGACTCTCCGGTCATCTTCGACCAACAGTACGCGAATAGTCACGTGTGGGACGCTCCGGCTGATTCGGCATCTGCAACAAAACGCCGGCATCGCATCAGGTGCAGCCGGCGGCCATCCTCGCCCTGTTGCCTTTCGGAAGGCTCTTTTGGAAACGGATCGGAATCGCGAGGCCGGCTCGCGGCCGGCAACTTGCCGCGGTGGCCCCTAAGGAGCCCGCATTGTTGTCGGTTTGCCGGCACCGGTCTGCCGGACGTTTCCTACACGGATGCGCCGGGCACGCCGCGCCGCCGCTCCTGCCGACAGGCGGGCACCGCGTGCAATGTACGAATTACGGCAAGACCTGCGGCTTCATTGCCGGTGTCGGGCGCGGCTCGTCCTGCGCTTGCTTGCGCTCTTGCCAACCGTATGCCGCCAGCGGCCCGTGTTCGCGATCGAAAGCGGGAGCGGACTCGAGCGCATCCTGCCCGCGATCGAGAACGAATTGCTGACCGCAGGCGCGCAAGGCGTCCCAAGGAACGGCGAACAGGCGCTCGCCGATACCCACGAATCCCCCCACGGCAAGCACAGCGTAGGCGATCCGGCCGCGCTCGAGGTCGAGCACGAGATCGCTGATGCTCCCCAGCACGCGTCCTCGCGGATCCACCACTGTGCGGGCATAGAACGAAGTGGCCGCGCGCAACTGGGGGACATGAGCCGCCTGGGACGCTTCGATGGAATCCAGCTGCATGGGGACGCTCCAGAGTTCCCGCGAAAGCAGCAACATCGGTGCCGGTTACGTTTGGTAGCGCCCGGACCCTTTTTCGCCCGGCTGCGTGTACCCTCAGCCTCCCGGTCCGGACCTCGACAATGCGCGCGCTGCAACGATTCAAAGAGCGGTTGGAATCCTCCTGGCCGGCCGCTTCGCTGCGCACCCACCTGACCGCCGTGATCCTGCTGGCGACCTTGCCGGTCGCGGCGCTGATGATCTTCCAGATCTTCGCGGATGTGCACAGCGAGCAGGCGCAGCTCGAGGACGACCTGGCCCGTTCCGCCGCCGCGCTGGCTCAGGCCGTGGAGCGCGAACTGGCTTCCTCGATCGATGCGCTGGCGGTGCTGTCGCAGGCCAACGCGCTGCGCGAAGGCGAGCTGCCGGCGTCCAGCGAGCTGGCGAACTGGCGGCCGCGCCGCGACTGGGACAGCATGTTCGTGCTCGGCCCCGACGGCATCCTCCTGTTCGACAGCGCGGGGCCCCCGGCGCAGCTTCCCGATGCAAACGCCTCCCTGCGCGAGCTTCACCGGCAGGTGGTGCGGCAATCGCGGCCCGTGGTGGACAGCCTTGCCGCAGCGCCCACCGGCCGCCGTGCGATCGGCGTGGCGCTGCCGGTCACAAACAACGGAGCAATCCGCTATGTGATCGGAGCGCGTATCGGCGAGGCCGCGTGGCATCAGCTGGTGGCCACCGCCAGCGTGCCCGCGGGTGCCCACGCCAGCCTGCTCGACGCGCAGGACCGCCTGATCGCCTATTCGCCCGGCGCTGCGCCGACCTCGACGACGGCCTTGCCGCCGCAAGCGGCCGCCGCCGCCCGCGATCATCCTGCCGGCGTGCAGCGGCTGACCGACGTCGGCGGCCGTGCTGCGTACGCGGCATGGAATGCGGTGCCGATGGCGCGCTGGCAGGTGCGCGTCACCCTGCCCGCCGCGCCGATCGAGGCCGCGCACCGCCGCGCGATGATCGCGGCGCTGTCGACCGGTGGCGGCAGCCTGCTGCTCGGTTTGTTCCTGGCCGCCGCCGCGGCCCGGCGGGTCGCGCGGCCGCTGCACCAGCTGGCCACGCAAGGACCGGGCGGCTTGCCGGCACGCATCGCGGTGCACGAGGTCGCATTGCTGCGCGACGCGCTCCTGCGGGCGCGCGAGCGTGATGCGGCGGCGCGCGATTTGCTGCTGGCGAAGGCGCAGGAATTCGAAATCCTGTTCAACAGCAGCCCGATCGGGATGGCTTTCGCCCAGGACCCGGCCTGCCGCGTGATCTCGCACAACGCGGCGATGGACGCCCTGATCGGCGGGTCGCGCAAGGCCGGCAGCGTGCGTGTGCTGCACGAAGGCCGCGTGCTGGCCCCGGGGCAGCAGCCTTTGCAGCGCGCGGCCGCGCTCGGCGAAACCGTGGCGGGCATGGAGCTGGAAATCGCCATCGAGGGCCGTCCTTCGACCTTCGTCATCGCCAACGCGGTGCCGCTGCGCGATGCGGGCGGCCGGCCCCGCGGCGCGGTGAGCGCGCTGGTGGACATCACGCAACGCAAGCTGGTCGAGGCGCGACTGCTCGCCACCGACCAGCAGTTGCGCGAAAGCCAGCGGCTGATGGACCTGGCCCAGGAAGCCGGCCATGTGGGCTTCTTCCACTACCGTTTCGCGAACGACCGCCTGACGTGGACGCCGGGCCAATGCAAATTGTTCGGGATCGACCAACTGCCCGCCGGCGGGCTGCAGCGCTGGTACGCCCTCATCGATCCGGCCGACCGCGAGCGGGTGGAGCGCGAGTTTTGGACCGTTTGCGCGCTGCGGCGGGAAAAGGAAACACTCGAGTATTGCGTGCCCCCGGCGCGCTGGCTGTCCAGCCGTATCCTGCTGCGCTACGACAGCGACGGCCGCGCATCGCAGATGATCGGCGTCACGGTGGACATGACGGACCAGAAGCAGTCCGAGCGCGCGCGCGCCCAACTCACGGAACGCGCCCTGGCGGCACGCCGCGAAGCCGAGGCGGCCAGCCGGGCCAAGGACGAATTCCTCACCATGCTCAGCCACGAGCTGCGCAATCCGCTAGGCGCCATCTCCGCGGCCGCCGACGTGCTCGACACCGCCAACGCCGACAGCGCGACGGCCGGCGAAGCGCGCGCGATCATCGGGCGCCAGACCCGCAACCTGGCGCACATGATGAACGACCTGCTCGACGTCGGCCGCGTCATCGCCGGCAAGATCCTGCTCGCGCGGCAGCCCGTCAATGTGGCTGCGGTGGTGCAGCGGGTGCGCGAGACGCTGGCGCTCACGGGCGAGGCCAAGGAGCATTCGGTTCGGCTCGAGCTGCAGGATGCCTGGGTCGACGGCGACGCCGTGCGAATCGAGCAGGTGGTCACGAACCTGCTGACCAACGCCGTGAAATACACGCCTCGCGATGGCGCGATCCAGGTCGATGTGCATCAGGAAGGCGATAGCGCCGTGCTTGTGGTGCAGGACGCCGGCATCGGCATCCCGCCCGCCCTGCTGCCGCGCATCTTCGACTTGTTCGTGCAAGGCGAGCGGCCGTTGCACCGCCCGGCCGGTGGACTGGGCATCGGGCTGACGCTGGTGCGCAGGCTCGTCGAGTTGCACGGCGGCAGCGTCGGCGCGGAAAGCTCCAGCCACGGCAGCCGCTTCACCGTCCGGCTGCCGGCGATCGCGCCAGCGCCACTGCACGATGCCGAGGCGCTGCCCCCGTCGCGGCGCCGCCAGGTGCTCGTGGTGGAGGACAACGACGACCTGCTGTCGGCGCTGCGCTCCAAGCTCGAACTGGACGGGCACACCGTCAGCACGGCGGCCGATGGGGTGGAAGGCCTGACGCGCCTGCTCCATCTCAAGCCGGAGGTTTCGATCGTGGACATCGGGCTGCCGGGCCTGACGGGTTTCGACCTCGCCCGTCATGCCCGCGCGGCAGGTTACGCGGGCCGGCTGATCGCACTGTCGGGCTACGGCGCGGAACGGGATGCCCAGGCGGCAATGGTGGCGGGGTTCGACGCGTACCTCGTCAAGCCGGTGGATCGCCACCAGTTGCGTGCGAGCCTGAGCGGTGATTGAAGAGTTCTCACCTTGTGTTACAGCACATCCGTCCGGCACGGCTGAATAATGAACCGGGCCCTGCGAGGGGACCCTTGCAAGAGGAAAGCAAAGAACAATGGGGCACGCACTGATCGTCGAGGACGACGCCGATTCCGCCCGGATGATGGCGGCGCTCGTCACCACCGAAGGCTTCTCGGCCGCAACCGCGCGCTCGCTCAACGATGCGCGGCGGCAGATGGCGTTGCAGCAACCCGACCTGGTGCTGCTGGACCTGCGGCTGCCCGACGGCAACGGCATGAGCCTGCTCGACGAGCAGGACCTGATCGGCAACTCCGAAGTGGTGCTCATGACGGGGCACGCGTCGCTGGAGACGTCGATCCAGGCGCTGCGCTATGGCGCGGCCGACTACCTGATCAAGCCGGTGAGCGCGAAGCAGCTCCACAGCATCCTGTCGCGCGTCACACGCCCGTCGGTGCTGCGCGCGGAAGTCGACACGCTCACCGAGGACCTGCGGCGCACCGGCCGCTTCGGCCACCTGGTGGGCCGGTCGGAACCGATGCAGGTGGTGTACGAGCAGATCGCGCGCGTGGCCGGCACGTCGGTCACCGTGTTCGTCACGGGCGAGAGCGGCACGGGCAAGGAACTGGTGGCGCGCACCGTGCACGACCTCAGCCGGCGCCGCGCGCGCCCGTTCCTCGCGGTGAACTGCGGCGCGATCTCGCCGCACCTGATCGAGAGCGAGATCTTCGGCCACGAGCGCGGCAGCTTCACCGGCGCCGAGCGCCAGCACCAGGGTTTCTTCGAGCGGGCCCACGGCGGCACGCTGTTCCTGGACGAAATCACGGAGATGCCGCTCGCGCTGCAGGTCAAATTGCTGCGGGTACTGGAGACGGGCACGTTCATGCGGGTGGGCTCGTCCACGCCGCAGGAAACCGACGTGCGCGTGATCGCGGCGAGCAACCGCGACCCGATGCAGGCGGTGGCGCGCGGTGAACTGCGCGAAGACCTGTTCTACCGGCTCAACGTGTTCCCGGTGCAATTGCCGCCGCTGCGCGAGCGGCGCGAAGACCTGCCGCTGCTGGTGACGCATTTCCTGCGGGAGATCGGCGAGCGCGAAGGCTCGATGAAGCGCGCCTCGCCGGCGGCGCTGGAGCGGCTGGCGCAGTACCGCTGGCCGGGCAACGTGCGCGAGCTGCGCAACGTGCTGCAGCGCGCCTGGGTGATGACGGCCGGCGGCGAAGTGGGCGACCAGTGGCTGCCGCGCGACGTGCTGGTCGATCCCGTGCGCGTCGCTTCGAGCACCACCCTCGAAGTGACGGTGGGCACGCCGCTCGCGGCGATGGAGCGGCAGATGATCCTGGCCACCCTGGAGCACTTCGGGCACCAGAAAGAGCGCACGGCGGCCGCATTGGGGGTGAGCCTCAAGACGCTGTACAACCGGCTCAAGGAATACGGCATGTAGCGCAGCCCGGCTTGCGGCAAGATTTACCGCCGAGCGGCCGCGGAGGCCCGTAAGTGGGCCAAAACAGGGGAAAACGCACGGGCACGAAGCTTGCACAGACCGGACTCTTTCAACCCACGTTCGAAAGGATCCACATGGCTTTAGAAAACACCTCGGCGCAGAGCAACACCAGCGGGCCGACGACGCCGCGCCGCAGCCTGCGAGGCTTCGCCGCGATGGACCCGCAGCGCCAGCGCGAAATCGCGAGCCTGGGCGGCCGGGCGGCCCACCAGAGCGGCCACGCCCACGAATTCAGCAGCGAGGAAGCACGCGCCGCGGGCCGCAAGCGCCACGCCCGCAGCGACAGCGTCGGCACCGGCCCCGCGGCCAGCGCCGGCTCGGAAGCCCGCTGACCTCTCCCTCTCTGTTCGCGGCCGTGCAACGCGGCCGATCCGGCCCGCTGTAGGAAACGGCGGGCCCCCCTTGGGTCCTGGGACTGACAGGACGAGCGCGCCGGCTCACCTAGGATGACTCGAGTCTTCCGCAAGGAGCCGCTTCATGAAAACTTCCCAAGCCGCACGACGCCGTGCGAGGGGGCCGCGATGAATGCCGACGCCCTCGCCCTCAGCCGCGCCTGCGCCGCGCTCTGGATGGCCACGCTGTCGCTGATGACCGCGTTCATGCAGACGGGCGCACCGGCGCACCGCTATCTCATCGCACGCAAGATCGCCAGGAACCTGGGCACGCTGCGCGAACAGGATTGCTTCACGGCGGAATGCCGGATGATCTTCTCCAACCTGTCCCAGCGCTGGAGCGCCAAGGCCGATCAGTTGGCGCCGCGCGACGAGCGCTCGCGCGGCGGCGGCACGGGCCTGTTGCAGCCCGCGATGTTCAAGTCGAATTAGAGTGGCGCGCCGCGGCGTCAGTCGCAATTGCCCTGGTCGACTTCGCCTTGGTCGGCGGCGGTTTCGTCCTCGCCGTCCGGTTGCGGCGGCGTGGTTTCGTTGAGCTGGGCCGGTTCCAGCTCGAACCTGTCGTTCAGGTGCGGAATCACGCTGGCCGCGCCATGCCCCGTGCGTGGGGCAGGCAGGTGATCTTTGGGCATCGGCAGTGGATTTGGCATTTGCCGCCGAGCGTAGTCGGAGCACGCCCCGCCGTTTAGCAGCAAACTTCTCGCGGAGGTGTAGGTTGATTCCTACTCGGCGGATTCGGCGGGCCGTCGGGCACGCGCCGTCATGCGCGCCAACTGCCAGCCGAGGGCGAGACCGACGGCGTCGGCGAGCCAGTCGCCCCATTCCGCGCTGCGGTACGGGGTGAGGCCCTGGAGCAATTCGATCAGCCCGCCGTAAACCAACAGTCCGGTCAGCATCACCGCGACGCGAGTGCGATACGACCAGATCGCCAGCACGGCAAGCACCGCGAATGCCAATGCATGATTGAGCTTGTCCCACGGCGTCGAGGGCATGTAGCGGCTGGGCGGGATGAGCGCCAGCACGAGCACAACGACCGCGCACGACCAGAAGGCCCACCGCAGCGCGGCTATCGAAGTCAAACGTCCGAACATGCGATGAACTATCTCACATCGCGGCGCGCTCGCTGCGTCAGCAAGGTCACGAAACGCGCTGGTAATAGAGGTTCTGCGGGTGGCGCGCCTGCGCGAAGAAGACCCAGCGTTCGGCCAGGAGCCCCGCCGCCTGCACGAGCAGCGCCATCACCCAGGGCATCGGCGAGGCAGTGCCCCAGCCCCACGCGAGCAGCGCCAGCGGCAGCGCGAAGCCGAACAGCACCGCCATCCATGTGACGCGCCGCAACGCCTGCGCGCCGAGCCGGTGAAAGAATTCGCGCGTGTTGAAGCTGCCCGCCGACATGCCCATGGACATCTGCACCAGCCGCCGCGCATGGATGCCGGTGGCCGACTGCAATGTGGAGCGGGGCTTGAGCGCGGCGTTGCGCCGCAAGCTCGCCACGCGCGCCGCGCCTGCGGCCAGCGTGACGACGATCGCCGCCGGGCCCACCACGGCGAGCAGGCGCGCTTCGCCGGCTACGGCGGCAAGCCCGGCCGCGAGCACCATGCCGGACGAAAGGCCGATCAGTGTGTAATTGACGGGCGTGAGCGGGTGCGCCCACTCCTGGATGAACCGGATGCCGGCGTAGATCATGCCGGTGCACACCCACAGCACGATCGCCAGCACGATCGCCGCCAGCGGGAACAGCACGGCAACCGCCACGCCGCCGCGGCCCGCCACAAGGGCCAGCCACCACAGCGCGAGCACGCCGATCAGCGCGGGCAGCACGATCACCTCGCGCGAGAGCCACGAGGTGCGCCACATGGCCGCCGCCCGCCACGCCCGCAGCGGCCGCGCGAGATGGAAGAACGACGCGGCCAGGCCGATCACCAGCAGCGCAATGGCCAGCCCCAGCCCGCGCGCGAGCAAGACATTGGAGGACGACAGCGCACCGCCCAGCACCGCCACGGACAGGCACACGGCCAGCCCCTGCCCGAAGCCGGCGAGCACGGTGAAGAACACGACGGACCAGGCTGGATTCATGGCGACGGGTCCGCGGGCTGCGCCGCCGGCGAGCGCCGCGGCAGGTAACGATTGGCGGGCCGCGTTTCCCATTCAGGCATCAGCGCGTACCCGCCCCGCTGCGCGATCGCCTGTGACACCTGCGAGTGCGGATCGTTGACGTCGCCGAACAGGCGCGCGCCAGTGGGGCACGCCTTCACGCACGCGGGCAGTCGATCGGCCGGCGGCAGCGCCGGGTCATGGATACGGTCCACGCACAGCGTGCACTTGGTCATCACGCGGCGTTCTTCGTCGAACTCGCGCGCGCCGTACGGGCAGGCCCACGAGCAGTACTTGCAACCGATGCACTTGTCGTAGTCCACCAGCACGATGCCGTCCTGCTTGCGCTTGTAGCTGGCACCGGTGGGGCAGACGGGCACGCATGGCGGGTCCTGGCAGTGCAGGCAGCTCTTGGGGAAGTGGACCGTGTCGGTCGCGGGGAAGGTGCCCGCCTCGTAGGTCTGCACGCGATTGAAGAAGGTGCCCGTCGGCCCCGCCCCATAAGCGGACTCATCGGCGAGCGGCCCCGCCGCGCCGGAGGTGTTCCACTGCTTGCACGACGTCACGCAGGCCTGGCAGCCGACGCACACGTCCAGGTCGATCACCAGCGCGAGCTGGCGCGCCAGCGTCGGCCCGGAAGGTTCGGATCCCTTCATCGATTCCTCCTGCCGGCAAAGTAGGCCAGCCGCTGCGGCGGGCGCTCGCGCGTGCCGGGTGCCGCCGGCACCGCCGCCACTTGCGGAAAGCTCTCGTGCGGCTCGTCCGCGGCGGCGGGGCGGATGCGAACGCGCACGTCGTACCAGCCGGCCTGGCCGGTGACGGGATCGCTGTTGCTGATGCGCGAGCGCGGCACGCCCGGTGCGGGCAGCTCGCTCGAGATCAGGTGGTTCAGCAGGAAGCCGCTGCGCGATTCGTCGGCGTCGGCGTCCAGCCGCCACGCGCCGCGGCCCTTGCCGATCGCATTCCAGGTCCACACCGTGCCCGGCTCGACGGCTTCGCTGTAGCGCAGCCGGCAGCGCACTTTGCCCCAGCGGCTCTCGACCCACGCCCAATCGCCGTCGGCCACGCCCGCGGCCTGCGCGGTGGCCGGATGCACGTGCAGGTAGTTGTGGCTGTGGATCTGCCGCAGCCACGCGTTCTGCGAGTCCCACGAGTGGTACATCGCCATCGGCCGCTGCGTCACCGCATTGAGCGGATACGCGCCGCGATCGGTGGCCGCGTCTTCCAATGGCGGATACCAGAACGGCAACGGATCGAAGTAGGTGGCGATGCGCTCGCGCAGGTGCTCGGGCGGCTGCCGGCCGCTCGTCTTGCCCTGCGCCGCGAGGCGGAAGCTTTGCAGGCAGTCGGAATAGATCGCGAGCTGGATCGGGTCGTTCTTCTGCCGCCAGCCCTTGGCCTGCGCGAAATCCAGGTAGGCGCGATTCCAGTTGCGCATGTACTGCATGCCCTCCGGCAGGTGGTACTGGAACACGCAGTTGTTGGCTGCGTACATCTCCCACTGCTTCGGGTTGGGTGCGCCGCGCAGCGGCTCGCTGCCGCCCGCGCCGCGCCATCCCATGAGAAAGCCCACGCCGGGCTGGGCCTGGAAATTGACGATGAAGTCCTGGTAGCCGCTGAACTTGCGCGCGCCTTCGGGTGTGGTGAACGCCGGCAATTTCAGCCGCGACGCCAGCTCGACCAGCACTTCCTGGAACGGCTTGCAGCCAGGCGGCGGAGCGACGACCGGCACCCGCACCGAATCGACCGGGCCGTCGAATTCGGAGATCGGCCGGTCGAGCATGCTCATCACGTCGTGCCGCTCGAGATAGGTGGTATCGGGCAGCACCAGGTCGGCGAAGGCCACGGTCTCGCTCTGGAACGTGTCGCAGACCGCCACGAACGGGATCATGTATTCGCCGTCATCGCCCCGGCGCGTGAGCATCTCGCGCGACCTCATCGGGTCCATGCTGGAGTTCCACGCCATGTTGGCCATGAACAGCAACAGCATGTCGATCCGGTAGGGGTCGCCCCGGGCGGCGTTGGCCAGCACGTTGTGCATCAGGCCATGCGCGGCCAGCGGGTACTCCCACGAGAACGCGTGGTCGATGCGCATCGGCGTGCCGTCGTCGAGGATCGCCAGTTCCTCGGGGCTGGCCGGGAAACCGAGCGGCGCCGCGTTCAGCGGCGTGTTCGGCTGGATCTGGTCGGGCGCATTGAACGCGCGGTAATTGGGCACGATGTGGCGCGGGTACGGCGCCTTGTGGCGAAAGCCCCCCGGCGCGTCGATGGTGCCGAGCACGGTCATGAGCACCGCCAGCGCGCGCACGGTCTGGAAGCCGTTCGAGTGCGCGGCCAGCCCGCGCATCGCGTGGAATGCGACCGGCCTCGCTTGCGTCGTCGCATGGTGCTTGCCCCACGCATCGGTCCACGCAATGGGAAGTTCGAACGCGTGCTGCAGCGCCGTCTCCCCCAGCTCGCGCGCCAATTGTGCGATCCGCTCGGCGGGGATGCCGGTTATGGCCGCTGCCCATGCCGGGGTGCAATCCCGCACGCGATCGATCAGCAATTGGAATGCGGGGGCGACGCGCGTGCCGTCGGCCAGCGTGAAGCGTCCTTCCAGCGCGGGGTCGGCGCCCTCCGCAATCCCCTCGGGATACGCGGCGACGGCCCGGTTCGCGATGCGGTCCCAGACCAGCTTGTTGTGCGGATGCCGGCCGTCCGGCGCCGGCCCGGCCGCCGCGTCGAACGCGAACAAGCCCTCGCGCTCGCCGTCGTCGAGCACCACCAGTTGCGGCGCATTCGTGAAGCGCTTGAGGAACGCCCGGTCGACGCGCCCGCAGCGGATCAACTCGCTCAAAAGTGCCATCAGCAGCGCCCCGTCGGTGCCGGGCTTGATCGGAATCCATTCGTCGGCGATCGCCGAATAGCCGGTGCGCACCGGGTTCACGGAGATGAACCGCCCGCCCGAACGCTTGAAGCGCGCGAGCGCCGCCTTCATCGGATTGCTGTGATGGTCCTCGGCGGTGCCGAGCATCACGAACAGTTTCGCCCGCTCGAGGTCGGGCCCGCCGAACTCCCAGAAGCTGCCGCCAACGGAATAGATCATCCCGGCCGCCATGTTCACCGAACAGAAGCCGCCGTGCGCCGCGTAATTCGGCGTGCCGAACTGCCGCGCGAACAGCCCGGTGAGCGCCTGCATCTGGTCGCGGCCCGTGAACAGCGCGAACCGCTTCGGGTCGGTAGCGCGGATGCGCGACAGCCGCTCTTCCAGCAGCTCGAAGGCGCGCTCCCACGAGATCGGCTCAAATTCGCCCGCACCGCGTTCGCTGCCCGCCTTGCGCAGCAGCGGCTGCGTCAGCCGCGCGGGCGAGAGCTGCTTCATGATGCCGGCGGAACCCTTGGCGCAGATCACGCCCTGGTTGATGGGATGCTCCGGATTGCCGTCGATGTAGCGGATCTCGCCGTCCCGCAGGTGCACGCGGATGCCGCAGCGGCAGGCGCACATGTAGCAGGTGGTGGTCTTCACCTGCGTGCCAGCCGAGGCGTACGGCGGGCCGAGCGGGTCGTGCAGCGGCATCAGAACTTCTTGCTCCAGCCCAGGCCGATGGAGAACTCGCGCATGCGGATGGTCTCGTTGCCGCCGGCGCCCGGGCCGAGCACGGCGTTGAACATGGACGGTCCGCTCACGCTGCCGCGCCGCGCGAACATGAAGGCGCCGGTGAATTCGCTGTCGTTGCCCATCGCCTGGGTGAATCCGACCGTGTAATGGCTGGTCATCACGCCCGGCGCGAGGATGTTGAAAGTGACGTCGGACGACCGGATCGGGTTGTCGTTGTGGTTGTAGCCCGCGCGCAGCGTGAGGCGGCTGTTCATCTGCCATGCGACGCCGAGCTTGTAGACGTTGATGTCGCGCCAGCCGAAGCCGGGGCCGTTCGCCGCGCCCAGCGGAGCGAGCGCCGAGCTCGGATTGCCCACCGACGCGACGCCCGAGTAGTTGATGCGCTGGTAGTCCGCGGCCACCGTCCACGCGGGCACCGGCGAGAACGAAACGCCCGCGCTGTAGTTCGCCGGGATATCGAAATCGCCATTGCCGGCGAACAGGCCGGCGTACTTGTCGAAGCGGCTCATGTTCATCTTCGGCGCGTAGGCCACGCCCACGTTGACGCGATCGGCGATCCGGCCGAAGTAGCCGATGCGCACACCGACGCCGGTGGAATTGTCGTGGCCTCTGTTGGTCACGTTGCCCGGACTTTGCGTGAAGGGAGGAAAACCGGGGGCGTTGTCGAAGGCCTGGAGCCCATCCGCCTTGAATCGCTGGTAGCCCAGCAGCACCGAAGCGCCGATCGAGTGATCCGGATGGAACTTGTATGCGACCGTGGGGGCCACGATCAGTTGCATCAGGTCCACGCCCAGAGCGCCCCGGCCGCACAGCATGTTTGCGGCGCCGCCACCACAGTTGAAATTGCCTTGCGGGTAGGTGGTGTTCATCCCGCCGTTGCCGTACACGCTCACACCCGCCGACAGGGTGGTGTTGATCATGCGGTTGTAGCCGAACTCCGGGATCAGGAAGTAGTTGCGGTCGCTTTCCACGCTGCCGTTGAGGGTCGCGAAGCCGGCGCCGCTGCGCGTTGCGTCGCGCCACGGGCTGAACAAATCGACGCCGACGTCCAGGCGGGAGCCCGACCAGACCATGCTTGCGGGATTGGTCGCGCCGCCCAGGCTGTCCTGGGCCATCGCGGTCGATGCGCCCGCCATGCCCTTGGCCTTGAGGCCGTAGCCATGCGCGAAATAGCCGTTGGTGGCAAGCGCCGGCACGGCCACGAGGGCCGCCGCGAGCGGCGTGAGCCGGGTCAGGCGTTTGAAATTCGTCATCGGATGTCTCCTCGTTCTGGGTGGAAAAAGCGGTGCGGTTGCGGTCGGGGTGGCGGGCGCGGCGGCTTCACCAATACGCCTGCAGGCGGCCGTTGACGACGCGGCACTCGCGCTCGCGCAGCGGCTTGTCGCCCTCGGCCGTGCAGGCACCCGAACGCACGTCGAACCGCCAGCCGTGGCGCGGGCAAGCCAATGTGTTGCCGTCGGCGTCGAGCTGCGCGATATCGGTGTCCTGGTGCGGGCAGCGGCTGTCGTACACGCGCCAGCCCCGCGCGCCGCGGTGGGCGAACACCGCCCGTCCGTCGCATTCGACGCGCCGCGTGTGCCCCAGCCGGATGCTGCGGGTTGCCGCGACGTCATGCCACTGCGGCGTGGCGGCGGCGCCGCTGAACTCGGGCAAGTCGAGCGCGAGGATCACGTCGATCGCCCACACGATCTTCGCGAGCCCCAGCGCCGGAAATGCCGCCAGCAGCGCGTCGAGCACTTCGCCGGCGGTGCAGCCTTCGCGCAGCGCCCGCGCCAGGTACTGGCGCAGTCCCCGCTCGGTCTGCGCATGCACTTTGGTGATCACGGAGATCAGGTTGCGCGTCTTCGGGTCGAGCCGGCTGCCGCAGTCCTTGAGGAACGCGAAGTAGTGCCCCATCGCCTCGGGACGCGAGCGCACCAGGTACGAGAGAGCGTCGCTCATGCGGGCAGTCGACCACTCATGTCCGGGCGGCGCCGTCCTGGCCGCGCGCTTGCGGCGCGGCGACGCGGCTGCGTGGCGCAGGGGATCGGTCCGGCGGCGGTGTCACGGGCATGAGCGGGTCTCTCTCTTGCGGCGGCGCGACACCGCAAGGAGGGCGCGGTCGGTCGGCTTCAACGCTGGGTGCGATTAGCGCAGCGCGGGGCGAGCGCGTCTATAGCCGCAAAGGGGGGATCGGGCATTACCCATAGTGGGTATGCATGGCACCACTGGATTTCTGGCGCATCCGGGCTACAGTTACTCTTCAGGGATACTCCCGATGGCCGGACCGATGCAAACCCGTTTGAATCCGAGCGCCAGCCTGCCATCGCGTCCCGCCACGTTCACCGTCCCACCCTTGCCCCATCTCAGCGCCATGCGCGCCGCCGACCCCGCCATCCTCGCCGAGATCACGGCGAGCCTCGCCGCCGGCCAGGAAGTGCGAGAACTGCTCGACAGCTTCCTCGAGCCGGTCGTGCGCCGGTCCCAGGCGCAGGGCGGCGCGGTGCGCCTGCTTTCGCCCGAAGGCGACAAGTTCGAACTCATCAGCAGCATCGGGCTCGCGCCGGACGTGCGCGAGCTCGAGCATTCCGTGGACCGCAATTGCGGTTTTTGCGGCCATGCCGCCGGCGAGGGGCGCGTGGTCTGGTCCAACGACCTCGCCACTTGCGCGCGGCGCAGCCAGGGCGAGTACTTCGGCCGCGACTGCCATGGCGCGCTCGCCGTGCCCCTGCAGCACAAGGGCCGCGTGCTGGGCGTGTACAACCTGTTCTACACCCACGGCGAGGAACCGTCGGCGGAGGTCGCGGCGCTGCTTCGCTCGGTGGGCGAACTGCTCGGACTCGCGCTGGACCACCTGCGCCTGGAGGCGGAAAACATGCATGCCACCGTCGTGCGCGAGCGCCAGCGCATGGCCGGCGAGGTGCACGACGCCTTGGCGCAAAGCCTGGGCTTCGTGAAGATGCGGCTGCCGCTATTGGGCGACGCGATCCAGGCCCGCGAGGAAGGCAAGGCCCTGCGGTACCTGGAGGAAGTGCGCGAAACGCTGGGCGAAGCGCACACCGGGCTGCGCGAGATCATCACCCACTTCCGCACGGGCAGCGATCCCGACGGACTGGGCGCCGCATTGCAGGCGCTGGCCACGCGCTTCGGCATGCGCACGGGTATCGCCCTGCAGGTGGACAACCGGATGCCGCAACTGCATCTGCCCGAACGCGACGAGGCCGAGGTCTATCACATCGTGCAGGAAGCGCTGGCGAACGTGGAACGCCACGCGCGTGCGCGGCACGGCTGGCTCAGCGTCGAGCCGACGCTGGCCGGCGCCGAATTCCGCATCGAGGACGACGGCGTCGGCGCCACGGCTGCAACAGGCGAGCCGGGCCACCACGGCCTCCAGATCATGCGCGAGCGCGCGCAGCGCCTGGGAGCCGAGCTGAGCGTCTCGCAGCGGTGCGGCGGTGGGACCGTGGTGCGGCTGGCGCTGCCGCTTGCCAAGGCGCCGGGAGAAGCCGCGTGAACCAGCCATTGAAGATCATCCTCGTCGAGGACCATTCCTTGTGCCGTAGCGGGCTCACCGACCTGCTGAACCAGCGCGGCCAGATGCAGGTGGCCGCCGCCACGGGCGACGCGGAGCAGGTGCCCACGCTATTGCAGGAACACCAGCCGGACCTGCTGGTGCTCGACCTGCGCATGCCGTCCATCGACGGGCTGGCGCTGCTCCGCCGGCTGCGCGCCGCCGGCTTCGAAACGCCGGCGCTGATCCTGACCATGAGCGACGCGCAGGAGGACCTGGCGGCCGCGCTGCGGCTGGGCGTGCGCGGCTACCTGCTCAAGGACATGGAACCGGAGGACGTGATCGCGGCCATCGGGCGCGCCGCCCGCGGCGAACTGGTGGTGGCGCCCTCGCTCATGCTCAAGCTCGCGCAGATGCTGCAGCACGGCGCGCCCGGCGGCGAGCGCCAGGACCTGCTGGCCTCCCTCACCGAGCGCGAACTGGAGATCCTGGAGCACCTCGCGCGCGGCGAAAGCAACAAGACCATCGCCCGCGCGCTGGAGATCAGCCACGACACGGTGAAGCTGCACGTGCGGCACATCCTGTCCAAGTTGAACCTGAGCTCGCGCGTGGAGGCCGCGGTGTTCGCCGTGGAAGCGCGCGCGGCGAAGGCGCGCTAGCCGGAAGAAAGGTCAATGCGCGGGATTGAGCCGCGGGTGGGTCTCCTCTCCCCACCGATAGAGCGCGGCACCCGAGAGGGCCATGGCCAGGGCGACGAACCAGAAGGCGCTTTCCAGGTTGCCGCCCAGCACCGCCGCAGCGCCCAGGCCCAGGCCGCCGATGCCGTACCCGAGATCACGCCAGAAACGGTAGATGCCGATCGCCGAGGCTCGCCAGTTCGGGTGCGCGATGTCGGCGACGGCGGCGCTCAGGTTGGGATACAGCATCGCCATGCCCAGGCCTGCGATCACGGCGGACATGCTCCACCACGAGGCATTCGATCCGAGCGGCATCAGCGCCACGCCGGCGCCGCAGATCCACATGCCCCATGAGTTGAGCAGGTGCCGCCCGAAACGATCCGACAGCTTGCCGGTGAAGAACTGGGCCGCGCCCCACGTGAACCCATAGACGCCCACGATCCAGCCGATGCCCGGCAGGCTGACGCCCCGCTGGTGCAGGAACACGGGCCAGAAGACCCATACGAGCGCGTCGACGAATTTTTCCACGAGGCCGGCCTGGCAGAGGGCCGCCATGCGCCGGTCGCCCCAACTCATCAGAGCGAACATCTCGCGAGTGGTCGGCTGCGCGCTGACACCTGCGGGATAGCGGGGCCGCAGCGCCTGCGGCGAAGGCGACGCATGGCGCTTCACTTCCGCATGGGCCCACGGCAGCGTCTCCGCCACGGCAAGCCACGCCAGCAGCGTGGCCGCTCCGATCACGATGGCGCCGAACCAGAGCAGACCGGAGCGAGGACCCCATAGCGATGCGGCGTAACCGGTGATCACCCCCGCGACGGCGACGCCGAGATAGCCGGAAAATTCGTTGAGCCCGATGACCAGGCCGCGCTGATCCGCGCGCGTGAGGTCCAGCTTGGCGGTTTGCGTCATGGACCATGTGAGGCCCTGGTTGACGCCGAGCAGGACGGTGGCCGCAACGATCCAGCTCCACGAGTTCGCGAAGTAGACCATCAGCGGAATCGGCAGCGCCACCAGCCAGCCCACCAGCAGCACGAGCCGGCGGCCGAGCCGCTCCGCCAGTCGTCCCGCCACGAAGTTCATGGCGCCCTTCACGAAGCCGAAGGCGACCACGAACGCCACCAGCAGCATGAAGGAGCCCCGTGGCACACCGAACTCGGTTTCGGCCAGCGCAGGGACGACGTTGCGCATCATGCCGATGGTCAGCCCCACGAGCAGCACCTGCAGCAGCTGCTGCAGCACCTGCCCCAGGTTCGCGCGGATACCGAAGTCCATCAGGCGGCCGCTGCTTGCGGCGCTGAACCGCGCAGGTTCGCCTCGACAATGCGAGCCATATCCGCCGGCTGCGGGGGAATATCGGCCACGAGCGCATCGACGAACGCCTGGCGCGTCATCGACAACATCGGGTTGAAGCGCCGCTCGAACGCGATGGTGGAAGCGGGCTTGCCGGACAGCCCCGCGCCGCACGCGCTGCCCGCCTGATGGCCAGGATAGATTTCAAGTTCAGGCGGCAAGGCGAGCAGCTTGGTCCGCAGGCTGTCGTACAGCTGGCCCGCCATCTCGCGCTCGCGCCCGGCCAGATCCGGGCGGCCGACCGCGCCGACGAAGAGCGTATCGCCGGTGACGACGAACCAGGGTTCGTCGCCCCGCCGCATGTCACGCACCAGCAGGCACACGCTGTCGGGCGTGTGGCCGGGCGTATGCACAACGTCCACCAATACATTACCGGCCTCGAGCCGCTGGCCATCGCGCAGCGGCTCGAAATCGAAGGACACACGGCCCTGGTTGCTTTCGTGCACACAGTACGGCGCACCGGTGCGCCGGGCCAGCTCCGGCCCGCCGGAGTAATGGTCCGCGTGCACGTGGGTGTCGATCACGTAAGCGATGCGAGCGCCGGCCTTCTGGGCTTCGGCGATGAACCAGTCCTCGTCACCCGCGACGACGTCGACCGCGACGGCCTTGGCCTTGCCCGCGCAGCCGAAGAAGTACGACAAGGTTGCGTTGGCAGCTGCCCGTTGCTTGAAAAACATGGTGGGTCTCGTTGAAATGGCTATTGCTCGATGGGCAGGCCGCGGGCCCGCCACTCGGCCACGCCGTCGGCGAGATGGAACGCCTGGTAGCCCTTCTTGCGCAGCAGGTCCACGGCCGATTTCGCCAACAGGCAGAAGGGGCCGCGGCAATAGGCCACCACCGGTACGTCCTTCGGCAGGTCCGTCAGGCGCTTCTTCAGTTCCTGGAGCGGCACGGAGCGGGCGTGCGGCAGATGCGCGCTGCGGAATTCCTCGGACGGCCGGACATCCAGGACCACGACCTCGCCGGCACGCGCCTTGCGCAGGATGGCTGCCCGATCGAGGCGCTCGAGCGGGTCCTTGCGCTCCACCAGCGACGCCAGCGCCATCTGCAGTTCGACCAATCGCTCCTCGGCCTCGGAACGCAGGTGCACCCACAGGTCCGCGACGCCCGAACCCGCGAGCCGGTACACCACGTATTTGCCTTCCTTGCGCGTTTCCACCAGCTGCGCAAGCCGCAATTCCCTCAGGTGCGAACTCGCGAGCTTCAGGCTCATCCCCGATTGCGCAGCCAGGGTGTCGACACTCTTCTCGCCCTGGCACAGCAGCTCGATCAGTTCCAGGCGCTTCGGGCTGGCCAGGGCCTTGCCGATCCGGGCGACCTGCTCGTACAGGTGGTTCTTGACTTCTCTCATGATCGATACTCTAACGAATTTTAGATTGTCCTGCACGCTGGACGAAAACAGGACGGCCGTTTACAGCTATTGACACGCACCAGAAGCCCTGAAGCCGGGGCAGTCTACAATCCAAACATCATTAGATTATTGGCTAGTGGGCCGATGCAGCTCGACTGCAGGCCGGGGAAAAAGAAACCATGAACACTCTATTCATCCTCAACGACGGGCCGTACGGGACGGAACGCAGCTACAACGCGCTGCGTCTGGCCAAGGCGCTGTCCAGGACCGAAGGGCAAAGCGTGCGCGTCTTCCTGATGGGGGATGCCGTCGGCTGCGCCAGGGCGGGGCAGACGGTCCCGCAGGGGTATTACAACGCGGGCGACATGGTCCGCATGGCCGGCGCCGAAGTCGGGTTGTGCGGCACCTGCATGGACGCGCGCGGATTGCGCAACGAAGACATCGTCGAAGGCGCGCGACGCAGCACGCTGAAAGCGCTGGCCGAGTGGACCGTCCAGGCGGACAAGGTCCTGGTGTTCTGAAATGAAAGCCCAACCCATCTACCTGGACTACAACGCGACCACACCGGTGGCGCCGGAGGTCGCCGAGGCCATGCAACCGTTCTTGCACGAAGCTTTCGGCAATCCATCGTCGTCGCACGCCTATGGACATGTCGCCCGGGATGCGGTGATGCAGGCGCGCCAACGCGTTGCCGACCTGATTGGCGCTTCGCCTTCTGAAGTGTTCTTCACCGGCTGCGCGACCGAGGCCAACAACCTGGCCTTGCTCGGCGTGGCAAGAGCGCTGGGCAGGAGCAAGCGCCACCTCGTCATCAGTGCCGTCGAGCATCCGGCCGTGATGGCGCCGGCGAAATACCTCGCGCAAGAAGGCTGGGACCTCTCGGTGGTGCCGGTGGACGAGTACGGGCTCGTGTCGCCGTTCGACATCGCAGAGGCGTTGCGGCCGGACACGGCGCTCGTCTCGGTGATGTGCGCGAACAACGAGGTTGGCAGCATCGAGCCGATTGCGGAGATCGCAGCAATCACCAGACGGAAGTCCGTGCTGCTCCACACGGACGCGGCGCAGGCGGCAGGCAAGATTCCGCTGGACATCGCAGCGCTCGGTGTCGACCTCCTGACGCTGGCGGGGCACAAGTTCTATGCGCCCAAGGGCATTGGCGCGCTGTACGTGCGCGCCGGCACGCCGATCCGATCGGTGCTGCACGGTGCGGAACAGGAGCATGAACTGCGGCCGGGCACGGAGAACGTCCCCGCCATCGTCGGCTTCGGTGTAGCGGCCCAGCTGGCGCGTGATCGCCTCGCGCAGGCCCAGCACCACTCGAAGCAGCTGCGCGACCTGCTGCACCAGCGCCTGCGCGAATCCATTCCCGGGCTGATGCTGAACGGCCACCCCGAGCACCGCTTGCCCAATACCCTGCATGTCTCGTTTCCCGCGGTCAGCGGGCGGGAACTGCTCAGCGAGGTCGGCTCCATTCTGGCTGCCTCCGTGGGCTCGGCATGCCATTCGGAACTCGATACCGTCAGCGGCGTGCTCGCGGCGATGGGTTTCGGGCCGGCGCGTGCCGCGGGTGCGGTGCGGCTGTCCGTCGGCTGGATGACCACGCACGCCCAGGTCGAGGCGGCGGCCGCCGCGCTCGCCAACGCGTGGCAGCGCCTGCGCCGAGGCAAGAGCGAAACTGCGTCGGCGTGAGGCCTGGCTGCGGGGCCCAGCCTTCCGCGAGCGACTCAGCCGGCAACCACCGCACGCGGCGCTTCGACAGCCGCGGCGCCGTCGCCGCGCGGCTCGAACCAGGCGAGCTGCTCGCGCAGGCGCACCACCTCGCCGACGATCGTGAGGCAAGGCGATTCCAGGCCGGCCTCCTCCACCGCGGCAGGCAGCGAGGCGAGCGTGCCGGTCACCACGCGCTGGTCAAGCAAGGTGCCCTGCTCCACCACGGCGGCAGGCCAGTCGGCGGGTAGGCCATGCGCGACGAGCTCCCGGCAGATCACGGGCAGGCCCGCCAGGCCCATGTAGATCACCACGGTCTGGCGCCGCCGCGCGAGGGCCGGCCAGTCCAGGTTGCAGCTGCCGTCCTTCAGGTGGCCGGCCACGAACATGCAGCTGTGCGCGTAGTCGCGGTGCGTCAGCGGAATGCCGGCGTAGGCGGCGACGCCGCAGCCGGCGGTGACGCCCGGCACGACCTCGAACGGCACGCCCTCGGCGGCCAGCGCCTGCAGTTCCTCGCCGCCGCGCCCGAACACGAAGGGATCGCCGCCCTTGAGGCGCACCACGCACGGGTGTTCGCGCGCCAGCCGCGCCAGCATCGCATTGATACCCTCCTGCCCCAGCGTGTGGCGGCTGCGCTCCTTGCCGACATAGACGCGCCGCGCCTGCGGCCGGATCATGGCCAGCACGTCCGGACCCACCAGATGGTCGTACACGACGACGTCCGCCTGAGCCAACAGCCGCGCGGCTCGCAGCGTCAGTAGCTCCTGATCGCCGGGGCCGGCGCCCACCAGGTAGACGGTGCCGCAACTCGCGCGGCAGGCGGCGAGCATCGTATTCAGGTCGACGAACGAATTCATGCTTGCTCTCCGCTTCTCTTTTCAGGCGCAGCCCGAACAGCCGCCGCTGCCGCACTGCCTGGCTTGCGTCGCGCACCCGCCCTGTTGCGGCGACACGAAGATGAAATCGCGCTCGCCCGCGTCGAGCTCCACGTAGTCGAGCACCGTTTGCGCCAGCAACGGCCGGCTCGCGGCGGCGACCAGGACCGTGAGGCCGTCGAACACGGCCACCTCGTCATCGGGCACGGCTTCGTCGAACCCCATGTCGTAGGCGATGCCTTCGGGCGTGCGCCTGGCCGCCACACGCAGCGCCATGCCGGCCGCGCCGCTGCGCCCGGCCGCCGCGAGGATCTCCTGCGCGGCGGCGCCAGTTACGTGGAATGACATGCCGCTTCCTTTCAATGTTCGCCCTTGGTCCGCAGCAAGCCCGCCAGCCGGTTGCCCTGCTTCTGCGGCCCGCCGATCGGGAAGAGCTCGTGCAGGTAGTGGTTGCTGCCCCGCTGCGGCCCCATCACTTTCGTGAAGTGGAGGATCATCAACCGCACCTGCGCCTGCACGCCGTGGTGCTGGTAGTGTTCGCGCAGGAAGCGGATCACTTCCCAGTGCTCGGGCGTGAGCGTGAGCCCCTCCTCGCGTGCCAGGGCGCGGGCGAAGTCCTCGGACCAGTCCTGCAGGTTGCGCAGGTAACCTTCGCCATCCGTGGCGATTTCGCGCTCGCCGACACGGATCGAGCGCTGCAATGCGTTGTGCAAGTGCCTCTCCATCGTCACTCCAATGCGAAGGCTTCGTCGATTGCGCGACTCGCGCGCCGCGCTCGGCGGTCACGCACGAACGCCACGTAACGCGCCGCCCAATGCGATCCCGCCCCGCTGCGCAGGTGCGCATACGAGGCCACGAGGTTGTGCAGCGCCAGCCCGTCGTTGCGGCCGTCGATGCCGTGTCCGCGCTCCACTTGCCAGCCGAAAACCAGGCCTGCCGGCAGGTTCTCCAGACTCGAATGGTGGAACTCATGCCCCTGCACCGGCCTGCCCGCGCCGCCGCCGGGCCACGGCATCGCGGCGGTTTCGCGCAGGTGCACATAGCCGCGTCCCACCGGGCGCGACCGCATCACCGCGTCGCCCGGAATCACGCCGGCCATGCGCGCGCTGCGGCCCTGCCACTGGATGGTGCGCGCCAGGTACATCAGCCCGCCGCACTCCGCGTACGCCGGCAGGCCGTCCTCGATCGCTTCGCGCACCGCGGTGCGCATCGCGACGTTGGCCTCCAGCTGCGCCATGCACGTCTCGGGAAAACCGCCGCCGATGAACAGGCCATCGACGTCCGGCAGCCGCGTGTCGCGCAAGGTGTCGAACGGCACGAGCTCGGCGCCGGCCGCTTCCAGCGCCGCGAGGTCGTCGGGGTAATAGAAGCTGAACGCGCGGTCCCGGGCAATGCCGATGCGCAGATCCGCTGTCACGCGCACGGCCGGCTGCAGCGGCTCGAAGCCCGCGCCCGCCGATGCCGCCGCGGCGCGCACTGCCGGCAGGTCGACCTGGCCGCCGACGATCCGGCCCATCTCCTGGACTCGCTCCCGCGCGTCGCCGAGTTCCGGGCAGGTCACCAGGCCCAGATGGCGCTCGTCCATCACCAGCCGGGCGTCTTCCGCCACGGCGCCCAGCACCGGGATGTCCGTGTAGCACTCGATCGCCGCCCGCAACTTGCCCTCATGGCGCGAGCCGCCGACCCGGTTGAGGATCACCCCGCCGATACGGATGTCGCGCTCGAACGCCTGGAACCCGAGCAACAGCGGTGCGACGCCGCGCGTCATGCCGCGCGCATCCACCACCAGCAGCACCGGCAGAGCGAGGCGGCGCGCCAGCGCGGCGTTGCTGTTGCTGCCGTCCAGCGCCATGCCGTCGTGCAAGCCCTTGTTGCCCTCCACCAGCGCCAGCTCGGCGCCGTGCAGTCCCTGGCGGAAGCAGCGCACCAGCGCATCGTCGTCCATCAGGTACGGATCGAGGTTGAGGCAGGCGCGGCCGGCGGCGCGGGCGAGCCACATCGGATCGATGTAATCGGGTCCCTTCTTGAACGGCTGCACGCGGGTTCCGGCGGCGGCAAGCGCCGCGCACAGGCCGATGCTGACCGTGGTCTTGCCCGAGGACTTGTGCGGCGCGGAAACGAGCAGGCGGTCCATGGTCAGGCTTTGCGCGGCAGGGGCGCGGGGTCGGCCGGCATCATGTCGAACTGGCGCATCCCGACGACCGTGATCAGGAACGCTGCGCCCACGCCGCCGATGCCCAGCAGCAGCTCGGGCAGGCTGGGCTGGTAGGCGGCCACGACGCCGTCGCCGAAGCTGCTGGTCACCGCGTGGCCGGGAAAGATGTCCAGCGGGAACGCCTGCCCGCCGACAATGAAAGCGAACAGCCACGCGAACGCGCCGAGCACGACCAGCGCGCTTGCGGCAATCACACCGCGGTCGCCGCGAAGCCGCGGATGCAACAGCAGCAGCAGCGGCGCCACCGACCCGAGCAATACATACCCCAGCCAGAACAGCAGCGCGTAGCGCGCGCCGCCGCCCTGCCCCAGCAGGAAGAACGCTTCGAAGCCGGCGCGCCGCGTCTCGTACAGGGCCGTCATGTGCTGCACGGCCACGAAGTACAGGCTGGCTGCGACGAAGATGCCCAACAGGCGCGCGATGCGCTCGCGCACCTCGGGCTGCCAATTGCGCCCGCTGCCTGCATAGGCGACCGCCTGAACGAGCAGGAACACGGCCAGGCCCCAGGCGAGCGACAGCAGGATGAACAGCGGCGCCAGCACCGCCGACTGGTAAGCCTGCCGCGCGACCAGGAACCCGAAAATCGAGCCGGTGCCGGTGGTGAGCACGAACCGCCACACGAGCGCGCCGATCCCCGCCGCCTTGGACCAGCGGCCCAGCGCCGGCTCGAGCATCGTCCAGAGATAGACCACGACGACCGCGGCCATGCCCGAGTAGAGGAACACGTTCCATGCGAACACGGAGCGGAAGTTGTAATGCGTGGCGGCGACGATCACGCGGTCGGGGCGTCCGAGGTCCAGCATCAGCACCATCAGGCCGCCGGCGAGCAGCGCCAGCGAAAGCAGGCCGGACAAGCGTGCGCGCGCCTTGTAGGCGCTCTGGCCGAACACCGACCCGACCGACGCCATGTTCAGCACGCCCGAAGCGGCGACGATCATGAAGATCGCGAACACGTGCGGCAGCCCCCAGACCACCTCGTTGCCCATCCCGGTGATGACGTGTCCGTGCGACTCCATCAGATGGGCGGCGCCCACGCCGATGGCGGCCACCGCGCCGCCGAGCGTGGCGAGCAGCCAGAAAATGCGGGTGGAGCGAACGCTGTGCATGCCTACACTCCGCGATAGCGCACGGCGGGATCGACCCCGAGGTCGGCGCGCAATTGGGTGGTGTTCCACTCGCGCACGCGCCGCGAGATTTCGCTGGCCGGATCGTTGAGGTCGCCGAACACGATCGCGTCGTGGCCGGCCTTCGCGCACGCTTCGGCGCAGGCCGTCACCTTCTGGCCGCTGTCCAGCCGATGCACACACATCGTGCAGCCTTCCACGCAGCCTTTGCCGCGCGGCACGTCGGGCTGCTGGCTGTCCAGCGGTTCGTGCACGAAGGAGCGCGCCTTGTAGGGGCAGGCCATCATGCAATAGCGGCAGCCGATGCAGGCGTGGCGATCCACCAGCACGATGCCGTCGGCGCGCTTGAACGAGGCGCCGGTCGGGCAGACGTCGACACAGGGCGGCTCGGCGCAGTGCTGGCACATCACCGGGGCCGATGCGGTGCGGCCGGTGCGGATTTCCCGGATCTCGATCTTGCGTACCCACTGCGCGTCGGTGGGGCGCGTGCCATCGGGCAGGCCGTTTTCCGTGCGGCAGGCCTTGACGCAATCGTCGCAGCCCGGCGCGCACTTCGTCGCGTCGATCAGCATGCCCCAGCGAACGCCCGGCTTCAGCGCCACCTGCGGCGTCTCGGCACGCGCGATCTCGATCAGCCGCACCCCAGGCGCGAGCACGATCCCGCCCAACCCCGCGGCGGCGACGGCGAGAAAGCCGCGGCGTCCGCTCACTTGGCAGCTCCAGCGAGGCGGACGGCGCCGGTCGCCTTCGCAATCCCCGCGCCCCCCGGCTTCGATGCGTGGCATTCGAAGCAGTCGATCTTCACCGCCGCGTAACTGTGGCAGCTCACGCAGAAATCGGTCTGCGCCTGGGCGACGCTGCCGGTCTCGCGGCCGGCGTGGCATTCGACGCAGCCCTTGAGACTGAACTTGCCGGCGCGCATGCCGGCGTGGACCGTGTCGTCGCGCTGGTGCTTCATCAGGTCCATGTGGTTGCGCCGCATGAACGCCGGGTCGGCGACGCATTGCGCCCCCTTCGTCGCGCGCTCGATCACGGGCTGCGCGGCGGCAGCCGTGGCGGCGAGCAGGCAGGCGAGGACGAGCGCAGCGCGCACGCCTACTCTCCCAATCCCATCTGGATGTAGCCGGTCGGACACACGTCCTTGCAGATGTGGCAGCCCACGCACTTGCTGTAGTCGGTATCCACGTAGCGGCCGGTGGTGGCCTTGGACTTGGGCACCTTGAACACCGCCGTCTGCGGGCAGTACACGACGCAGTTGTCGCACTCGAAGCACTGGCCGCAGCTCATGCATCGTTTCGCTTCGGCTTGCGCTTGCGCTTCCAGCAGCGGCAGCATCCGCTCCTCGAAGTTATCCAGTGCCTCTTCTTTCGTCAGCGTGAGCACCTTGCGCCGGTTGCGCGGCGTGTACTGGAAGTGGCCCAGGAACAGCTCGGTGCTGGGGATCACGTACCGCTCCGAGCGGTTCTCGTAGTTGTGGATCGCGCCGGCGCTGCGGTCGGTGCCGCGCAGCGGCGCGTTGATCGTCTCGGTCGGCAGGCCCTTTTCCACGATCTTGCGCACCAGGTCGAAGCTGTGCACGTCGATCTTCGGCCGCTTGTCGAGCGCCTCGCTGCGCAGGTGGCGATCGATCCCGTCGGCGGCGATCGCGCCGTGGCCGATCGCCGTCGTGAGCAGGTGCGGCCGCACCACGTCGCCGCCGACGAACATGCCCGGCTGGCCCTGCACCTGGTAGTTCCTGTCCGCGCTGATGCCGCCCTTGCCGTTGTTGAGACTTTCCAGGCCGCTGAAGTCCACCGCCTGGCCGATCGCCGAAACGATCAGGTCGGCCTCGATGTCCTCTTCGGTGCCCGGGACGGCCTTGATTTCCAGCCGGCCGCCGGCGAGCTTGGCCTCGCACTGCGCCACGCGCAGCGCCGTGGCGCGGCCCGAAGCGTCGCGGATCACCGCCACCGGTGTCAGCCCGCCGCGAATCGCGATGCCCTCGGCCATCGCCTGCTCGATCTCGTGCTTGTTGGCCTGCATCTTGTCGATAACGAACACCGAGGTCAGCGTCACTTCGGCGCCCTGCCGCGCCGAGAGCGACGCGGCGTCGTGCGCGGCATGGCCGGCGATCACGCGCTCGGGCAGGTCGCTTTCATGCACATGCTCGATATGGCCCAGGCGGCGAGCGACCGTGGCCACGTCGATCGACGTGTCGCCGCCACCTACCACCACCACGCGCTTGCCGACATAGCGCATGCGTCCGTCGTTGAAGGCCTTGAGGAAGGCGGTGGCCGTGACGCAGTTCGGCGCATCGGCGCCCTCCACGGGCAGCGCCCGCCCGGCCTGGGCGCCCAGGCCCAGGAACACGGCGTCGAACTGGGAGCGCAACTGCTCCAGCGTCACGTCGGTGCCGATGCGGCAGTTCATCCGCGCCTGCACGCCCAGGTCGAGGATGCGCTGGATCTCCGCGTCGAGCACCTGGCGCGGCGTGCGAAAGCCCGGGATGCCGTAGCGCATCATGCCGCCGAGCTCGGCGCGCTCGTCGAAGATGGTGACGGCATGGCCCTTGCGCGCCAGCTGGTAGGCCGCCGACAGGCCGGCCGGCCCGCCGCCGATCACCGCCACCTTCTTGCCGGTGCGTTCGCTGGGCTGCGGGAACGCCAGTTTGTGCTCGATCGCCCACTCACCCAGGAAATGCTCGACCGAGTTGATACCGACGTAATCCTCCACTTCGTTGCGGTTGCAGCCCGACTCGCAGGGCGCCGGGCAGACGCGGCCCATCACCGACGGCAGCGGGTTGGCCTCGGTGAGCCGGCGCCACGCGTACTCCTGCCAGGCCATGCCGGCCGGCGGCTTCTCGATGCCGCGCACGATGTTGAGGTAGCCGCGGATATCCTCGCCCGACGGGCAGCTGCCCTGGCAGGGCGGCGTGCTCTGCACGTAGGTCGGGCACTTGTGCGAATGGTCGGCGTCGAAGATCTCTTCCTGCCAGGCGCGCGGCTTGTGGTCGCCGTCCTTGAAGCGGCGGAAGGTGAGCGGGCGGGCCTGGACGTTCTCAGGGATGGCTGACATGGGTGGGTTCCTGTTCGGTGGGTCGGGCCGCGGCCGTGACCGCCGGCTGGGCGAGCACTGGCGCCGGGCCAGGCCCGTGCTTGATGACACGCACGATGCCCAGTGCCTTGAGGATGTACTTCTCGTAGATCGGCTCGGAGGTGCCGGTCCTGAGCTTGCGCATGAAGTACTTCTCGTACGCGATCTTGGCGAAGTGCACCCATTTGCCTTTCTTGAACCAGTTCACGTTGCGCGGCGGGATCTGCGGCAAGGCCACGAACGCCATGCCGTTGTCGCCCATGTCGGCCAGGCAGATCGCGTTCCAGGTGCCCTTGGTGCTGGCGGTGCTGCCGTTCAGTTCGTCGGCAATGTTGTGCACGATCGCCGTGACCATCGTCTCGATCATGTAGCCGGTCTTCGGGGCGCCCGTCGCCACCGGCGTCGCCTCCACCGGCGGGATCGCCACGCACACACCCGCGGAAAAGATGTTCTTGTAGGCCTTGCTGCGCTGGTAGTCGTCGATCAGCACGAAGCCGCGCGGATTGCACAGGTTGGGCACCGCCGCCACCGCGTCCACGCCCTTGAAGGCCGGCAGCATCATCGACAGCTTGAACGGGATTTCGTGCTCCTTGAACACCTGCCCCAGGTCGTCGAGCTGCGTGACGAACAGCTTGTTCGGTTCCACCTTCGTCGTCTTGGCGTTGGTGATCCACTTGATGTCGTGGTTGCGAAACTCCGACTCCAGCAGCGACTTGGAGTCGCCCACGCCGCCCAGGCCCAGGTGGCCGATGTAGGGCTCTCTGGTGACGAAGGTGATCGGCACCTTGTGGCGCAATTTCCTGCGGCGCAGGTCAGTGTCGAGGATGAACGCGAACTCGTACGCCGGCCCGAAGCAGCTCGCACCGGGCATGGCACCGACCACCACCGGGCCGGGGTTCTTCAGGAATTCCTGGTAGTCGGCCCAGAAGGCTTCGGCATGCCCGACGGCGCACACCGAATGGGTGTGGCCGCCGTGCGGCCCCGATCCGGGGACTTCGGCGAAGCTGAGCTTGGGCCCGGTCGTGATGACGAGGTAGTCGTAGTCCAGCGTCTCGCCGCCTTCCAGCACGAGGCGGCTGGCGTCGGCGTCGATCTTCTCGGCCGCCTTGGCGACGAACCCGACGCCCTTGCGCTCCAATAGCGGCGCGATCTGCATCACCACCTCCTCGCGCTTGCGCCAGCCCACGGCCAGCCAGGGATTGGAGGGCACGAACTGGAAATAGTCGAGCGCGTTGACGACGGTGATCCTGTGCTGCTTGGGCAGCATGTCGCGCATTTCGATGGCGCAGGGCATGCCGCCGATGCCGGCGCCGAGGATGACGATGTGGGCCATGGGGTGCCTCGCTCTCTGTCTGTCGATTCAATGTGGCTCGCCGAGCCGGATAGCCTTGCTCACCAGCTGGTGCACGCCCCCGACCATGCTCATGTCGAAGCCGTAGTAGGGCAGCACCTTGCTGAACTGCGCCTTGCAGATCGCGCAGATCGTGGCCATGAAATTGACGCCGTGCTGGTCCACGACGTTCTTGAGCGCTTCCATGCGGGGCAGCGCGCCCTTGACGCGCAGCTCCAGCAGGTCGTCGGTGAGCAGGCCGCCGCCGCCACCGCAGCAGAAGGTGCTCTCGTGGATGGTCTCCGGCGCCATGTCGTGGAACCGGTTGGCCACCGCCTTGATGATCTCGCGCGGGATGATGAACTGCCCGCCGGGCATGCTGCCCATGCGCGAAGCGCGCGCGACGTTGCACGAATCGTGGAAGGTGATGATGCGGTCGTCGTTCCTTTCCTTGTCGAACTTCAGCGCCCCCCGCCCGATGAGGTCGTGGGTGAATTCGCAGATGTGCTGCGGCACGGGGTAGCGCGGATCGAGCCAGTCGAACGGGCCGATCAGCGTGTTCCAGAAGCTGTAGGCGACGCGCCACGCATGACCGCATTCGCCGATGACGATGCGCTTGACGCCCAGCCGCTGCGCCTCTTCCTTCACCCGCAGGGAGATCTTGCGCATCTGCTCGTAGTTGCCGATGAAGAGCGCGAAATTCGCCGCCTCGCTCGCCCTGGAGCTGAGCGTCCACGAGATGCCGGCCGCATGGAACACCTTGGCGTAGCCGATCAGGCTTTCCACATGGGGTTCGGAGAAGAAATCGGCCGAGGGCGTGATCAACAGCACCTCGGCGCCTTCGACATCCAACGGGAAGCGCACGTCGATGCCGGTGTCTTCCTTCGTGTCCTCTTCCAGGCCCGCCAGCGTGTCGGCCAGCGCCGGCTCCGGGATGCCCAGGTTGTTGCCGAGGCGGTGGACCTTGCCGATGATCTCGTTGGCGTACTTCTGCCCCAGGCCGACCGAGTCCATGATCTCGCGCGCCGCCATCGTGATCTCGGCGGTGTCGATGCCGTAAGGGCAGAACACCGAACAGCGCCGGCATTCGGAGCACTGGTTGTAGTAGCTCCACCATTGGTCGAGCACGTCCTTGCTCATGTCGACCGCGCCCACCAGTTTCGGGAAGTGCTTGCCCGCGAACGTGAAATAGCGCCGGTACACCGCGCGCATCAGGTCCTGCCGGGCGACCGGCATGTTCTTCGGGTCGCCCGTGCCCAGGAAATAGTGGCACTTGTCGGAGCAGGCGCCGCAGTGCACGCACGTGTCCATATAGACGCGCAGCGACCGGTACTTGTCCAGCAGCTCGCCCATCCTGGCGACGGCGCGCTGCTCCCAGCCTTCCACCAGCTCGCCGGGAAAACCGATCGCGCCCTGGATCGCCGGCGATGCCACGAAGGGCTTGCTGTGAGCCATGGCGCCCACGGCGACGAGCGGGATCACCGGGTACGGCTTGAGCCGGGGCGTGTCGAAGGTTGCGGCGGCCAAGTCGGCGTCCTTCTCAGGCGCGGCGTTCCAGGCCCGCGGCCCAGGGCGCCAGGTGCCGCTGGTCGCGCGCGGTGTCGGCCTGGTTGCGCGTGGGGCTGAAGAACAGGCCCGGCCCGTGCATCAGTTTGCTGATCGGGAAGACGATCATCAGCAGCGCCACCAGGGCCAGGTGGATCAATAGCGGCGCATCGGCCGGCAGCGGCTGCAGGTCGAAGCGCATCAGCCCGAGCGCGAAGGCTTTCACCGCGACGATGTCGGTGTGGTTCACGAACCGCATCGCCAGGCCGCTCGCCCCGATGGCCAGCAGCAGCGCCAGGTGCAGATGATCCGACGGCGTGGAGATATAGCGCACCCGGTCCACCAGCCAGCGGCGGGCCCACAAGCCCGCCAGCCCCAGCACCATCGCGATGCCGGCATAGGCGCCCAGAGGCTGGACCAGCACGATCGGCGGCCACACCGGCTGCTGGAAATAGCGCAGGTGCCGCAGCAGCACCAGCAGCAGCGCCGCGTGGAAAGTCCAGCCGAAGATCCAGGTCCATTTGCTCGAGCGGAACAGGCTTTCGAAGAACACGACTTCGCGGGCGAGGCGCAGCGCGACGCCGGCATTGGTCGTCGGCGCCGGCGTGGTCGGGATCTTCAGCGGGGCGGGCGTGCGCACATAGCCGCGGATCTTCAGCGCGACGCCGACGACCAGCACTGCCACCGACAGGTACAGCAGGGCCGCGTAGATGACGGCGAGTGCGGACATGGCGCGCGACGCTTTGCCGGAGCCGGTGGTGCCGCCGCGGGTCAGACGCAGCCGGTCGGCTTGGGCAGGCCCGCGATCTTGCAGGCCTGCTTGGCCGGGCCGTACGGGAACAGCTCGTACAGGTACTTGCTGTTGCCCTTGTCCGGCCCGAGCTGCTTGCCGATCGCCTTGGTCAGCACGCGCACCGCCGGGGCGATCTGGTACTCGCTGTAGTAGTCGCGCAGGAAGTTGACGACCTCCCAGTGGTTGGGCGTCATGTCGACGTTCTCCGCTTTCGCGATCAGGTTGGCGAGCTGCTCGTTCCAGTCGGAGAGGTTGACCAGATAACCTTCCTCGTCGGTTTCGTAGCTGGAGCCGTTGATTTCGATGGGCATGGGTTTCTCCTGAGATGGCTCAAAGCCAGGATTGGGTGGTGGAATGGCCGGCGACGAGGTCGACGAAGCCGGGATAATCGACGGGCTCGACGCCGCCCGCGCGATGCGCGGCCATGCCGCGCGCCTCGAGGTCGGGCAGCAGGACACAGAGCTTCAGCCGGCCCAGCGCCTCGCGCAAGCCGCAGCTGTCGGCGCCGGCGGCGGTCGCCGCGTACACGGCATCCTCGATCAGCAGCACGGTGTGGCCGTCCTGTGCCACGCGCAGGCAGCTTTGCAGCGCCAAGGACTGTTGCGGTGACTTGTTGACGATGTGCAGCATGGTGGCGTCCTAGAAAGAGAGAACCACGTCCTGCGACGCCATCAGCTCACCCAGCTCCGCGCTGGAGAGCACCGCCACCGGCACCATCAGGTCGTCCTCGTCCAGCCCGCGTCGCTCGAGCG
>JAGRPN010000434.1 GCA_019449555.1 Ramlibacter sp.
ATGTCGATGGTGTCGCCGCGCACCCGGAACGTCCCGCGCGAGAAATCCTGCTCGTTGCGGTTGTATTGCATCCGGATCAGCTGCGAGATGATGTCGCGCTGCCCGATCTTGTCGCCCACGCGGGTGATGAAGCGCATCTGCGTGTAATCCTCCGGCGCGCCGATACCGTAGATCGCGCTCACCGTCGCGACGATCACCGTGTCGCGCCGCTCCAGCACGCTCTTGGTGGCCGACAGGCGCATCTGCTCGATGTGCTCGTTGATCGAGCTGTCCTTCTCGATGAACAGGTCGCGCTGCGGCACGTACGCCTCGGGCTGGTAATAGTCGTAGTAGCTGACGAAGTACTCCACCGCGTTGTGCGGGAAGAACTCGCGGAACTCGCTGTACAACTGCGCCGCCAGCGTCTTGTTCGGGGCGAACACGATCGCCGGGCGACCCAGCCGGGCGATGACGTTGGCCATCGTGAAGGTCTTGCCCGAGCCGGTCACACCCAACAGCGTCTGGTACACCTCGCCGTCGCGCACGCCTTCCACGAGCTTTTCGATGGCGGCGGGCTGGTCGCCGGCCGGCGGATATGGCAGGAACAGCTCGAACGGGGAACCGGGAAAGCTGATGAACTCGCCGCGCTCTGTTTCCTTGGTTTTTTCCGGGATTTCAGAAATCTCTGACATGACAGACTACGGGAAGACCCTTGTGTGAGGCATTAAAATCGGCGGGACAGCCGGAATCGCGGGGACGCCGAGCCGAAGGTCCATCCCGCAGACTACACCAAGCCCGGCGCGCCCTGCTACTGACAACTTCCCAAGGAACCCCATGTCTCTGTTCAATGCCGTCGAAATGGCCCCGCGCGACCCGATCCTGGGCCTCAACGAGCAGTTCAATGCCGACGCCAACCCGCACAAAGTCAACCTCGGCGTTGGGGTCTATTACGACGACAACGGCAAATTGCCCCTGCTGCAATGCGTGCAGGCGGCCGAAAAACAGATGATGGAGGCGCCCAAGGCGCGTGGCTACCTGCCGATCGACGGTATCGCGGCCTACGACGCGGCCGTGAAGAACCTTGTATTTGGGGCCGAAAGCGAGCCCGTCAAGTCCGGCCGCGTGGCGACGATCCAGGCGTTGGGCGGCACCGGCGGCCTGAAGGTCGGCGCCGACTTCCTCAAGAAGATCAAGCCGGGCGCCAAGGTGCTCATCAGCGATCCGAGCTGGGAGAACCACCGCGCGCTGTTCAGCCAGGCCGGCTTCACCGTCGAAGCGTATCCGTACTACAACGCCGCCAAGCGCGGGATCGATTTCGACGGCATGCTCACGGCGCTGAACGTGGCGCCCGAAGGCACCATCGTCGTGCTGCACGCGTGCTGCCACAACCCGACGGGCTACGACATCACCCCGGCGCAGTGGGACCAGGTGATCGCCGCGGTGAAGGCGCGCAAGCTCGTGCCGTTCCTGGACATGGCGTACCAGGGCTTCGGCTACGGGATCGAGGAGGACGGCACCGTGATCGGCAAGTTCGTCGCGTCGGGGCAGGACTTCTTCGTTTCCACCTCTTTTTCCAAGAGCTTCAGCCTTTACGGCGAGCGGGTCGGCGCGCTGTCCGTGCTCTGCGAAAACAAGGAAGAAGCGGCGCGGGTGCTCTCCCAACTCAAGATCGTCATCCGCACGAACTACAGCAACCCGCCCACGCACGGCGGGCAGGTGGTGGCGATGGTGCTCAATACGCCCGAGCTGCGCAAACTATGGGAAAAAGAGCTGGGCGACATGCGCCTTCGCATCAAGCAGATGCGCATCTCCCTGGTCGAAAAGCTCAAGGCTGCCGGCGTCAAGCGGGACATGAGCTTCATCACCGAGCAGATCGGCATGTTCAGCTACTCGGGCCTCACGAAGGACCAGATGGTACGGCTGCGCAACGAGTTCAGTGTCTATGGCACCGACACCGGCCGCATGTGCGTCGCCGCGCTGAACAGCAAGAACATCGATTACGTCTGCGCCTCGATCGCGAAAGTGATCCAGTAGCGCCGCAACGGTCAGCCCCAGACCACCGAGCGCATCGAGATCGATGCGCCCTGGTAGCCGGTGTTGAAGAAGCGCGGGGACTCGCCCGGCTCGACCGCCCCCGCCGCGTAAAGCAGCGGCAGGAAATGATCGTACGTCGGGTGGGCCAGTTGCGCGGTTTGGCCGAATTCCTGGAAATCCGCCAGCGCCGAGAGCTCGCCCTGCTCGATCCGGCCCGCGATCTTCGTGTCGAACTCGATCGCCCAGTCGTAAGCCTGGTTCGGCGCCGCGTCCCACTGCATCGTGCGCAGGTTGTGCACGATATTGCCGCTGCCCACGATCAACACCCCCCGATCGCGCAAGCCCTTCAGCTCGCGGCCCAAG